>NZ_CAUQWC010000035.1:0-19694 GCF_963521695.1 uncultured Microbacterium sp. | reverse complement strand
GGTCGGGCAGACGCCCGTAGAGGTCGGCGAACGGATCGCTCTCGGGCGGCTGATTCTCGGGCATGTCAGGCGGGCTCCTGTCCCGGTGATACGGCGGGTCCGGCCGGCTCACCGGACTTTCGCTCCACGTCGAGCGCCTGCTGCAGCAGCACCACAGCGGCGACTTGGTCCACAATGCTACGAGACTCACGCTGGGAACGTCCTGCCTCCCGCAGAACGCTGTGCGCCGACACCGTACTGAGACGCTCGTCGACCAGCCTCACGGGCACCGGCAGAGCCGCCGCCAGCGCCTCCGCGAAGCCCCGTGCGTCGGTCGTCGACGGCGTGTCTTCCCCTCGGAGGTTCAGCGGCAGACCGACCAGCACCTCGAACGCCTCGTACTCGGTGACGAGAGCCGCGATGCGGCGCACCGATTCGCCCTTGCGCGGCACCGTCTCGACGGGAACGGCGAGCACCCCGTCGGGGTCCGACCGGGCCACGCCCACGCGGGCGCGCCCGACATCGATCCCCAGCCGGATGCCGCGCCGGAACGCCGTCACGCGGTGGTCGCCCGCACGTCCGCGACGATGCCCTCGAGTGCCTGCGGCAGGGCCGTGGCATCCGTTCCGCCACCCTGGGCGACGTCGGGACGACCGCCTCCGCCGCCGCCGAGGACGCCGGCGGCACCCTTCGCCAGAACGCCGGCGGCGAGTCCGCGTTCGCGAGCGGCGTCGTTGGTGACGACGACGACAGTGGCACGGCCGCTGGTGACGCTCGCCAGGGCGACGACCGCGGGGTCGGAGCCCAGGCGGTCGCGCACCTGCAGCGCGAGCGAGCGAACGTCGTCGGACGACGCGACCTCCCCGAGGCTCTGGGCGATGACGCGGACCGTGCCGACGGCGACGGCCGACTCGACCAGCTGCGGCAGACGCCCGGTGAGGGCCTGCGCTTCGAAGGCGGCGATCTTCTTCTCGGCGGCCTTGAGGCTCGCCGCGAGCTCCGAGATGCGCGTGGTCAACTGCTCGCGCGGTGTCTTCAGTGACGTGGACAGCTGCGACACGATCGCCCGCTCGGCGGCGAGGTCGCGGAAGGCGTCGAGGCCGACCAGGGCCTCCACGCGCCGGTTGGAGGCCCCGACCGACTGCTCGCCGACGAGGTTGACCAGCCCGATCTCGGAGCTCCGGGCGACGTGGGTGCCGCCGCACAGTTCGCGCGACCAGGGTCCGCCGACGTCGACCATGCGCACCGTGTCGCCATACTTCTCGCCGAACAGCGCCATGGCGCCGGCGGCCTTGGCCTCGTCGAGCGACATCACGCGCGTGGTCACCTCGAGGTTGTCGCGCACGGCGTTGTTCGCGATGTCTTCGATCTCGGTGCGGGTCTCGGGCGACAGGGCGGAGCCCCAGCTGAAGTCGAACCGCATGTAGCCGGCGCGGTTCAGCGAACCGGTCTGCGTGGCGGTCTTGCCCAGGGTGTCGCGGATCGCCGCGTGCACGAGGTGCGTCGCGGTGTGCGCCTGCTGCGCCGAGTGGCGGTTCAGCGCGTCGACGACGGTCGTCGCCGGAGCGCCGACCGACACCTCGCCGGTGGTGACCTCGACGGTGTGGCTGATGAGGCCCGGCACCGGACGCTGCACGTCGAGCACCTCGAGCGCGTAGCCCGGGCCGACGATGGTGCCCTTGTCGGCGACCTGACCGCCCGACTCGGCGTAGAGGGCGGTCTCGGCGGTGATGATCTCGGCGATCTGGCCCTCGGAGGCGCGATCGGTGCCGTGACCCGCGATCAGGATGCCGAGGACCTTCGACTCCGTCTGCAGCTCGGTGTAGCCGGTGAACACCGTTTCACCGAGGGCACGGAACTCGCGGTACGCGCTCTGATCGGCGATGGCTCCCTTGCGGGCGCGTGCGTCGGCCTTGGCGCGGGTGCGCTGCTCGAGCATGAGCTGATCGAAGGAACCGCGGTCGACGGTGAGACCCGCCTCTTCGGCGATCTCCAGCGTCAGGTCGATCGGGAAGCCGTAGGTGTCGTGCAGAAGGAACGCCTCGGAGCCCGACAGGGTGGTGCCGCCGCCGTTCTTCGCTTCGACGACCGACTGGTCGAGGATCGCCGATCCGGCCGCGAGGGTGCGCAGGAACGTCTGCTCCTCCGCGATCGCGTACGCCGAGAGACGGGCGTAGTCGGTCTCGACCTCGGGGTACGACTCCTTCATCGCATCGCGCGACGCGGCGAACAGCTCGGGGAAGGTCGCGCCTTCGACGCCCAGCAGCCGCATCGAGCGGATCGCGCGCCGCATGATGCGGCGCAGGATGTAGCCGCGACCCTCGTTCGAGGGGGTCACCCCGTCGGCGAGCAGCATGAGCGAGGAACGCACGTGGTCGGCGACGATGCGCAGGCGCACGTCGTCTTCGTGCGCCTCGTGACCGTAGGCCTTGCCGGCCAGCTTCGCTGCAAGATCGAGCACCGGGCGCACCTGATCGGTCTCGTACATGTTGTCGACGCCCTGCTTGATGAACGCGATGCGCTCCAGGCCCATGCCGGTGTCGATGTTCTTCGCGGGGAGCTCGCCGACGATGTCGAAGTCGTATTTCGAGCGCACGTTCGTGATCTCGTACTGCATGAACACGAGGTTCCAGATCTCGACGTAGCGGTCGTCGTCGGTGGCGGGACCGCCGTCGATGCCGTAGTCGGGTCCTCGGTCGAAGAAGATCTCCGAGCAGGGGCCCGCGGGACCGGGAAGGCCGGTCGACCAGTAGTTCGTGTCCTTGCCGAGGCGCTGGATACGCTCCTCGGGCAGCGGGGTGAGCGAGCGCCAGAGGTCGTGCGCCTCGTCGTCCTCTTCGTAGACGGTGACCCACAGGTCCTTCGGGTCGAAGGCGAGACCGCCCTCCGACTCGGGGCCGGTGAGCAGCTCCCATGCGAAACGGATGGCGTCTTCCTTGAAGTAGTCGCCGAAAGACCAGTTGCCCAGCATCTGGAAGAAGGTGCCGTGGCGGGGGGTCTTGCCGACCTCCTCGATGTCGTTGGTGCGGATGCACTTCTGCACATCCGCTGCGCGCGGGTAGGGCGGCGGCACGACGCCGCTGAGATACGGGATGAACGGCACCATGCCCGCCACGGTGAAGAGCAGGGCCGGGTCGTCGGTGACGAGCGAGGCCGAGGGGACGATCGTGTGATTCTTCTTCTCGAAGAAGTCGAGGAAGCGCTGGGCGATCTCGGCGGTTTTCATGGCGGGTCTTTCCGTGCGCGAGCGCGCTACGTCCAGTGGCGGCCGGACGGAGGGCGCGGAGAGGTCAGTCGGAGGGGGAAACGGTCTTCTTGGCAGCGGCGGCGGCACTGCCGACAGCGTCGGCGGCGTGATCCACGGCTTCCGTGACGTGACCCGCGGCAGAGGCGGCGACGCCCTTGGCATCATCGAGGATGTCCGACAGGCGGGTCTCCTGGTCGTGGTACGCGTCGCTCATGTGGTCGGTGAACTCGCCGATGCGGGAGTCGAGCTGCGCGAGCAACTCCTGACCGCGGGGGTCTTTGTTGACGAGGTGGGCGGCGACGAATCCACCGGCGATGCCCAACGCGAACCAGACGAGGCTTTTCACGATCACCACTTCTTCCTCGATACGACGCCGCGTTCGCGGCATCCCTCATCGTAGGCGACGGCCCCCGTGCACCGCGCGCGAAAGCCGAGCGTGCGGGTGCGCGGGCGTCGCGCGCGCGGTGCGGCTGGGCGCGTCGCCCTGCTCGCAGTCGATTGCCTTGCTCGCAGCACTCGGTCGCGAGTATGCGAGCGTTGCGCCGTTCTGCGGGGATCGGATGGGGCTGGATGCCGCGACCCGGCGCTGGCGTGCGTCTGTGCTGCGCCGGGACGCGTCGCACAACTCGCGCTCGCGCACGTTCCTCGCGGCATTCGGCCCTGATCCTGCGAGCGTTGCGCCGTCCTGCGGGAGTCGGATGCGGGATGCCGCTGGGCGCCTCGCGACGGCGCGTCTCGGAGAGGCGACCGCCCCGGGAACGACGAAGGGCGCCGGGGAACCCCGACGCCCTTCTCTGCTCGCTGGATCAGCGGGCGGCGTAGTACTCGACGACGAGCTGCACGTCACAGGTGACGGGCACTTCGGCGCGCTTGGGACGACGGAGCAGGCGGGCCTGCAGCGTCGAGAGGTCGACCTCGAGGTAGCCCGGAACGGGGGGCAGAACCTCGGCGTGACCACCGGCGGCGGCAACCTGGAAGGGCTCGAGGCCCTCGCTCTTGCCCTTGACGTGGATCAGTTGACCGGCCTTGACCCGGAAGGACGGGCGGTCGACGAGCTGGCCGTCGACCATGATGTGGCGGTGCACGACGAGCTGGCGAGCCTGCGCGGTGGTGCGGGCGAAGCCCGAACGCACGACGAGGGCGTCCAGACGCATCTCGAGCAGCTCGACCAGGTTCTCACCGGTCAGGCCGTCGGTGCGGCGGGCCTCGTTGAACGCGATGCGCAGCTGCTTCTCGCGGATGCCGTACTGCTCGCGCAGACGCTGCTTCTCGCGGAGACGGACGGCGTAGTCGCTGTCGGCCTTGCGCTTGGTGCGGCCGTGCTCACCGGGAGCGTAGGGACGCTTCTCGAGGTAGCGGGCGGCCTTGGGGGTGAGTGCGACGCCGAGGGCGCGCGACAGACGCACCTTGCGGCGGTCCTGAGACTTCGTGGTCACGAAGTTCTCCTTCCGATGACGTGGCCGCGCCTTTCACGGCTCACGGGCGTATCGCCCCCTTCCGCCCGATCCGAAGCGCACGCCGGGGCGCACCGGAAGGTGATCACAGAAAGGAGGGGATGCCCGAAAACCCTGTTTCGAGCCGGTTCATGCTATCAGAGCCCACCGGACGGCCCGGGTGCGTCGCTCAGGTGCCGTCGAGGATGCGGCGGATCTTCTCGAGCCGCGTCGACACGTCGCGCTCGGCGCCGTGGTTCGTGGGCGCGTAGTAGCGGCGTCCGCGCAGCTCGTCGGGGAGGTACTGCTGCGCGACGATGCCGATCTCGCTGTCGTGGGCGTACTTGTATCCCTTGCCGTGGCCGAGGCGCTTCGCCCCGGGGTAATGCGCGTCGCGCAGGTGCATCGGTACGCGGCCGAAGCCCCCCGCGCGGACGTCGGCGATCGCGGCATTGATGGCGTTGTAAGCGGCGTTCGACTTCGCGGTCGTGGCGAGATAGACGGTCGCCTCGGCGAGGGGAATGCGCCCCTCGGGCATGCCGATGAAGGCAACGGCGTCGGCGGCGGCAACAGCGATCTGCAGCGCCTGGGGGTCGGCCATGCCGATGTCTTCGGCGGCGGAGATCACGAGGCGCCGCGCGATGAACCGCGGGTCTTCCCCCGCCTCGATCATGCGCGCGAGATAGTGGATCGCGGCATCGGGATCGGATCCCCGCACCGACTTGATGAAGGCGCTGATGACGTCGTAGTGCTCGTCGCCCTGCCGGTCGTAGCGCAACAGGGCTCGATCGACGGCCTGGGCGATGTGGTCGGCCGTGATGACCGTCGTGGGCGCGGTGCCGTCCCCGGCATCCGCCTGATCACCTCTGCTCTCGTCTTCGTCGACCTCGTCTTCCCCGGATTCGCCTTCGCCGGTCTCATCGGCGGCGGGTGCCGGTGCCGCCGCGTCGAGGTCGCCCGCGACCGCCGCCGCTGCCTCGAGGGCGGTCAGCGCGCGCCGGGCGTCTCCGGATGCGAGGCGAACCAGGGCGGCCCGGGCGTCGTCGTCGAGCTCGACCCGGCCGGCCAGACCACGCGGGTCGCTCACGGCGCGGTCGACGAGAGTTCCGAGGTCGTCGTCACCGAGCGGCCGCAGGGTCAGCAGCAGCGAGCGCGACAACAGTGGCGAGATGACCGAGAACGAGGGGTTCTCGGTCGTCGCGGCGATGAGTACCACCCACCCGTTCTCGACGCCCGGCAGCAGCGCGTCTTGCTGGGCCTTGGTGAAGCGATGGATCTCGTCGAGGAACAAGATGGTCGACTGCCCGTACAGATCACGTTGCGTCAGCGCCTCTTGCATGACCTCGCGCACGTCTTTCACGCCCGCCGTGATCGCCGAAAGCTCCACGAACCGCCGCCCCGACGACCGGGCGATCGCCTGGGCGAGCGTCGTCTTGCCCGTACCGGGCGGGCCCCACAGGATGACCGAGACAGCGGAGACGGATGCCGACGAGTCGGTCGTGGCGAGGGTGACCAGCGGCGAACCGGGACGCAGCAGATGCCCCTGCCCGGCGACCTCGTCGAGGCTCACGGGCCGCATGCGGACGGCGAGCGGCGTCTGGCCCTGGAAGAGCGCCGAAGAAGGGGTCACCGCTCCAGGCTAGCCGGGGCCTCCGACATCGGATCCGTCTTCACCGGCACCGTGCGGCCGGGAGCCGCGTGGGCTGCGGGCGCGGTGTTTGTAGGATCGACGAGTCCGGAGGGGCAGAGGAGGCCGATGTGGCGACGCGCGGAAATGACCGGCAGACGCGGGAGCAGCGGGAACGTGCCCGCGCCTACCAGGCGCGACTCGAGCTGCACGAACGACAGGGACGCCGGCGCACGCGCGACAACGTGATCGCGCTCGTCGTGGGCCTCGTCGTCATCCTGGGGGCGATCGGCGCGCAGACGGCCTACTTCGTCGCGGGGCCCGGGATGCCCGAGCCGGTGCCGACGTCGACCCCCGCCCCGAGCACCCCCGCGACCGAGGCGCCGGCGACTCCGGCCCCGGATGCCACGGAGTCCACCGCACCCTGATCCTGTGTCGGCGGGGCGGCTCGTACTAGGCTCGGAGGGTCCTTCTCCCCCAGGCGGCTCTGCCGCGATGAGGTGCTATCCGTGTCTTCCGCTTCCACCCCCGAGACCTCCGACCCGCGCGACGCCGCGAGCAACGCCGAGGCCGACGCTTCTTCCACGACCGAGGTGCAGACCGACGGCGTCTCCCCCACCGCCGGTGAGCAGACGGCTGCGGGCTCCGACGGCGCGGACCGCGAACCCGACGGGGTTCCCGACGTCGATCCGAGCGCCGCGGTCGACCCCCTCGCGGACGACGAGGCCGCCTCCCCGTCCGACCTGGCCGAGCCCGTCGCTGACGACAAGCCCGTCGCCGACGCGACTGTCGACGATGTCGAGACCGTCGCCGACGAGCCTGTCGCGAATGCGGATGCGGATGCCGAGCCCATCGCCGATGAGCTCGTCGCTGACGCGGAACCCGCCGCTGAGGCGGAGCTCGTCGCTAACGCGGAGCCCGCCGCCGACGCGGAGCCCGCCGCTGACGAGGCCGTCGCAGACGAAGACTCTGCTCAGGATGCCGAACCGGCGTCCGCCGCACCTTCCCCCGCGCAGCCGGCGGCCCGCCCCGGCCCGCGTCTGCCCGGACCGCCCCCCGGTGCGACGGCCTCCAAGACCACGACCCCGCCGTGGGGACGCGTCGACGACGACGGCACCGTGTCGGTTCGTGAGGGAGACCAGTGGCGCGAGGTCGGTCAGTACCCCGACGGCACGCCCGCCGAGGCTCTCGCGTACTTCCAGCGCAAATTCTCCGACCTGGCCGGCGAGGTCACGCTGATCGAGACCCGTCACCGCCGCGGCGGCGCGTCGGCATCCGATCTGCGCTCCACCGCCAAGACGCTCCGCACCAAACTCGACGGTGCGGCCGCCGTGGGCGACCTCGCCGCCCTCATCGCCCGTGTCGACGCGCTCACGGCCGAGCTCGCCGAAGCCAGCGAGACCGAGGCCGTCGCCGCCAAGCAGGCCGGCGAAGAGGCCGTGCGCGAGCGCACCGCGATCGTCGAAGAGGCCGAGGCACTCGCGGCACGCGACCCGCAGAGCGTGCAGTGGAAGCAGATGACCGCCGACATGACGGCGCTGTTCGACCGGTGGCAGGCGCACCAGCAGAACGGCCCGCGCCTGTCGAAGTCGGCCGCCCAGCAGTTGTGGCGTCGTTTCCGCGACGCGCGCGCCACGGTCGATCGCCACCGCCGCGAGTTCTTCTCGTCCCTCGACGAGACGCACAAGTCGGCGCGCGAGGCCAAGACCCGTCTCGTCGAACGTGCCGAGGCGCTTGCTCCGCGCGGCGAAGACGGCATCAACGCTTACCGCGACCTGCTCGACGCGTGGAAGGCGTCGGGACGCGCGGGACGTAAGGTCGACGACGCGCTGTGGGCGCGCTTCAAGGCCGCCGGCGACGCCCTGTACGGGGCGCGCATCGAGCGGGAGTCCGCTGAGAACGAGGCGTCGAAAGAGAAGATCGAGCAGAAGCGCGCGCTCCTCGAGGAGGCCGCCCCGATCGTCGATGAGAAGAACCTCGCGACCGCCCGTCAGAAGCTGACCGCGATCCAGCGCCAGTGGGACGATATCGGACGCATCTTCCCGCGCGACAAGGAGCGCACGCTCGACGATGAACTGCGCAAGATCGAGCTCAGCGTACGCACGCGCGAAGACGCCGACTGGAAGCGCAACGACCCCGAGCAGAAGGCGCGCGCCAACGACATGACGCGCCAGCTGACAGACGCGATCGACAAGCTCGAGGCCGAGGTCGCCGAGGCCGAAGCCCGCGGCGACAAGCGCGCCGTCGCGCAGGCCAAGGAGGCCCTCGAGGCACGTCGCACCTGGCTGCGCGCGCTCGGCGGCTGACCGGCACCCCCCCGGCCCGCCCCCCCGGCGTCCTGGGCGACATCGCCCCGCCACACTGGCGGGATGGTGTCGCCCTTCCTGTTCTTTGCCGACGAGCGTCTCTCACTCGCCGAATTGACCGCCGCGTGCCTCGATGGTGTGCTCGTGCCGCTCGGCGAGGGATTCATGCCCGCCGATGCCGCCGAGACGCCGTGGATGCGTGCCCGCAGCCTGCTCCCCCTGCTGGGCGAGCGATGGGCGGCCGCGCGCGGTAGCGCGGCGTGGATACACGGGGCGGTGTCGGAGGAACCGACGCCGCACCACGTTCAGAGGGCGGGTGCGACCCGTGCGCGGGCTCGTTCCGGCGCCCGCACGATCTTCCACGACGTGCGTCTGGATCCCGCAGACGTGTGGGTGATCGCGGGTGTCCATGTGAGCTCACCCGCGCGGACGCTCGTCGACCTCGCCCGTTCCGACGCTGCAGGTGACCAGGCCCTCGCGCGCACCTGGGCGGACACCGATCCGCTCGTGCGCGGTTCGGCTGAGGAGTGGCTCGTACGGCATCCGCGGTTCCCGCACGGACGACGCGCGGCGGTCCTGCTGTCGGGGACTACGACGAGGTGACGCGATAGACGTCGTAGACGGCGTCGATGCGTCTGACAGCGTTCAACACGCGATCCAGGTGCACGGTGTCGCCCATCTCGAAGACGAACTTGCTGAGGGCCAGCCGGTCGTTCGTGGTCGACACGGTCGCCGACAAGATGTTGACGTGGTGCTCGCTGAGTACCCGCGTCACGTCGCTGAGCAGCCCCGACCGATCGAGCGCTTCGACCTGGATCTGCACGAGGAAGACGCTCTTCGTAGTCGGCGCCCACTCGACCTCGATCAGACGGTCGGGTTCTTCTTTCAGCGACTTGACGTTCGTGCAGTCGCCGCGGTGCACCGAGACACCGCTTCCACGGGTCACGAACCCGACGATCTCGTCACCGGGAACGGGTGTACAGCACTTCGCGAGCTTGACCAGGATGTCGGGGGCGCCGCGCACGAGCACGCCGGAATCGCCGCCGCGCGGAGCCCGACTGCGTCCGACGGGGATGTCGATGGGGCCGGTGTTGGTCTCTTCGACGCTGACGAGGGCCGTGACCTTCTCGATCACCGACTGCGTCGAGACGTGTCCCTCGCCGACCGCGGCGTACAGCGCGGAGACGTCTTCATAGTGGAAGAGTCGCGCGACCTCGGTGAACGAGTCCTGGCTCATCAGGCGCTGCAGCGGGAGGTTCTGCCGGCGCATGGCTCGGGCGATGGAGTCCTTGCCCTGCTCGATCGCTTCTTCGCGGCGCTCCTTGGTGAACCACCCGCGGATCTTGTTGCGCGCGCGTGTGCTCTTGACGAAGCCGAGCCAGTCCTGGCTGGGGCCGGCGTCGGGGTTCTTCGAGGTGAAGACCTCGACCACGTCGCCGCTCTGCAGCGTGGACTCCAGCGGCACGAGACGCCCGTTGACCTTCGCCCCCATGGTGCGGTGGCCGATCTCGGTGTGCACCGCGTAGGCGAAGTCGACGGGCGTCGCCCCGGTGGGAAGACCCACGACGCGGCCCTTGGGCGTGAAGACGTAGACCTCTTTCGCGCCGATCTCGAAGCGCAGCGAATCGAGGAACTCCCCCGGGTCGGCCGTCTCGGCCTGCCAGTCGGAGATGTGGGCGATCCACGCCATGTCGGCGTCGACGGCTTTGGCATCCGACTTCGTGCCGGCCATGCGCTCTTTGTACTTCCAGTGCGCGGCGACGCCGAACTCGGCCTGCTGGTGCATCTCGTGCGTGCGGATCTGGATCTCCACCGTACGCCCGCCCGGACCGATCACCGTCGTGTGGAGCGACTGGTAGAGGTTGAACTTCGGGGTCGCGATGTAGTCCTTGAAGCGCCCGGGCAGCGGCGTCCATCGCGCGTGGATCGCACCGAGCACGGCGTAGCAGTCGCGCACGGTGCCCACCAGGATGCGGATGCCGATGAGGTCGTAGATGTCGTCGAACTCACGCCCTCGCACGACCATCTTCTGGTACACAGAGTAGAGCTGCTTCGGCCGGCCCATCACGCGGCCGCGCACGCGCAACTCGCGCAGATCCGCGTCGACGGCGTCGATGACGTTCTGCACGTACTGCTCGCGCTGCGGGGTGCGCTGCTTGACGAGACTCTCGATCTCGGCGTAGAGCTTGGGATGCATCACGGCGAACGAGAGGTCTTCGAGTTCGCTCTTGATGGCCTGGATGCCAAGGCGGTGCGCGAGCGGCGCGTAGATCTCCAGCGTCTCGGTGGCCTTCTTCGCCGCCTTGTGCGGGGGGACGAAGCCCCAGGTACGCGCGTTGTGCAGGCGGTCGGCGAGCTTGATCAACAAGACGCGGATGTCTTTCGACATCGCCACGATCATCTTGCGGACGGTCTCGGCCTGTGCACTGTCGCCGTACTTGACCTTGTCGAGCTTGGTGACCCCGTCGACCAGCATCGCCACTTCGTCGCCGAAGTCGGCGGCCAGTTCGTCGAGCGGGTAGCCGGTGTCTTCGACCGTGTCGTGCAGCAGGGCGGCGGCGATCGCCTTGGGGCCGAGGCCGAGCTCGGCGAGGATCTGCGCCACCGCGAGCGGGTGGGTGATGTACGGCTCACCACTCTGGCGCTTCTGACCGTCGTGCGCCTTGTCGGCGACCGCGTACGCGCGCTCGATGATCGCGAGATCACCCTTGGGGTGATGGGTGCGTACGGTACGCAGCAGCTTGTCGACGTCGTCGCGGCGCGCGGCACGGGAGAAGATGCGCGGTACGAGGCGACGCAGAGAGGACGGCGGTGGCGCTGAGGACGCGGTCTCGGTCATCGCCACCTCTCCCCTACGGCCGTTCGTCCAAGTCTACGCCCCGACGGGTGAGGCCCCGACATGCCGTCGGGGCCTCACCTCAGACGGGCGTTGCGATGCGGGTCCGCCCTCAGGCCGGAACCCCTGCCTTCTCGCGAGCGGCTCGCACGCGCGCGTCGCGCTGAGCGACCGGCTTCTCTTTCTCGCGCAGAAGGGCGTACATCGGCACGGCGACGAACAGCGTGGAGTACGCCGCAACGATGGTGCCGACGAAGATCGACAGCGAGATGTCGCTGAGCGTGCGGGCACCGAGGGGTACACCGATGAAGAGGATCGCGCCCACCGGCAGAATCGCGACGACGGTGGTGTTGATCGAGCGGATGAGCGTCTGGTTGGCGGCGAGGTTGACCGACTCCGCGAACGTGCGGCCGGATATCTCGCCGTCTTCCCGGGTGTTCTCGCGCACCTTGTCGAAGACGACCGTGGTGTCGTATAGCGCATACGACAAGATCGTCAGGAAGCCGATGACGGCAGCCGGCGAGATCTCGAACCCGAAGACGGCGTACACGCCGATGGTGATGACGAGCACGTCGACGAGGCCGATGATCGCCGCGACCGACATCTTCCACGTGCGGAAGTAGATCGCCAGGATCAGGAACGTTAGCGCGAGGAAGATGGAAAGACCCCACAACGACTGGCGGGTGACGTCGTTGCCCCAGGTCGGGCCGATGAACGAGTTCGTGATCTCCGACGAGGGCACGTCGTAGGCGGTGGCGAGCGCGGCCGACACCGCCTGCGCCTCGTCGTTGTCGAGCTGGTCGGTCTGTACGCGAACGGCCTGGTCGTTGATCGTCGACACGCGCGTGGTGGCGCCTGGGAGCACCGACGCGACGGCCTCGGTGGCGAGGGACTGGTCGAGGGATGCCGGGTTCGACACCGTGAACTGCGCACCGCCGGTGAACTCGATGGAGAACTGCACCGGGCGGAACAACGGCACGAGAGCCGCGCCGATGACGAGCACCGCGGCGATGATGAACCACAGGCGGCGACGCTGCACGAACGGGAAAGAGGTCTTGCCCGAGTAGAGGTCGTTACCGAGTTGCGTCATGGAGCGCATCAGTTGTCTCCCTCCTTCGTGGAGCGGCTATCGCCGCGGCCGGCGGCGGCGAGTTCGGCCTGCTTGCGTTCCGCGATGGTCTGACGGCGCTGGGCCTCGCCGCGTGAGCGCTTGGCGCGCGAGGCGTCGGCGACGGGGGCGCGGAACTCTGCGCGACCGCGGTAGACGGCTCCCAGCGCGTGGGGGTCCATGCCCGAGAGCGGGTGGCCCGACCCGAAGAACCGAGTGCGGGCCAGCAGCTGCATGACCGGGTGAGTGAAGAGGATGAAGATCAGGATGTCGATCGCGGTCGTCAGGCCCAGCGTGAACGCGAAGCCCTTCACCGTGGCATCCGCGAGGATGTACAGCACGACGGCGGCCAGGATGTTGATCGACTTCGAGATGTAGATCGTGCGCTTCGCGCGAGCCCAGCCGTCTTCGACCGCGGCCGTGATCGACTTGCCGTCGCGCAACTCGTCTCGGATGCGTTCGAAGTAGACGATGAACGAGTCGGCGGTGAAGCCGATCGTGACGATCAGGCCCGCGACGCCGGCGAGCGACAGGCGGAACCCGGCTCGCCAAGCCAGGATGCACAGCGCCACGTATGTCAGCACGGCCATCACGCCGAGCGACGCGATGATCACCGTGCCGAGTGCGCGGTAGACGATCAACGAGTAGATCGCGACGAGGCCCAGTCCGATGAGGCCGGCGATGAATCCGACCTGCAGTTGCTGCGATCCGAGGGTGGCCGAGACGGTGTCGGAGCTGACGACGGTGAAGCTCAAAGGCAGGGCGCCGTACTTGAGCTGGTCGGCGAGAGCCTTGGACGACTCCTGCGTGAAGCTGCCGGTGATACTCGGGCGGCCGTCGAGGATGGTCCCCTGCATGACGGGCGCCGACAGCACAGAGCCGTCGAGGACGAACGCGAACTGGTTCAGCGGCGGCTGCAGCGCGACGAGGCGCTGGCTGATCTCGCCGAACGTCTGCGTGCCCTGGTCGTTGAAGACGAGGTTCACGGCCCAGCGGCCCGTGTTCTGCTCCTGGCCGTTGGTCGCATCGCTGATGTCGGTGCCGTTGAGCTCGACGGGGCCGAGGATGTACTTCCCGCCGTCCTCGATGCCGCACGTGATCATCGGCTGGTCGGCCGGGGCCTCGGAGGGGTTCGACGGGGGGTTGGCGCAGTCGTACGCGAGGAACTCCGCCTGCAGGGCCGGCGTGATGTAGGCGGGATCGCTGGCGTTGGTGGGCGATGCGGTCGGCGTCGCCGGCAGTGCGGGGTCGGGCGTGGGGTACGGCGTGGAGTTGCCGTCCTCGCCGACGAACGAGGTCGCCTGCGAGCCCGTGAACAGCACCGGACGAAGCTGCAGCTGAGCGGAGCTCTGGATGCGTTCGCGCGTGGCCTCGTCGGCCTGACCGGGGATCTGTACGACGATGTTGCGACCGCCCTCGGTCGCGACGTCGGTCTCACCGACACCGGACGAGTCGACGCGCTGGCGGATGATCGTGACGGCCTGCTCCAGCTGCTCGCTGTCGGGAGCGGCGCCGTCGGTCGTCTGGGCCTGCAGGATGATCTGCGTGCCGCCCTGGAGGTCGAGGGCGAGGTCGGGGGTCCAGGAGCTGGCATTGAAGGTGTACACACCCAGGGCGTTGATACCGAAGAGCACGCCGGTGATGGCGAGCAGTCCGGTCAATACGCGCCAGGCGTGACGGACGGGAGTCGAGGGCGCCACGGAGTCGGCTTTCTGTGCGGCGGTGAACGAAAGGGAGAGGGGGTGGTCAGACCGCGGGGCGGTCCTTGTCGTCGCGGTCGACGTCGACGGTGTTCTGGCGCGCGGCGCGCTTGTCGTCGCTGATCGAGGTGGTGTCGCCGTCGGCAACCCCCGCGATGTACTCGGCCTCGGACTCCTCGGCCTCGATGAACTCGTCTTCGGTGACGGCTCCCTCGATCGGGTCGACGATGCGCAGGACGGCCTGGCTGTGCACCTTGATGACGATGCCGGGGGCGATCTCGACGAGCGCGGGCTTGTCGAGGTCTTCGCCGTCGTACTCGACGATGGTGCCGTACAGGCCACCCTGGAGGAGCACCTCGGCGCCGGGAACAGTATCGCGGGCCTTCTTCTCCTGCTCGGCCTTCTGCTTCTTCATGCGGCGGCGGGAGCTCACGAACATGAAGACGAGCAGGCCGGCCAGCAGAAGGGGAAGGAGGAGACTATCCATGGAGGCGGTGCACCTTTCAAATCAGGCGCGCCGTGCGGCACTGCCTAGCGAGGGTCGGGGAATCCCTCGCCGAGTATAGGTCATACGCCCTGGCTGAACCGGAGGAGGCCGTCGGGGTGGGGAGCGCCGAGGTGGTCGTACGCCTCGGGCGTCGCGACACGGCCACGGGGCGTCCGCCCCATGAATCCGATGCGCACGAGGTAGGGCTCGACGACGGATTCGATCGTCTCGGGCTCCTCGCCGACGGCGACGGCGAGTGTGCTGAGACCCACCGGACCCCCTCGGAACCGACGAACGAGGGCGTCGAGCACGGCGCGGTCCAGTCGGTCGAGGCCGATGGCGTCGACGTCGTAGAGATCGAGTGCGGCGCCCACCGTGCGAAGGTCGGCGTGGCCGTCGTCGGCGCCGGCCGAGGGGCCGTGCACGACAAGATAATCGCGCACACGGCGCAGCAGGCGGTTGGCGATGCGGGGCGTGCCGCGTGAGCGGCGGGCGATCTCCGACCGCGCCGTGCCCGGGAGTCCTACATCGAGCATGGCCGCCGAGCGCGAGACCACAAGTTCGAGCTCTTCGGGCTCGTAGTACTCCAGGTGGGCGGTGAAACCGAAGCGGTCGCGGAGGGGGTTGGGGAGGAGTCCGGCGCGCGTGGTGGCGCCCACGAGGGTGAACGGAGAGAGGTCGAGGGGGATGCTCGTTGCGCCCGCGCCCTTGCCCACCATGATGTCGATGCGGAAGTCCTCCATCGCGAGGTAGAGCATCTCTTCCGCCGAGCGCGCCATCCGGTGGATCTCGTCGATGAAGAGCACCTCGCCCGGGGTGAGCGACGACAGCAGCGCGGCCAAGTCGCCCGCATGTTGGATGGCCGGGCCGCTCGAGAGCCGCAGCGGCCGACCGCTCTCGTGGGCGACGATCATCGCGAGCGTCGTCTTGCCGAGCCCGGGCGGGCCCGACATCAGGATGTGATCGGGCGAGCGCTGCTGGATGCGAGCGGCGTCGAGCAACAGCTGCAGCTGCGCGCGTACCTTGTGCTGGCCGACGAACTCGGCGAGCGAGACGGGGCGCAGCGCTCCCTCGATCGCGAGCTCGGTCTCGTCGTCGGGCGTGCCCGCGTCGCGGACGTCAGCCACCCACGGTCTCCTTGCGCGCGGGTCCGAGCAGCGCGAGCGTCAGACGCAGCAGGCTCTGCACCGACGCCCGGTCGCCGTCGGAGGCGTTCTCGGCGACGGATGCCACTGCCTCGGCGGCGGTGCGCTCGCTCCACCCGAGCCCGATCAGCGCCTGTGTGACCTGCAGTGGAACCTGCCCGTGCGCACTGACGGCCGCGGGAGCGGCCGCAGGGACGACGGCGAGCTTGCCCGCGAGCTGCACCACGATGAGTTTCGCCGTCTTGGGGCCGATGCCCGACACGCGACGGAAGGGAGCGTCATCGTCGTCGGCGACGGCCTGGGCGATCTGCGGCACCGTTAGAGCTGACAGCACACCCAGGGCGGACTTGGGCCCGACGCCGGTCACGCTGATGAGCTGCGTGAAGACCGTCAGCTCTTCGCGGCTCTCGAAACCGAACAACGACAGCGCGTCTTCGCGCACGATGAGGTTGGTGTGCAGGTGCACGTCTGCTCCGACGTGGACCGCGCGTGCCAACTGCGCGGTGACGGCGACGGAGAAGCCGACACCGCCCACCACGACCACGAGCGAGTCGTCGGCGACGTGGGCCGCCGTCCCGTGCAGCGAAGAGATCATGTCGGTAGCCTACGCGCCCGTTCGTACATTCGTTCGACCGACACGGGGCTGTGGAGAACGACGCTTCTCCGCATCACGCCACGCCCGCTGAGCGGGCGTCAACGACGTCTCCTCCGACGCCGACGCGGCACCTCCGCGCCAGGCGTGGCACAGCGCGATCGCCAGTGCGTCGGCGGCATCCGCGGGCTGGGGAAGGACGTCGAGGCGCAGGACGCGCGCGACCATCGTCTGCACCTGGAGCTTGTCGGCGGAGCCATAACCGGTGATCGCGGCCTTCACCTCGCTCGGGGTGTGCGTCGCGGCCGGGATGCCGTACTCCGCGGCCAGTAGGAGCGCGATGCCGCTTGCCTGGGCCGTTCCCATCACGGAGTGGCGGTTGTTCTGCGCGAAGACGCGTTCCACGGCGACCACCCCCGGATCGTGCTCGGCCAGCACGAGACGGATGCCGGCGGCGATCGCGGCCAGCCGCTTCTCGATGGGGTCGGTCGTCAGGGAGCGGACGACACCCACGTGCACCAGCGAGGCGGTGCGGTTCGGGGAAACGTCGACGACCCCGACGCCGCAGCGGGTGAGGCCGGGGTCGATGCCGAGCACGCGGAGAGAACGGGACACGGCCCCCACGCTAAGCGCAGGGGCCGTGTGGCAATCGGGGGCGCGCCCTTACTCGTCGTTCTCGAGCTCCGCCTGCACCTCGGACGTGAGGTCGAAGTTCGTGTAGACGTTCTGGACGTCGTCGCTGTCTTCGAGGGCGTCGATGAGTCGGAACACCTTGCGGGCGGTGTCGGCATCGACCTCCACCTTGAGCGAGGGGACGAACTCGACGTCTGCCGAGTCGTACTCGATTCCGGCCTCCTGCAGGGCGCTGCGGACCGAGACGAGGTCGGTGGCCTCGGTGATAACGCCGAATCCCTCGCCGTGGGGCTCGACCTCTTCGGCGCCGGCCTCGAGGACAGCGAGCATGACGTCGTCTTCGCTGGTGCCCTCGGAGGGGACGACGATGACGCCCTTGCGGCTGAAGTTGTAGGCGACGCTGCCCGGATCGGCGAGCGTGCCGCCGTTACGGCTGAGAGCCGTGCGCACCTCGGCCGCGGCGCGGTTCTTGTTGTCGGTCAGACACTCGATGAGGAACGCCACGCCGTTGGGGCCGTAGCCCTCGTACATGATCGAGGCGTACTCGACGGCCTCGCCGCCGATGCCGGCACCGCGCTTGATCGCACGGTCGATGTTGTCTTTGGGGACCGAGGTCTTCTTGGCCTTGAGGACCGCGTCGAACAGCGTCGGGTTGCCCTGGAGGTCGGCCCCACCGAGCTTCGCCGCGACCTCGATGTTCTTGATGAGCTTGGCCCACGACTTGGCGCGGCGGGAGTCGATGACCGCCTTCTTGTGCTTGGTCGTGGCCCATTTGGAGTGTCCGGACATCTTTCCATTCTAGAACGCAGGGGCGCTCGTCCCGCGTCTGGCGTCGACGTGCGAGAGGAACCGCTTGTGGAAGCGCGTCTCTCCGGTCGATTCGGGGTGGAAGGCCGTGCCGAGCAGCGCGCCCTGCTCGATCGCGACGACGCGCCCGTCCGGGAGGGATGCCAGAGGCACGGCATCCGGGCCCCATTCCACGACCGCGGGGGCACGGATGAAGACGGCGTGCACGGGCGGCTCACCCAGCACCGGCACGTCGAGGTCGGTCTCGAACGAGGCGGTCTGCCCGCCGAAGACGTTCCGCGCGACGCGCGCGTCGATGCCCCCGAACGTCCGTTGTCCGGCGATGGCTCCGTCGATGCGGTCGGCCAGCAGGATCAGGCCCGCGCACGTGCCGTACATCGGCAGGCCGGCGGCGATCGCCGCACGGATCGGGTCGAAGAGCCCGAAGGCGCGCGCGAGCTTGTCGATGACACTCGATTCGCCGCCGGGGAGCACGAGACCCTCCACTGCGGCGAGTTCCTCGGGCCGACGCACGGGTCGTGCGTCGGCGCCGAGGGCGGTCAACAGCGACAGGTGCTCGAGCACATCGCCCTGGAGGGCGAGAACTCCGACGCGCGGGCTTCTACCAGCCACGCTCGGCCAGGCGGTGCGGTGCGGGGAGGTCGGCGACGTTGATGCCGACCATCGCCTCGCCGAGCCCACGCGACGCCTCGGCGACGATCTTCGGGTCGTCGTGGAAGGTGGTGGCCTTCACGATCGCCGCGGCGCGCTGGGCGGGATTACCCGACTTGAAGATGCCGGAGCCCACGAACACGCCGTCGGCGCCGAGCTGCATCATCATGGCGGCGTCGGCCGGGGTCGCCACTCCCCCGGCGGTGAACAGCACGACGGGGAGCTTTCCGGTCTCGGCGATCTCGGCGACGAGGTCGTAGGGCGCCTGCAGCTCTTTCGCGGCGACGTAGAGCTCGTCTTTCGTCTTGGCGCGCAGGGCGTTGATCTCTCCGCGGATGGTGCGGATGTGCTTGGTCGCCTCCGACACGTCGCCCGTGCCGGCCTCGCCCTTGGAACGGATCATCGCCGCGCCCTCGGTGATGCGGCGGAGCGCCTCGCCCAGGTTCGTCGCCCCGCACACGAACGGCACGGTGAAGCCGTACTTGTCGATGTGGTTGACGTAGTCGGCGGGCGAGAGCACTTCGGATTCATCGATGTAGTCGACACCGAGCTCCTGCAGGATCTGCGCCTCGACGAAGTGGCCGATGCGGGCTTTCGCCATGACCGGGATCGACACGGTCGCGATGATGTCGTCGATGAGGTCGGGATCGCTCATGCGCGCGACGCCGCCCTGGGCGCGGATATCGGCGGGAACGCGCTCGAGCGCCATGACGGCGACGGCGCCGGCGTCTTCGGCGATGCGGGCCTGCTCGGCGGTGACGACGTCCATGATCACGCCGCCCTTGAGCATCTCGGCGAGGCCGCGCTTGACGCGGGGTGTTCCGGTGTCGGTCATGTCCACTCCGTTCCGCGCCTGTCGGCGCGAGGTTCCGCGCTTCGGGGCGCGATCTATTGGCTTAGGCCAAACCGTAGCATGGCGCAGGACATAGGCTGGTGGTGAGTCGAGGGGGCGCATGAGCATCGATCTGACCGGCAATTCGGCATCCGGGATCGCCGCCGACCTGCGCACGCGCATCGAACGCGGCGAGCTCGCCCCCGGCACCCTGCTGCCGTCGGTGCGGGCCGTCGCCGTGGATCTCGGGGTCAACCGCAACACCGTGGTCGCCGCCTATCGGCAGCTCGCACAGGCGGGCCTCGTCGAGG
>NZ_CAUQWC010000034.1:0-19925 GCF_963521695.1 uncultured Microbacterium sp. | reverse complement strand
TCCTCGCGCACATCCCGCGTGCCCGTCGCGCGGCGGTGATCGCGGCCGCGCGGGCGGCGGGGCGGTGGGTCACCCTCGACGCCCCGGGTCTCCACGACGGCTGGACGCGGCCCGTCGAGTCGGTGCGGGGAGGCTTCTCGCTGGCGCTCGACGGCGACGTGGTCGCGGAGGTGGATCCGCTCGGGGCCTGGGTGGCGTGGCATCCCGGATCAGAGGCGGCCCGCCGTTAGCGTGGAGGCGTGACCCTGTCGGACCGTGAACTCGCCTTCCTCGCCTTCGAGGGTGAATGGCGGCGCCACGCGGGGGCGAAAGAAGAGGCGATCCGCGCCGAGTTCGGCCTCACACCCGCCCGGTATTACCAGGTGCTCGGTCGTCTGATCGACACCCCCGACGCCCTCGCCCACGACCCCATGCTGGTTCGTCGCCTCCGACGCCGTCGCGACGAGGCCGCGGACCGGCACCGGTCACGGCTCGGCCGGGCGGCGTCGCGCTGACGGAGCGGCCGGGCTTCGACCGATAGCATCGTCCAATGGCCAGATCGACCTTCCCTCGGGATCGCTTCGACGACCTGCCCGATCCCTCCGGCCGCATCGGCGCGCACCGGGCCGAGAACCCCCGGCTGCGCGGATGGATCGTCTTCCTGTGGGCGGCCATCGCCACGCTCGTCCTGATCATCGCGGGCATCTTCGCCACGCTCGTCGTGTCGGGGCGCATCTCGCTCGGCCCCGACGACGCCGCGAGCCCCGTGCCCACCGCCGAGACCACCACGCCCGCCGTGGTCGACCCGTCCTATGCGGTCGTCGTGCTCAACGGCACCGCCGACGAAGGATTGGCCGGGTCGTTGCGCGACACGATCATCGCGGCCGGGTGGCCCGGCGACGGCGTCGAGACGGGCGACTCCGACAGCACCGACTTCGCCCAGACGACCGTCTTCTACCTTCGCGAGAGCGACGAGGCGGCCGCCGAGGGTCTTGCCCAGGCGATCGGCGGTGCCGAGGTCGCGCAGAGCGACTTCCTGCAGCCGACCGACGACCCCGGCACCCCCGACGACGAGAGTGCGGTCAAGCGGCTCATCGTCGTGATCGGCCTCGATCGCGCCGCCGGTCAGGCGTCCGAGTCGCCCGCATCCTGACCCGCGTGGCCGCGTGTTTCCGCGGAGTAACAACTTGACGGCACGCGCGTCAACAATGCGTCCGAACCCTGATCCGCAGACCTCCTCCGTGCTTACGATGACCTCGTCGTTCAGCAACAGGAGATTCGCATGACGCAGGGCACTGTCAAATGGTTCAACGCCGAGAAGGGTTTCGGCTTCATCACCGTCGCTGACGGGCAGGACGTGTTCGTCCACTACTCGAGCATCGAGATGTCGGGCTTCCGTGTCCTCGAAGAGGGGCAGGCCGTCGAGTTCACCGTCGGCAGTGGTCAGAAGGGACCGCAGGCGGAGTCGGTGCGCCTGGCCTGAGTGCTGAATCGAACGCCGCGGCATCCGAGTTCCGGATGCCGCGGCGTTCGTCGTTTCATGGGGGTCCGGTGGCTTGCACTCCCCAGGGTCGAGTGCCAGAATGAGTTAGCACTCGCTTTCGTCGAGTGCCAAAATCTGCAAGTCACCCGTCCGGGAGGGACGACACACTTATGGCAAAGATCATCGCTTTCGACGAAGAGGCACGGCGCGGCCTCGAGCGCGGCCTCAACACTCTGGCCGACGCCGTCAAGGTGACCCTGGGCCCCCGCGGTCGCAACGTCGTGCTCGAGAAGAAGTGGGGAGCCCCCACGATCACGAACGACGGTGTCTCGATCGCCAAAGAGATCGAGCTCGACGACCCGTACGAGAAGATCGGCGCTGAGCTGGTCAAGGAGGTCGCCAAGAAGACCGACGACGTCGCGGGTGACGGCACCACCACCGCCACCGTTCTCGCCCAGGCGCTCGTGCGCGAGGGCCTGCGCAACGTCGCCGCCGGCGCCGACCCCATCTCGCTCAAGAAGGGCATCGAGAAGGCCGTCAAGGCCGTCACCGACGAGCTGCTCGCCTCCGCCAAAGAGGTCGAGTCCAAAGAGCAGATCGCTGCGACCGCGTCGATCTCGGCTGCTGACCCCGCCATCGGCGCGCTCATCGCCGAGGCCATCGACAAGGTCGGCAAGGAAGGCGTCGTCACCGTCGAGGAGTCGAACACCTTCGGCACCGAGCTCGAGCTCACCGAGGGCATGCGTTTCGACAAGGGGTACATCAACCCCTACTTCGTCACCGACCCCGAGCGTCAGGAAGCGGTCTTCGAAGACCCCTACATCCTGATCGCCAACCAGAAGATCTCGAACATCAAGGACCTTCTGCCCATCGTCGATAAGGTGATCCAGGAGGGCAAAGAGCTCCTCATCATCGCCGAAGACGTCGAGGGCGAGGCTCTCGCGACGCTGGTGCTCAACAAGATCCGCGGCATCTTCAAGTCGGTCGCCGTCAAGGCTCCCGGCTTCGGCGACCGTCGCAAGGCACAGCTGCAGGACATCGCGATCCTCACCGGCGGCCAGGTCATCACCGAAGAGGTGGGCCTCAAGCTCGAGAACGCGACCGTCGACCTGCTCGGCCGCGCCCGCAAGGTCATCATCACCAAGGACGAGACCACGATCGTCGAGGGTGCCGGTGAGTCGGAGCTGATCGAGGGTCGCGTGACCCAGATCCGCCGCGAGATCGAGAACACCGACAGCGACTACGACCGCGAGAAGCTCCAGGAGCGCCTCGCGAAGCTCGCCGGTGGCGTCGCCGTCATCAAGGCCGGAGCCGCGACCGAGGTCGAGCTCAAGGAGCGCAAGCACCGCATCGAAGACGCCGTGCGTAACGCCAAGGCCGCTGTGGAAGAGGGTGTCGTCGCCGGTGGTGGCGTCGCGCTCATCCAGGCCGGCAAGAACGCTCTCGGCAACCTGAACCTCGTCGGTGACGAGGCGACGGGCGCCAACATCGTTCGCGTCGCCATCGAGGCTCCGCTCAAGCAGATCGCGCTCAACGCCGGTCTCGAGCCCGGCGTCGTGGCCAACAAGGTCGCCGAGCTCCCCGTGGGCCACGGCCTCAACGCCGCGACCGGCGAGTACGGTGACCTGTTCGCACAGGGCATCATCGACCCCGCCAAGGTGACGCGTTCGGCGCTGCAGAACGCGGCATCCATCGCCGGCCTCTTCCTCACCACCGAGGTCGTCGTCGCCGACAAGCCCGAGAAGAACTCCGCTCCCGCGGGCGACCCCACGGGTGGCATGGACTTCTGATCCGCGCCTGACGTCATCGGAACGCCCCCTCCTCCGGGAGGGGGCGTTCTGCGTGTGCGGCGGGTCCTCGTGCGGGTTCGGCGTGTGCGACCGGCACGCCGCACTCTGCCGGGCGACGCGTCGCGGGCGCGCCACCTTTGGAGTCGTAAGCGGAGGAGATTCCGGGACGGGAGGAAGGATCCGCGCCGGGAGATCCTCCGCCGCCCGGATCTCCTCCGCTCTCGGCGCCTCGCGCGCACATGAGGGGAGTTGCGGGCGGCGGTCCCGCGTGGTCAGGCGGTCGGCTCGGGCCGGTAGCCCGCGGGGAGACGCTCGAGGGGCTGCGTCTCGATGAGCGCGTGCTCCTGTGCGTCGCGACGGTCGGCGAGGGGGAGTGAGACGCGGAAGGTCGCACCGCCTCCCGGTGTGTCGAGCACCTCGACCGTTCCGTGCAGCAGATCGACGATGGATGCCACGATCGACAGGCCGAGGCCCGACCCGCCCGTCTCGCGGGTGCGCGAGGTGTCGGCGCGCCAGAAGCGCTGGAAGATTTGATCGCGGATCTGCTCCGGAACGCCCTCGCCGTGGTCGATGATCTCGATCCACCCCATGTCGCTCTCGACGTCGACGCCCACGCGAAGGCCGATGGGGGAGTTGTCGCCGGTGAAGCGGCGGGCGTTTCCGAGGAGGTTGGCCACGACCTGGCGCACCTTGTTCTCATCTCCCAGCACGATCGGCGCGATCCGCGGGGGCGTGCGTACTACTCCGGTCGGAGCGGTGGGCGCCGCGGTCGGGGCGGCTTCAGCAGACGTGGACGGCGACTCGGCGGCATCCTTGGGCTTGCGTCGTAACCGCGACAGCGTCGCACCCGCGATGGCCATGGCCGACGTGGTCGGGGCGGCGCGTCGGCGGCTCGCGGCCGTCGCGGGATCCCCGCCGGCATCGAGCAGCGGGTCGAGGGTGATGGTGGGCAGCACGATCTCGTCGCGTGAGGTGGTGTCGTCGACCGTCACCTCTCGCTGGGGCGAGGTGACACGCAGGTCGAGAGCGGCGTCGCGCGCGATCGGGCGCAGGTCGAGCGGGGTGATGGTCACGTCGCGCCGCTCGTCGAGACGAGCGAGGGCCAGCAGATCCTCGACGAGCGCACCCATGCGGATGGCTTCCTTCTCGATGCGTTCCATCGACTGCGCGACGTCCTCGTCCGAGCGGATCGCGCCCATCCGGTAGAGCTCCGCGTACCCGCGCATCGTCACCAGAGGCGTGCGCAACTCGTGGCTGGCGTCACCGATGAAGCGGCGCATCTGCCGGACGGTGGCATCCCGTTGGCCGAGGGCGCCGTCGATGCGCGCGAGCATCGCGTTGATGGCGGTCTTGAGCCGGCCCACCTCGGTGTCGGGGACGATGTCGGTGAGGCGCTGGCTGAAGTCGCCGGCGGCGATGTCCATGGCGGTCGTCTCGACCTGGCGGAGGTTTCGGAACGCCAGCGTGACCAGCCATCGCGTGAGCAGGGCGGTCGCGACGAGGATCAGCAGCGCGACGAAGGCGTAGATGCCGATGTAGGCGGCGACGATGCGATCGGTCGGCGCCAGCGGCTGAATCACCATCTGGGTGTAGACGCCCGAACTCCCGTTGACCGGTAGCACGCCGACGCGAGCGAGGAAATGCTGACCCGAATCGCCGTCGTGCAGCTCTATGCGTCTATCGAGTTGCCCGTACGTCTGCTCGACGCTGAACGTCGACGGCAGCTCGGGAAGCGTTTGGGATGCCGTGCCGTTGTAGAACGCCTTGCGCTCACCGTCGGGGCCGTAGACGACGACCATCGACCCGATCTGCGGCGCGTTCTCGATCTGCGAGAACACGATCTGCCCGTCGACGGGCGTCACGGTGAACACGCTGTCGGCGATGTTGCCCGCCGCCTGCTGGGCGAGCTGCTCGTCGAGGTTGTTCACCAGGGTCGTCCGCAGGAACACCATGGTGCCGATGCCCGCCGTGAACAAACCGATCGCCAAGAGCATGACCGTGACGCCGGTGACCTTGGTGCGAAGGCTCAGGCCGCGCCACCAGCGCGTGAGGGAATCGTCAGGATGCGACAGGGCGGATGCCTTCTCGTCAGGCGGTCTTGCCCGACTTCAGCATGTAGCCGAAGCCGCGCTTGGTCTGGATGAGCGGCTCGGAGGAGTGCGGGTCGATCTTGCGGCGGAGGTACGAGATGTAGCTCTCGACGATGCCCGCGTCGCCGTTGAAGTCGTACTCCCAGACGTGGTCGAGGATCTGCGCCTTCGACAGCACACGGTTGGGGTTGAGCATGAGGTAGCGCAGGAGCTTGAACTCGGTGGGGCTCAGGTCGATAGACACATCGCCCACGCTGACGTCGTGGGTGTCCTGATCCATCGTGAGTTCGCCCGTGCGGATGATCGACTCCTCGTCGGCCTGCATGGTGCGGCGGAGGATCGCCTGGATGCGGGCGACGATCTCATCGAGGCTGAACGGTTTGGTGACGTAGTCGTCGCCTCCGGCGTTCAGGCCCTCGATCTTGTCTTCGGTCTCGTCTTTCGCCGTCAGGAACAGGATGGGCGCGGTGTAACCCGCGCCGCGAAGACGCTTGGTGACGCTGAAGCCGTTCATATCGGGGAGCATCACGTCGAGCACGATGAGGTCGGGTTCCTCCTCGAGCACGGCCGAGATCGTCTGCGCGCCGTTCGCGACGGCTCGCACCTGGAACCCAGCGAAGCGCAGGCTCGTGATGAGCAGGTCGCGGATGTTCGGTTCGTCGTCGACGACGAGGATGCGAGGTGCTGTCATGACCTCATTATCGTGACCCGACCCAGCAATCCGCTGGATATGGAACCGATGGGCGCGCCCTGCTATGGATCAGGCTGCCGCGGCGTCGATTCCGTCGGCATCCAGGATCGTGTAGGCGTACCCCTGCTCGGCGAGGAAACGCTGACGGTTCTGGGCGAAATCCTGATCGACCGTGTCGCGCGCGATGAGCGTGTAGAAGCTCGCCGTGTGGTTGGACTGCTTCGGTCGCAGCAGCCGACCGAGACGTTGAGCCTCTTCTTGACGCGATCCGAACGAGCCCGACACCTGGATGGCGACCGAGGCCTCCGGCAGGTCGACCGAGAAGTTGGCGACCTTCGACACCACCAGCAGGGGGATGCTGCCGTCGCGGAAACCCTGGAACAGTTCTTCGCGCTCGGAGATCGGCGTCGCCCCGGTGATCTGGGGGGCGCCGAGCGCTTCGGCGAGCTCGTCGATCTGGTCGAGGTACTGCCCGATGACGAGGACGCGCTCACCCGGATGCCGTTCGACGAGGCGGCGAGCGACGTCGATCTTCGCGGGCGCGGTGGCGGCGAGACGGTAGCGGTCCTCGTCGGCGGCGGCCGCGTACTCGAGGCGTTCGCCGGCGGGGAGGTCGATGCGCACCTCGTAGCAGGCGGCCGGGGAGATGAAGCCCTGGGCCTCGATCTCCTTCCACGGCGCGTCGAAGCGCTTCGGCCCGATGAGGCTGAAGACGTCGCCCTCGCGGCCGTCCTCCCGCACCAGCGTCGCGGTCAGTCCCAGACGGCGGCGGGCCTGTAGGTCGGCGGTGAGCTTGAAGACGGGCGCGGGCAGCAGGTGCACCTCGTCGTAGAGCACCAGGCCCCAGTCGAGGGCGTCGAGGAGCGCGAGGTGGGCGTACTGACCTTTCCGCTTGGCGGTGAGGATCTGGTACGTCGCGATGGTGACGGGCTTGATCTCTTTGACCTGCCCGGAGTACTCGCCGATCTCCTCGGGGGTGAGCGTGGTGCGTCGCAGCAGTTCGTCGCGCCACTGCCGCGCACTCACGGTGTTGGTGACGAGGATGAGCGTGGTGGTGCGGGTGTCGGCCATCGCGCCCGCGCCCACGAGGGTCTTACCGGCGCCGCAGGGGAGTACCACGACACCGGAGCCGCCCTCGGAGAAGGAGTCCACCGCCTGTCGCTGGTAGGGCCGCAGGCTCCAGCCGTCCTCGGCGAGATCGATGGGGTGCGGCGTGCCGGGCGTGTAGCCGGCGAGGTCTTCGGCCGGCCAGCCGATCTTGAGCAGCTCTTGCTTGATGTGCCCGCGAGCCCACGCGTCGACGAGGAAGCTGTCGGGGGTGGGGTGGCCGATGAGCAGCGGCGCGATGCGCTTGTTACGGGACACCTCGCTGAGGACGGCGGCGTCGGTAGAGCGTAGGACGAGCTCTTTGTCGTCGTTGCGCTCGATCACGAGACGGCCGTAGCGGTTGACCGTCTCACGGATGTCGGTGCTGACCGAGGCCGGCACCGGGAAGCGCGACCACCGGTCGAGGGTGTCGAGCATCGCGTCGGCGTCGTGACCTGCCGCGCGGGCGTTCCACAGCCCCAGGCGCGTGATGCGGTACGTGTGGATGTGCTCGGGTGCGCGCTCGAGCTCGGCGAAGATGGCGAGCTCGTGCCGCGCCGTCTCCGCCTGAGGGTGTGCGACCTCGAGGAGGACGGTGCGGTCGCTCTGCACGATGAGGGGGCCGTCAGCCATAGCGTTCGATTCTACCGGGGTCGCGGCGGGGACGGCCGACCACGCCGACGAACCGGCGTCACCCGACGGGGGTCACGCCGTCGATGTGCGACAGCGGCACGGTGCGCTCGACGTCGGCTCCCCGGTCGCGACCCCGCAGGCGTCCGCCGCCCAGCCCCGTCGCTTCCAGCCGGAACACGCGGGCGGAGCCGTCGGGGAGGCGCACGGTGACGTCGATGACGGCGCGGGCGCGGACGGCCTGGTCGAGCTCGCGCTCGAGCCACGCGGCATCCGAGTCGCCCACTCCCTCGCGCAGGCGCCGCAGCAGGTCGGTGTAGACGTCGGCGGGATCGGCGGCGGGCTGCGAGCCCGGGGCCAGCCTCGCGCGCTCCAGCGCGCGCGGTCGTCCGTCGGAGTCGACGGCGACGGCGGGGTAGTGCGCGTCGGTGAGGGCCCAGAACACCACGTCGCTCGACACGTGCGACACCAGTTCGTCGTCGTCGGTGCGCGACAGCGCGATCGAGCGCAACGACTGGTCGATCTCCATCGAGCGCAACAGCGTCTCATCGTCGGTCACGACGCGCGTCAGACGGGTGGCCGGGTCGCTCATCACGCGCACCCGTCCGTGCTCTGCCGACGTGCGCTCGATGACGTACGCGAGCGGCTGCGGGAGTCCGGTCAGCGAGATGCCGCTGAGGAAGTCGCGCAGGGAGTCGGCCGTCTCGCCGGCCGTGATCGCCGCGCCGATCGAGGCGGCACTGAAACGGTAGCTCGAGGCCTGCGCCCGCGACTCGCGCACGGCCATCGACCGCAACCGGACGTCGAGGTGCGGGGCGAGGGGCCCGGGCGCGATCGCGGTCAGGTCGTTCTGCAGGTACACGCGATCGACCTCGGGCGGGAGCAGTTCGCGCAGGGACGACGTGTCGACGTCGCCGCCCCGGGCGAGGGGCTCCGCCCACGGGGCGGTGCGCCCCGCGGCATCCACGAGCCCCCACCGCCGCAGGCGGCGTGCCCACAGGGCCGCGCGGTCCGCGCCGTCGGGGTCGAAGGGCGTTGCCCCGGCCCACTCGTCGACGGGGATCCATCCTCCGTCGGCCGAGCGGTAGGCGCGGGGAAGGGCGTCGCGCAGCGCCACCGCCGTGTGCTGCCAGCGTTCGAGGGTGGGCAGGCGCAGCCACTCCCGGCCGGCCGACGAGACGAGCCACGCGCGATCGTTCGCGCCCAGCAGACCGACGTCGGCGGCGAGACCGACGAGTAGATCGGCGTCGGCGGGCGTCGAGACGGCTCCGGCGTCGACGAGTCGCCGGCGTTCCGTCGCCCCGAGGGACCCTGATCCGATGCGTCCGAGAGGCGCCTCGAGGGTCTGCAAAAGGATGTCGGCCACGGATGCGGCATACGTGAAAGCGGCCTCGGATGCCGCGGCGGTCTCGGCCTCGGACGGCGTCTGCGACGGTGTCACGGCGGCGGGAACACCCTCGGGCAGCGCCTCGCGGACCGCGTCGACCACGCTCGGGAAGAGGAGGCCGTCGTCTCCCACGAGCGCACGGGAGATCAGATCGTCACGCACCTCGCCCGTCGCGGGCGTGCCGGCGAGAGCGTCGAAAAGCGCGTCGGACTCCCGACGGGTGAGGGCCGGCAGCGCGCGGGCGACCGAGACCGGCTCGAGCAGCGCCTCGGCCGCGTCGAACATGTCACGCCAAGTCGCGGACGGCGAAACGTGCCGGTCGGCGAACAGACGCGCGAGCTCGTCGTCGGAGCGCGCGCCCAACGAGACCGCCAGTGCGCGTTGAGCGGAGGTCTCGGCCACGTCAACGGGCCTTGTTGGCCCGGGCCCTTCGCACGAAGCTCATGATGAGTACGGCCAGCAGGCACCCGAACGCGATGGGGGGCGTGACGAGGACGAGCAGGCTCACCACGGGCCATACGCCCGAGGCCAGATCGGCGCCGGCGGTGGAGCCGATGATGATCGCGAAGAAGCACACGAGCGCCAGCACGAGCAACCCGAGCGACATGAACGCCAGGATGCGGTCGATGCGGCGAACAGGAATGTCGTCGCCCGGCGTACTGCCGCCGGAGGTGCGGGTGCTCATCGGCCTCAGCCTACTGCCTGGCGGCGGTGCCGTAGTCTGGAAGACCGGGATCCGATCGGGTCCTGCGTTCCGCCGCGCGATCGCGCACACACTCAGCGAGGTGTCCATGCCCACCGGCAAGGTCAGGTTCTACGACGACGAGAAGGGCTTCGGCTTCATCAGCACCGATGACGGCCAGGACGTGTTCCTGCACGCCACGGCTCTGCCCGCCGGAACCCCCGGGCCCAAGGCCGGGACGCGACTGGAGTTCGGCGTCGCCGATGGCAAGCGCGGCCCTCAGGCCCTGTCCGTGCGCGTCCTCGACGCCCCGGTGAGCCTGTCCAAGCGCTCCCGCAAGCCCGCCGACGACATGGCGATCATCGTCGAAGACCTCGTCAAGCTCCTCGACGGCATCGGTGGCGACCTGCGCCGCGGCCGGTACCCCAACGGCCCCCACGCGCAGAAGATCGCGGCCGTCCTGCGCAAGGTCGCCGATGACTTCGAAGCCTGAGCAGTTCGTCGACGAGCGTCTGACCGGCGCCCACGACCTGGCGCTCGCCGCCCTGCACGAGATCACGCCCGCCGACACCGTCGGTCCGGCGGCCGGATACACGGCCGAAGACGACGGCGCCGTGTCGTTGCGTTTCCACACTCGGCTCTCCGGGTACCCGGGCTGGTTCTGGACGGTGAGCGTCGCCGTGGTCGACGATTCCGATCCCACCGTGCTCGAGGTCGAGCTGCTGCCGGGTGACGGCGCCCTCCTCGCGCCCGACTGGGTGCCGTGGGCGACGCGCCTGGCCGATTACCAGGCGGCGCAGGTGGCCGCGGCCACGGTCGACGAAGAAGACGACGATCTCGACGATGATGACGACGACGACGCGGATGACGTCGACGACGACGAGGTGGACGACGACGAAGACGAGCCGAAGGCGCGCTTCCACGCGGGTGATCTCGACGGCGTCGACATCGATGAACTCGACGCCGATCACCCCGACGAGACGGACGACGACCTCGACGACACGGACGACGACCTCGACGAGACGGACGACGACGAGGGCGACCGCAGCTACTGAGCACGAACGACGACGGCCGTCCCGCACGATGCGGGACGGCCTTCGTCGTTCGTGCGTCAGGCGCCGGGAAGGTGCTCGATCGTGTAGTCGATCGCGCCGATGAGACGGCGGACGTCGGCCGGCTCGATCGAGACGAACGTCGCGACGCGCAGCTGGTTGCGCCCCAGCTTGCGGTAGGGCTCGGTGTCGACGATGCCGTTCGCGCGGAGACTCTTGGCGATCGCGGCCGCATCGATGCTGTCGTCGAAGTCGATGGTCACGACGACGGGGGAGCGGTCGGAAGGATCGGCGACGAAGGGGGTCGCCACGGCGCTCGCATCGGCCCACTCGTACAGGGCAGACGACGACTCGGCCGTGCGGGCGGCGGCCCACGACAGGCCACCGTTGTCGAGGATCCAGCCCAGCTGCTCGTCGAGCAGCAGCAGGGTCGCCAACGCGGGGGTGTTGAGCGTCTGCTGGAGGCGGGAGTTGTCGAGCGCGTTCTTCAGGCTCAAGAATTCGGGGATGTACCGATCGGATGCCGCGATGCGCTCGATGCGCTCGATGGCGGCCGGAGACACGGCGGCGTACCAGAGGCCACCGTCGGAGCCGAGGTTCTTCTGCGGCGCGAAGTAGTACACGTCGGCCTGCGTCACGTCGAAGTCGATGCCGCCCGCGGCGCTGGTCGCGTCGATGACGGTGAGCGCACCGGCATCCGCCTGGACGCGCTCGATCGGAGCAGACACGCCGGTGGAGGTCTCGTTGTGCGGCCAGGCGTAGACGTCGACGCCCTCGACGGCCTCGGCAACGGTGCGCGTGCCCGGTGCGGCCTTGCGCACGTCGGGCGCCTGCAGCCAGGGAGCGGCGGCCGCGGAGGCGAACTTGCCGCCGAACTCGCCGAAGACCAGGTTCTGACTGCGGGTGTCGATGAGGCCGAACGCCGCGGCATCCCAGAAGGCGGTCGACCCGCCGTTGCCGAGGATGATCTCGTAGCCCTCGGGCAGGCGGAGCAGCTGCGACAGGCGCTCGCGCGTGCTGGCGACGAGGTTCTTGACGGGGGCCTGGCGGTGCGAGGTGCCGAGGATCGACGCTCCGCGGGTGACGAGGGCCTCGAGTTGCGCACCGCGCACCTTGGAGGGACCGCATCCGAAACGGCCGTCGGCGGGCAGGAGTTCGCTGGGGAGTTCCACGTGCGGCATGGACCGATTCTAGAGTCCCCGTCCCGTCCCTCCCGCGCTCATGTCGGAGGGGGTCGGTAGGCTGGGAGGACTTGCCGCGCGACATCGAGGACACCTAAATGACCGACCTGATCGACACCACCGAGATGTACCTGCGCACGATCCTCGAGCTCGAAGAGGAGAAGATCGTGCCGCTGCGCGCGCGCATCTCCGAGCGCCTCGGCCACTCGGGTCCGACCGTCTCGCAGACCGTGGGCCGCATGGAGCGCGACGGTCTCGTCGTCGTCTCCGAAGACCGCCGACTCGAGCTGACCGACGACGGACGCCAGAAGGCCGTCGACGTCATGCGCAAGCACCGTCTCGCCGAGCGCCTCCTGAGCGACGTCATCGGGCTCGATTGGGCCTACGTGCACGACGAGGCGTGCCGGTGGGAGCACGTCATGAGCGAGCAGGTCGAGCGACGTCTCGTCGAACTGCTCGGGCACCCGACCGAGTCCCCGTACGGCAACCCGATCCCCGGTCTCGACCAGCTCGGCGACGCCTCCAGCGCCACCTTCGACGACGGCGTGGTCGGTCTCGTGCGAAAGCTGACGGATGCTGGCGGCCCCATCAGCGGCACGATCCGGCGCCTCGCCGAACCCGCGCAGGTCGACCCCGAGTTGCTGCAGCAGTTGAAGGCCGCCGGCGTCCTGCCCGGTAAGCGCGGCGACTACCGCTTCAACGAGGGCTACGTGCTCCTGCAGATGGAGGGCGTCGACGAGGGGCTGGAGCTGCCCGTCGAGGTGGCTTCGCACATCTTCCTGGTCGCCGGCGACTGAACGTCAGCGCGGTTTCACCCCGGTGTTCGTCGGGGCTACCTGACCGAAGCGTGACTTGTTCGTTATCTTCAGGTAGCCTCAGAGGGTCCACAGGCTGGAAGCCCGCCGTCGGACCCCTCGCGGTTTGCCTCATCGGCTCGTCGTCTGCAGAGGGCTAAGCCCGCACATCGTGCCCCCAATGATCGAGTGCTGACGAGCCAGCGTCCCCGAAGACGCAGAGGCGCCGGAGGAACTTTGGCTGAACACAACGATCCCGCTGCGGACCTACCCGAGGTCCCCGTAACGGGCCCCACCCGAAAGAGCACACGCGCGGCCGTCGCCCGAACGACGAACCGTTCCGCTCGCATCGCGGCCGTACCGGCCGCGCGCACCGCGGCTGCACCGGCCGCGCGTGCCATCCCCGCTCCCCGTCCGTCATCGACCCGCGGTATCGGCAAGCCGTTGCGCAGCGCCGTCATCCTGTCGATGGTGGCGGGGCTCGTGGCGACGGTGGCCATCCCGGCCTACGCGGCCACCATGCCCGCCGCCGAGACGATGACGCTGCAGCAGATGTCGGCGGCCGACAACCAGTCGCTGGTCGTCGCATCCGACGCCACGGCCGAGACGCTCGACCGCAGCAGCTACTCCGCCACCACCGCGGACGAGATCAAGAAGAAGAAGGACGAAGAGGCCGCAGCGGCCGCTGCTGCCGCCGCCGCCGAGCGCGCACGCCAGGCGGCATCCACGGCCAGCACGTCCGTTTCGTCCGTCGACCTCACCATGACCGCGCCCGGCTCGGGCGAGGTGCGCTGGCCTCTGACGAGCTACGTCCTCGGCCGTGGTCTGTGGGATTCCGGTTACCACCAGGGCGTGGATCTTCTCGCGCCCGGTGGCCAGCCGATCTTCGCCGCCGCCGCGGGTGTCGTGAGCGTCTCGCAGGAGAGCTACGGCGGGTACGGCGTCGCGATCGTGCTCGAGCACGTCATCAACGGCCAGAAGGTGTCGACCACCTACGGTCACATGACGTACGGCAGCCGAGTGGTGCAGGCGGGGCAGACCGTCGCTGCGGGGCAGCTCATCGGTCTCGTCGGCTCGACGGGCAGCTCGACCGCCAACCACCTGCACTTCGAGGTGCACATCAACAACTCGGTGGTCGACCCCTACGCCTGGCTGCAGCAGAACGCAGGCTGACCTTCCCTACGCGAGACGGCGTGCCGGAGACCATCGTTCTCCGACACGCCGTCTTCCGTTTCCCCTCCCGCCCGACCCCGGGCGTGTCGTGGTGGGTTAGCCTTTCCTCGACGTCGGAAGAACCGGAGGGAACGCCGATGAACACCAGTCCGCGCATCCGCACCATGGATGCGCTCGGGCTGCTCGTTCTTCGGCATCGTGAGTTCGGATGCCGCGGCCTCGCCGCGCGTCCGAAGGCGCTGTCTGCCTGACAGCGCCTTTTTTCATACCCTTTCCGCGCCTGCCGTCGTCGCGAGTCGAACATCCGAGAAGCCGTCTCGGCCATTCGAGAGGAGACGTACATGCGCACACTGGTGCTCAACGCGGGCTACGAGCCCCTCGCCGTCGTGTCGTTCAAGCGGGCGCTCGTGCTCGTGATGAACGAGAAGGCCGTGGTCGTCGAACGCGTCGAGGAGGATCCCGTCTGGGCCTCCGCCGGCACGTACGATCGCCCGGCGGTGATCATCCTGACCCGTTACGTGCGCGTACCGGGCGCGCGGCGCGTGCCGGTGACGCGTCGCGGCGTCCTCCGCCGCGACGGGCACCGCTGCGGGTACTGCGGCAAGGCGGCCTCGACGATCGACCACGTGATGCCGCGCTCGCGTGGCGGCAAGGACACGTGGGAGAACCTGGTGGCCTGCTGCCTCGCATGCAACAACATCAAGGGTGATCGCACGCCGCAGGAGATGCGGTGGGAGCTGCGGCTCGTGCCCGCCCCGCCGCACGGCTCGTCATGGACGGTCCGCGGCGTCGACAAGAGTGACCCGCGGTGGGAGCCGTACCTGGCACTCGCGGCCTGACGCTGCTCCGCCCTCCCCGGCTCGCCGGGCTCCTCGTCATGCCCGCCCGGGGGTTTCGGGGGATGGATGCCGTGTCTCGGGGCGTCGCAGTCGACCTCCTCCGCCGATGTCGGAGGTCGATCGTATCTTCGACCCACAGGGATTGAGGGAATAGAACACATGTTCTAACCTGTGGGAGTGAGGGCGATCATGCGAGACCAGGTACAGGCCGTACCCGACATCCATGCGCTGCGCGATCGCCTCGAGCGCATGCAGGGGCGTCGTATGGACGCCCCTGTGCTCCCGACGCATCCCGCGTTCTCGCCGCTGCTGCCCGGAGGCGGGTTGCGCCCGGGCTCGGCCTACGCCCTCGCCCGCTCGTCTTCGCTGCTGCTGGCGCTCATGGCCCGCCCCTCGCAAGACGGGGCGTGGTGCGGAGTGATCGGCATGCCCGAGTTGGGGGCCGAAGCCGCAGAGAAGTACGGTCTCGATCTCGACCGGCTCGTCTTCATCCCCGATCCGGGCCCGCGGTGGCTCGCGGTGACCGCCACGATCACCGAGGTGCTGCCGGTGGTGGCCGTGCGCCCGCCCGCGGGTTCCACGGCGGCTCGCGGGGGTGCCGAGACCACGCGCCTGGCCGCCCGCCTGCGCGACCGCGGGTCGGTGCTGCTCGTGCAGGGGGCCTGGCCGCAGGCCGAAGCGGTGATCGACGTGGCCGACCCGCAGTGGTCGGGGCTCGGTCAGGGCAACGGGTATCTCGCCGGCCGCGAACTGACGGTCTCGGTCAGCAGCCGGCGTTCGCCGAACGCCCGTCGCGCGCGCATGTTGCTGCCGGCCGCCGACGGGTCGATCGAACTGCTGGGTGCACCCGCCGAACGCCTCGTGCCGCGCGATCATGACGCCTATTCAGGGGCGGCCTACCCCGTACGGGCGGTGGGCTGATGCAGGCGCCCACACGCAGCCTCGTGCTGTGGTTTCCTGACTGGCCGATCACGGCGTTCGCTCACGAGACCGTCTCGCCCCCGAAGCCGGATGCCGCCGTCGCAGTGTTCGCGAACAACATCGTCGTGGCGTGCTCGTGGGCGGCCCGGGCGCAGGGGGTGCGTCGGGGCCAGAAGCGACGCGACGCGCAGGCCCTGTGCCCGGCGCTGCAGGTCGTGCCCGCCGACCCCGTGCGCGACGCGCGCGCCTTCGCCCCCGTCGTCGCGCGTGTCGAGGAGTACGCCCCCGGGGTGCAGGTCGTGCGACCCGGGCTGTGCGCGCTGAAAGCGCGAGGACCGGCGCGATACTACGGCGGCGAACGCGAAGCGGCTCGTACGCTGATCCGTCTGCTCGACGACGTCGGTTTCAGCGACGTGCGGGCGAGTGTCGCCGACGGCGTCTTCACCGCCGAGCAGGCGGCGCGATCAGCGCGCGTCGACGACCCGGTGCGGATCGTCCCACCGGGAGAAGCCGGCGCGTTCCTGGCACCCCTGTCCGTCGCGACGCTCGACGACGACGAGTTCGGGAGCCTGCTCGCGCGCCTGGGCGTTCACACGCTCGGCGATCTGGCCGCGCTCCCGGTCGAGCGGGTACGGGAGCGCTTCGGCGGCCGCGGGGTGCGGCTGCATGCCCTGTCGGGAGGGCTCGACTCGCAGCCGGTGCAGCCGCGGACGCCTCCGCCCGAACTGCACCGCGACATCGCCTTCGAACCCCCGCTCGAACTCGCCGATCAGATCGCCTTCGGCATGCGCGTGGCGGCCGAGGAGTTCATCGCCGGGTTGGGCGCGCACGACCTCGTGTGCACCGAACTGCGCGTCGTCCTCACCGGCGAACGAGCCGAGCGCAGTGAACGCGTCTGGTTGCATCCGGGGTCGTTCGACGCCGCCGCCGTGGTCGACCGGGTGCGGTGGCAACTCGCCGAAGACGCGCAGGGCATCTTCGGCAGTGGTGTGGCCGGTGTGCACATCGAACCCGAAGCGGTGGATGCCGCAGCCCATCACGCCAAAGGGCTCTTCGGCGCCGGCCCCGACGAACGCGTGCACCACGCGCTGTCGCGCGTGCAGGCCATGCTCGGTCATCGTGCCGTGGTGACGCCGGTCGTCGGTGGCGGGCGATGGCTCGCCGAACGCCAGGTGAACGTGCCGTGGGGCGATCGAGCCGTCACGGCGAAAGATCGTGCGCGGCCCTGGCCCGGCAGTCTTCCCGACCCCCTGCCGGCCACGGTGTACCCCGAACCACGCTTGGTCGGCGTGACGGACACCGCGGGCGCCCCCGTGACGGTGGGGGAGCGCGACGTGCTGAGCGCCCCGCCCGCGGTGCTCGAGACGGCGGGGCAGCGTCGTCGTATCCACGAGTGGGCGGGGCCATGGCCGATCAGCGAGCGCGGGTGGGACCCGTTGCGGGCGCGCCGGGCGCACCGATTCCAGGTGATCGACGCCGATGGCGGCGCGTGGCTGCTGGTGGTCGAAGAGGGCGAGTGGCGGGCGGAGGGTCGATATGACTGAGGCGGGGGTGGGCTGATGGGATGGACCAACCCCCCGGTGAAGTGGTCGGAGCTGGAGCGTTTGCTCAGCGACGCGCGTCGGCCGACCGGCACGCCGCCCAACGGCGACGGCGGCGACAGTCCGGCCTGGTCGCACAAGCGCGGGGCTTATGTGCCGCCGTCGATCGAGCGCCCCGACGACACGATCCCGTACGCCGAACTGCACGTGCACTCGTCGTACTCGTTCCTCGACGGCGCTTCCTCGCCCGAGGAGCTCGTCGAAGAGGCCGAGCGCCTGGGTCTGCACGCCCTCGCCCTCACCGACCACGACGGTTTCTACGGCATCGTGCGCTTCGCCGAGGCGGCCGAGGCCCGCACGGTGAAGACCGTGTTCGGGGCGGAATTGTCGCTGGGACTCAGCGGTCCGCAGAACGGCGCGGCCGACCCCGAGGGTTCGCACCTGCTCGTCCTCGCGCGGCGCGAAGAGGGGTACCACCGTCTCGCCGCGGCGATCACCCACGCGCAGCTCACCGGCGCCGAGAAGGGGCGCCCCGTCTACGACCTCACCGACCTCGCCGAGCGGGCGGGCGGTCCCCGTGACCCGCACTGGGCCGTGCTCACCGGATGCCGCAAGGGAGCGGTCCGGCAGGCGCTGGCATCCGAGGGACCGGCGGGGGCCGCGCGTGAACTCGACACCCTCGTCGACCTGTTCGGTGCGCAGGCCGTCTACGTCGAGCTGATGGATCAGGGCGACCCGCTTGATTCCCGTCGGAACGACGTGCTGGCGGCGCTCGCCGCCGAGCGGGGGCTGGCGACCCTCGCCACCAACAACGTGCACTACGCCGCCCCGCAGAAAGAGCTGCTCGCCGCCGCCGTGGCCGCGGTGCGGGCGAACCGGGGTCTCGACGAGCTCGACGGGTGGCTGCCCGCCCACGCCGGCGCGCACCTGCGTTCGGGCGTCGAGATGTCGGCCCGGTTCGCGCGCTACCCGGGCGCGGTCGCGCGCACCGTGACGCTGGCCGACGAGATCGCCTTTCCGCTGCGCCGCGCCAAGCCCGCGCTTCCGAAGCAGAAGGTTCCCGAGGGGCACACGCCCATGTCATGGTTGCGACACCTGGTGTGGGAGGCCGTGCCCCGCAAGTACCCGGATCTCTCCGACGACGACCGCCGCCGCATCGAACGCGAGCTCGGCGTCATCGAGATGAAGGACTTCCCGGGGTATTTCCTCATCGTCTACGGCATCGTGGCCGAGGCCCGCCGTCGCGGCATCCTGTGCCAGGGGCGCGGATCGGCCGCCAACAGCGCGGTCTGCTACCTGCTCGACATCACCGCGGTCGACTCCATCTTCTACAAGCTGCCGTTCGAGCGGTTCCTGTCGAGCCTGCGCGACGAGGAACCCGACATCGACGTCGATTTCGACTCCGACCGCCGAGAAGAGATCATCCAGTGGGTCTACCGGGAGTACGGGCGCGAGCGGGCGGCGCAGGTGGCCAACGTCATCCAGTACCGCCCCAAGAACGCCGTGCGCGACATGGCCCGGGCCCTCGGACACTCGCCCGGTCAGCAGGATGCCTGGTCGAAGCAGGTCGAGCGCTGGGGGGCGACGCTCGAGACCGGAGGCGACCACGACATCCCCGATCAGGTCATCGAGTTCGCGTCGGAGCTGCTGAAGGCGCCGCGACACCTCGGCATCCATTCCGGGGGCATGGTGCTTACCGATCGGCCGGTGGGCGAGGTCGTGCCCATCGAGCACGCGCGCATGGAAGACCGCACGGTCATCCAGTGGGACAAAGACGACGCCGCGTGGATGGGACTGGTGAAGTTCGACCTGCTGGGGCTCGGCATGCTCGCGGCCCTGCAGTACTGCTTCGACCTGATCCGGGATGCCACCGGTGAGGAGTGGGAGCTGTCGACCCTGCCGAAAGAAGAGAAGGCCGTGTACGACATGCTGTGCCGGGCCGACTCGATCGGGGTGTTCCAGGTGGAGTCGCGCGCGCAGATGGGGCTGTTGCCCCGCCTGCAGCCGCGCAAGTTCTACGACCTGGTCGTGCAGATCGCCCTGATCCGTCCCGGACCCATCCAGGGCGGAGCCGTGCACCCGTTCGTGCGGCGCAAGCTCGGCCAAGAGAAGATCACCTACGTGCACCCCAAGCTCGAGCCGGTGCTGGAACGCACGATGGGGGTGCCGGTGTTCCAGGAGCAGCTCATGCAGATGGCCGTCGCCATCGGCAACTGCTCCGCCGAAGACGCCGACCTGCTGCGCCGGGCCATGGGGTCCAAGCGGGGCCTGGAGCGCATCGACTCACTCCGCGAGACGCTGTACGCCGGCATGGCCGAGAACGGCCTCGTCGGTCAGGTCGCCGACGAGTTGTACGCCAAGATCCAGGCCTTCGCGAACTTCGGCTTCGCCGAGTCGCACTCGCTGTCGTTCGCGCTGCTGGTCTATGCGAGCTCGTGGATCAAGCTGCACTATCCGGCGGCGTTCCTCGCGGGACTGCTGCGCGCACAGCCCATGGGGTTCTACTCGCCCGCGACCCTGACCGCCGACGCGCGGCGCCACGGCGTGGTGGTGCGCCGGCCCGATCTGTCGCGGTCGGGCGTCGAAGCGACGCTCGAGACGGTCGA
>NZ_CAUQWC010000033.1:0-19927 GCF_963521695.1 uncultured Microbacterium sp. | reverse complement strand
CTCTCGGGCCGCACGACGCCGTCGCACACCCGGGCGACGAAAGCCGCGGCGTCGGGATCGGTCGGCAGCACGCCGCGGCGCGCGGTCGCGGGAGCAGCGGCACGCGCCGAGAACGCCCGGATCTCGGCGGCGGCCCGTGACGCGAGGTCGGAGGAGAGCGCTGGACCGGTGGCGCGAGGGTCGTTCGTGCTCATGCCCGTCAGCCTAAACATCGCGCGCGTGCCACCTCGGCGGCCCGCCGCGCAAGTCGAGGATCGGCACCGGCAGTCCCGACGACGGCCTGTCCCCCAAATGGCCGACAATTTTTGGACGCAAACCATCAATTCGCAAGAATTCCTTCGCATTCCGGCCGTCTCGTGTTTCGATAGCCGTGGGTACCCCAACCATTTATCCCCCCTGGATGGAAGGTCACTCCACGTGAACCGTTTCTCGAAGACGGTCGTCGGCGCTGCCGCGATCGGCCTGTTCCTGACCACCGCCGCCAGTGCCCCCGCGCTGGCGCAGACCCCCACCTCATCCCCCGACGCAGCCGTCAACGGTGTCGACGCCCAGCTGCTCGAGGCGATGGCGGCCGACCTCGGCACCGACGTCTCGGGCGCGCAGGACGTGCTGCGTTTCCAGGCCGACGCGGCCGGGACCACCGACGAGGTCGAAGGCGCCGCCGGTGACGCGTTCGCCGGCACCTGGCTCGACGAGTCCACGCAGACGGTGTACGCCGCGGCGACCACCGACTCGGCTCTGGACGCCGCCGCCGACGCGGGCGCCGTGCCCGTCGCCGCCGAGTACTCGCTCGCCGAGCTCGAGGCGATCACCGCGCAGATCGAGGCGAGTGGCGTTCCCGACACGATCCCCTCCTGGTGGATCGACGTCGAGGCGAACGACGTCGTCGTCGACGTCGTCGCCGGCGGCGAGCAGGCCGCGACCGCGTTCGTGGCGAGCCTCGGCGCCCCCGCCGACGCGGTGCGCCTCGAGACGGGCGTCGAGGCGCCCGAGACGTTCGCCACGATCCGCGGCGGTATGTCGTACCTCATCAACAACGCCAGCCGGTGCTCCGTCGGCTTCGCTGTGCAGGGCGGCTTCGTCACCGCCGGCCACTGCGGCGTCACCGGCGACAGCACGAACTACGGCACCTTCCGCGGCTCGTCGTTCCCCGGTAACGACTACGCGTGGGTGGCCACGCCCAACCACACCCCGGTCGGGCAGGTCATGGACTACTCCGGTGGCACCGTCGCGGTGAAGGGCTCGACGCAGGCCGCCGTGGGCGCGACCGTGTGCCGTTCGGGCTCCACGACCGGCTGGTACTGCGGGAAGATCCAGGGCTTCAACTCCACCGTCCGCTACGCGGAGGGCTCGGTCTCGGGCCTCATCCGCACGAGCGTGTGCGCCGAACCCGGCGACTCGGGCGGATCGCTGATCGCCGGCAACCAGGCGCAGGGCGTCACCTCCGGCGGCTCCGGCGACTGCACGGTCGGCGGCACGACCTACTTCCAGCCCGTCAACGAGATCCTGCAGGCGTACAACCTGCGTCTTCTCACCAGCTGATCCCCCCGGGTACCCCGAAGCCCCGGTCGCCACTAGCGGCCGGGGCTTCATCACGCTCGCGGGGCCGATCTCCCGGAAGCGGCCATCACGTGCGGGCGGCGCTTCCTCGGAGGGTGCACAGCCGCTGGCCGAGCACGGCCATCCTGGGGCGGCCCGAACGTCGTCGACGTCTCGGGGGCGGCCGCCGATCGACGGCCGCCCCACCTTCCTCAGTTCAGCGCGCCGTAGGGGGCCTCGATGCTCGAGGTCACCGGCCTGCCGTCGATGGTGGCCGAGGAGGTCACCGTGGCCGTACCCGCGGGGATCGACGCCTTCTGCGTGTTGATCGCAGCGCTCACCTTCTTCCCGGGCTGCACCGAGGTGAAGGACTTCTGCCCGTACGCGGTGCTGACGGTCATGTTGACCGGCACGGTGGCGTTGTTCGTCACCGTCACCGTGACGTAGACCTTCGAAGCGATCTTGCGCGTGGTCGCGACCGCGTCGGCCGGGAGAGCGGGCGTGCTCACGAGCGTCCATTCGTCGGCGCCGTCGGTCGCCGCGGGCTGCAGCGTGGCGAAGGCGCCGGCGCTCTGACCCGACAGGTACAGGCTCGGGTTCTGCGTCGACTGGAAGGCGACGCGGCCGGCCCCGCGGTCGACGACGCGGTAGAGGCCACCGTCGACGTTGTCCACCCACGACGCGATGCGCTGACCGGCAGTGGCATTGCGGGTCCAGATGGCCGCTTCTCGACCGCCGGACTTGTTCAGCAGGGTGACCGAACCGCCCGTGTCGGACTTCACGTGCCACTGCTGCGTGTCGGCGCGACCGTCGGTGCGGGGGTCCTCCAAGCGGATGTCGGGCTGGGTGTTGTTGCCGATGTTCGCGTCGGTGATGTTGCCCCCGGTGCCGAGCACCTGGCCGGTCTTGCGGTTGACCAGCTGAACGTACTCCCCCGCGGAATTGCCGAAGTCGACCTCGGCGCGGTTGATCACCGCCGGGGAGCCGGCACCGCCCCACGCGGCCTGGAAGATGATGACGCGTCCGGTCTTGGTCACCGGCTGGATGGTCCGGCTGTACCCGGCGCCGATGGGCACCTGGAACTGGGTCCATGACCCGTCGCTCCGGCCGCTCTCATTGATCCAGACGTCGCCGTTGTATCCGGAGTTGTAGGCGATGCGCCCATCCGGCAGGTTGACGAGCACCGGGTTCCCTCCGGCGGACAGCGGCGCCGAGCCCGAAGTGACGGGGAGGACATTGGCGCTCAGCCCGCCGCTGCTGGTGTCATCGCGGAAGCGCAGAGGGTCGTTGCCAGTCTTGTAGTGGCCGTCGGGACCCTCGCCGAAGTACTCGAACATCATGATGTACTTGCCGTCGGCGGTGTCGGCGATGGTCGTCATCCCGGGGCGCCCGCCACCGATCTGCGTCTTGCCGTTGCCGCGGTCCTCCGTGCGGCCGGTGACGTCGATGGTGGGTTTGCTCCAGCTGGCGCCGTCCCAGGTCTTGTGCACGAGAACCTGACCGAAGGAGTCTGCTGCCGTGTCGTTGGCCGGGTCTTCGATGGCCTCACCGGTCACCCGGTCCCAGCCGATGTAGTCGTTCTCATCGGAGTAGTAGACGACGAGCTTGTTGTCGAACACCCGCAGGTGCGGTTCCCACAGCGGGTCGACCTGACGGGTGGCGTTGGCCGCGGCGATGTTGCGTCCGATGGCGCCGGCGCTCCCACCCTGCCAGCCGCCCTGGGCGACGATGTCCACGATCGACCACGTGACGCCGTTGTCTGTGCTGGAATACAGCGCGATGGCGACGTTGCTGCGATCGCCGTCGTTGTCGGGAACCCAGGTGGGGTCGGCGGCCTTGCGCTCCTTGTAGTACTCGTCGTCGCCCGACACCACGGTCGACAGCAGCAGCGTCCCCGCCGCGAGAGAACCGATCTGCTGAGGGAGGACGTAGAAGTAGGGGTTCGTCCAGTTGCTGACGTAGGCGTCGTACTTCGGATCGTCCGACAGGTACGCCGGCGCCGGCACCTCCGACAGCGGCTGCCACGTGTCGCCCGAATCGGTGCTGCGGTACACGGGGATGGTCTGCCCGTCGGCGGTGCCGCTGGCCGCGACGACGGTGGAGCGCTCGAATGCGGCGACCAGATCACCGTTGGGCAGCTCTGCCGACTTGGTGTAGATGGCGCAGTTGCCGCGACCCTTCAGGCAGGGCTGGTCGTTCGGGACCTGATAGACGGGTCCGGGAGTGGGGGCGTAGGCCTGCGCGGCGCCCGCGCCCAGCACGCCCGCTGAGATGGTCATCGCTGCGGCCAACAGCAGCGCGGATGTCTTGGAGAACTTCATGATTCCTTCTTCGATGAATGAATGCGGAAGGTGGGCTCGGCTCCGGAGTAGAGGAGCCGGAGCCGAGCCCGGGGCACGAGGAGAAGAACTCCCCTCGGCCGTGAGGCGTGGAGCGCGTGCTCCACGAGTTCGACGGATGCCGCAGAGGCGGTCGTCCGACCGGTGGCGCGCCGCGGCTGCGCGCCACCGGTGGGGTCTTACTTGTTGACGGTGAAGCCCTGCGCGTTGCCGTAGTCGACGAGGTTGTCCTGCCACGCCTGCAAGCCGGCGTTCAGGTCGGTGCGGTTGGCGTACGCCTGGCCGACCGTGTCGGGGAACACGCTGTTGGCGTAGACCTGGAACGGCAGGTACTGCCAGCCCTCGACGACGTTCTGCGACGCCTCCACGAGGACCTTGTTGACGTCCTGTCCACCGAAGTACTCCGACGTGGCGCCCACGAAGGCGGGGTCTTCGAGCTGGGCGGTGGTCGAGGGGAAGCCGCCCGACCCGAGGAAGACGTCGATGCTCGACTCGGAGTTGTTCAGCCACTTCAGGAAGGCCGCGGCCAGGGCGGGATTCTTGGACTGCTTGATGACCGACTGCGCGCTGCCGCCGTTCTCAGCGGTAGCGGCAGAACCGTCGTAGCTGGGCAGCGGCGCGACGCGCCAGTTGCCCGCGCCCTCCGGGACGGAGCTCTCGAGGATTCCCGGCATCCATGCTCCGGTGATGATGGTGGAGATCGTGCCGTTGCCCAGAGCCTTGTACCAGTCGTCGCTCCAGGTCGGGATGTCGGACAACAGACCCGGTTCGAGCAGCTGGTTCCACATGTCGGCGAACTGCGTGGAGCCCGCATCCTGCAGGTCGATGGTCACGTTGGTGCCGTCGGTCGTGTAGGGCTGACCGCCCGCCTGCCAGATGAGCGGCTGCGTGAAACCGGGGTCGCCGGCGTCGTTGGTGATGAACTTCGACGGGTCGGCGGCGGTGAGCTTCTTCGCCTGGGCGATGTAGTCGTCCCAGGTGGTGGGAACGGTGAGTCCGAACTGGTCGAAGACGGCCTTGTTGTAGATCATCACCATGGGGCCCGAGTCCTGCGGGAGGCCGTAGATGCCGCCGTTCAGGTTGACCGCGCCCCAGGTCGAGGCGGTGTAGTCGCCCTCCAGGTCGCCGAAGCCGTAGCCGCCGAGGTCGAGCAGCCCGTCGGAGAGCGCGAACTGCTGCAGGGCGTAGTACTCGATCTGCGCGACGTCGGGAGCGCCGCTGCCGGCGGTGATGGCGTTCTGCAGCTTCGTGTATTCGTCGGTGGCCGTGCCGGCGTTGACCACCGTCACCTTGACGTTCGGGTACTCCTTCATGAACGCCTCGGCCTGCGCCTCTCCCGAGGGCGTCCACGTCCAGTAGGTCAGCTCGCCACCGGCCTCGAGGGCGGCGTCGAGGTCGGATGCCGAGCCGGGGGCGGCTGTGCCGCCGCCGCCGGCGCCGCAGGCCGTGAGCGAGACCGCTGCGAGTCCCGCCGTGAGCAGGGTGGCGACGACCCGTCCGGTCGTGCGTCGTGATGCCTTCAACATGTGAGGTGTTCCTTCCACTTCTTCGTGCGTAGGTGGGTGCTGGTGACCCGGGTGAGAGAGTCGGGTTTCGGTGTCGTCGCGCAGTGCTCTCGTCACTGCTTGACGCTCCCAGCGCTCAAGCCGGACTGCCAGAAGCGCTGCAAGAACAGGAAGATCACGACGATGGGAACGATCGTGATGAGAGACCCGGTGATGACCAGGTTGTAGATGGGCTGAGCGGCTACTCCCGAAGCCTGCGAACTCCACTGGTTGAGCCCGACGGTGAGCGGATACCACGCGGGGTCGCTCAGCATGATCAGGGGGAGGAAGTAGTTGTTCCAGGTCGCGACAATGGCGAACAGCGCCACCGTCACGATGCCCGGGGTGAGCAGCCGGATCGAGATGGTGAAGAACGTGCGCATCTCGCTCGCTCCGTCGAGTCGCGCCGCTTCCAGGAGTTCCGTGGGGACGGAATCGATCGTGTACACCCAGATGAGGTAGAGCCCGAACGGCGTGATCAGCGACGGGATGATGATGGACCACGGGGTGTTCGTCAGTCCCATCTGGCTGAACAGCAGGAAGGTGGGAACGGCCAGAGCCGTCCCGGGGACCGCCACGGCGCCGAGCACCGTGGCGAAGTAGGCGCGTTTGCCGGGGAAGGCGTACTTGGCCAGGCCGTAGCCGGCCAGGGTGGCCAGCAGCGTCGCTCCGCCGGCGCCAACGACGACGTAGAGCAGGGTGTTGCCCAGCCACCTCAGGAAGATGCCGTCGCGATAGGTGAAGGTGCCGACGATGTTGTCCCACAGTGCGAATGTGCTGCCGAAGCCCAGCCCGAACGTGGTGAACAGGTCGGCCTGTGTCTTGCTCGCGTTGACGACGAGCCAGATGAGCGGAATGAGCGCGTAGATGAGGAAGAGAATCATCACGACGGTGAGGGCGACCGACTTGCGGGGCTTCATCACCGAGTGCCCTCGTCGGGCCTTGGGGTTGACGGTCTTGAGCGCGGTGGTCATGAGCGGTCCTCCTTTCGGGTGCCCCTGAGCTGGACCACGTACGCGATCGCGGCGGTGATGACGCCCATGATGATCGCGACGGTGGCGGCGTAGTTGTACTGCTGGCCGGCGAAGGAGAGGTTGTAGGCGTACATGTTGGGGGTGAAGTACGTGGAGATGACGTTCTCGGCGAGCGGCTTCAGCACGTTGGGTTCGTTGAACAGCTGGAAGCTGCCGATGATCGAGAAGATGGTGGCGATGACGATCGACCCACGCGCGGCGGGGAGCTTCACGGCCCTGATGACCTGCCAGGCGTTGGCACCGTCGATCTCCGCCGCCTCGTAGAGGTCGGCCGGGATCGTCTTCAGCGCCGAGTAGAAGATGAGCATGTTGTAGCCCACGAACTCCCACGTGACGATGTTGCCGATGGATGCCAGGATCCACCTGCTCGAGAACGGCTGCAGCACGTCGGCTCCGAGCAGATCGTTGATGTTGGCGGCGAGCCCGAAGTTCTCGCCGTACATGAAGCCCCAGATGAGCACCGCCACCACCGCCGGCACCGCGTAGGGGAGGAAGACCACGATCCGGAAGAACCCCGTGGCGTACAGGCGTGCGCTGTCGATGGCGAGGGCCGCGACCATCGCCAGAAGGAGCATGACGGGCACCTGCACCAGCAGGAACAGCACGACCCGCACGAAGCCGTCCCAGAACTGCGGGTCGGTCAGTGCCGCGATGTAGTTGTCGAGCCCCACGAAGCTGTTTCCGCCGATGAGCCGGTTCTGGAACAGGCTGAGATACAGCGCGTAGGCGAGTGGTGCGATGAACACCAGGACGAAGACGACCGCGAAGGGGCCGGTGAACTGCCACCCGCGCCAGTCGCGGCGACGAGCGCGCGGCCGAGCCGGCGAAGGCGCCTGCGCGTCCCCCGTTCGGGCGCGCTCCGCGAGAGTGGACATCAACGGTCCTCCTCATCTGTGCTGCGGAGCACGCGGACGTCCCACGCGGCGAGACGCAGCGGGGCTCCGGTGAGGAGCTCGCCGGTCAGGGCGTCGGCGACCTCGCCGACCACGGTGGTCTCCACCGCTCGCCATCCCCAGTTGAAGACGAACCAGAATCGTCGTCCGGACGCTGCGACGCCCGACGAAACGGTCACGGCCGCGGGGACCTCGCTCACAGGTGAGGTCGGAGCGGTAGAGAGAAGACGTCGCGCGAGGGTACGCGCCAAGGCACGGTCGGGCACCGTGCCCACGACCGTGATGCGGCCGCTTCCCCAGATGTTCTCGGTGATCGCGGCGAAGTCGGAGAACCGAGGGTGGTCGTATGTGGCCACGGCCGTCGCGGTCGTCGGCAGCAGCCCGTCGATCCAGCGCGTCGCCGCCGCCGCCGACGACGTGCGTCCGCTCGCTTCGGCGACGGGGACGAGGCCGTCGATGTTGGAGAACTCCTCGTACGACACCCCGGCCGCCTGGGCGAAGCCCGGGGGTGCGACCTCGACACGCGCACGCGCCTCCTCGTCCGCGTAGGCGGTGCGCGGGCCCAGGACGAGGTGCCCACCGCGGTGCGCGTAGTCGCGGAGCACCTCGATCTGGGAGTCGGTGAGGACGTACGCCCCGGCGGCGATGATGACGGGGAACTGCGTCACCAGCGCCTGCGCGCCGAGTTGCTCCGCCTGCTCGACGTGAAGAATGCGGGTCTGGCCGCCGGCGTCGACGATGCCCCCATGGAACGCGTCGACGATCTGCTCGTAGGACTCGTCGTCCGCGCGCCCGTCGGTGGCGAACGGCGGCATGTACTGCAGGGCGTAGCGGCTGGGGTTCGACCACAGCACCGCGGCATCCGCGTCGGGAACGAAGCCGTCGAGCGACGAACCCAGGGCGGCGAAGGCGGCACCGATATCGGCGATCTCGCGATAGATACGGCCGGGCTCGAGGCTGTGCGGCAGCACGCCACCCCAATAGGTCTCCGCGCCGTGGGGCAGCGTGTGCCAGTGCCAGTACTCGATCATCGCCGCGCCTCGCGAGACGAACGCCATGGCTGCCTGCCGCAGCTGACCGGGGTAGGGCGGGTGGTTGTTCTCGGCGGCGTCGATGGCCTGCGCGTTGGTCTCGGTGATGAGGTACCGCGCCTGCTTGGAGGAGTAGAGCCGGTCCGCCTGCCGGAGCAGTCCGGCGACGCCGCTCGTGGTCCAGTAGTTCAGACGTGGCAGCTCGGTGCCGGCATCCAGCCGATCCTGCATGCCGTAGTACGGGTTGCCCGAGGCGATGTCGAGCGTCTCGAAGACACCGCGGTCATCGACGCCGCGCCGCGGGTACTGCAGGCACGTGGTCACGAACTGGTCGTCGCGCGCGTATTCACGGACGAGTTCGGCCTGCCAGCCGATGAAGTCGGTGGTCACCTCCGCCTGGAACCGTCTCCACGCGAGGTCGTACTGCGGAAAGGTGTTGCCGTCCGGTCGCCACAGCTCGCTCCAGTCCGCGATGCGGTGCGACCAGTACGTCAGTCCCCACTCGCGGTTCAGGGTCTCGACGTCGCCGTAGTGCTCCTTCAGCCGGCGGACGAACCGCGTGAAGACGCCGTGGTTGTGCAGCAGTTCCAAGCCCGGCTCGTTGTCGACCTGGAAGCCGATGATGGCCGGGTGCGAGGCGTAACGCGCGACGATGCGGCGTATCACGCGTTCGGCGTGGAAGCGGAACGCCGGGTGGGAGTAGTCCACCTCCTGCCGAGCGCCCCAGGCGATACGTTCGCCGGTACGTCGCTCGCCGGCGATCTCGGGGTACGCGGTCTGCAACCACGGCGGCACGGCGTAGGTGGGGGTCCCGAGAATCACTCGGATGCCGCGCTCGTGGGCGGCGTCCAGGACACGCTGCATCCACTCGAGCTCGAAGACCCCGTCGCGCGGCTCCCAGGTCGACCACACCGACTCCCCCACCCGGATGACGCTGATGTCGGCGTCGACCATGAGATCGAGATCGAGGTGCAGTCGGTCGGACCGGTGGTACTCGGGGTAGTACGCGACCCCGAACAGGATTCGTTCGAAGGGTGCGGGCGCGGCTGCCGTCATGCGGGAACTCCATTGTCAGCGTCGGGATCGCAAACTTTTATCGGTAACCGTTTACGACGAGGCCTATTGTCATCGGTAAAAGTAGGACTTGGCAAGTCCGGGTCCGCGGGGCAGACTGAGGATGAGTCAGGAGGAAGCCGCACCATGACACTCGAGATCAGCGACGACGCTCCCCGCGCGAAGGCTCCCGCCCGTCGGCTCGCCACCATCTACGACATCGCTCGCGAGGCCGGGGTCTCGCATCAGTCGGTCAGTCGCTTCATGCGCGGAATGCAGCAGCGTTCCGGTACTCGCACGAAGATCGAACACGCGCTGGAGGTCCTCGAGTACAAGCCGAACCTCACCGCCCGGTCGCTGGTGACGGGGCGATCACACCGTCTCGGCGCACTCACGCACGAGATCGACCAAGTCGGTCCGAGCCAGGTCCTCCAGGGCGCGAGCGCTGCGGCGCGCGACGCCGGCTACCTGCTCGACATCGTGGCCCTCGACATGGGCAACACCGACGAGATCACCCAGGCGCTCGACATCCTTCTGCAGCACGATCTCGCCGGGGTCGTCGCCCTGGCGTCCACCGACCAGATGCGTTCGGCCGTCGCCGACGTCGCCATCGATGTCCCGGTGCTGGTCTTCTCCGAGCAGGACGAAGACGGCGACGCCGGCAGCTGGCTCAACGGCATGCCCCTCGTCATGGAACACTTGATCGGCCTCGGCCATCGACGTATCGCGCACATCGCGGGGCCTTCGACGTGGTCCGCCGCACGTAATCGTCTCCACGCCTATGAGCATGCGATCCGCGAGCATGGGCTCGGACGTCCGCTGGTCGCGGAGGGTGACTGGTCGGCGGCGTCGGGGTACCGTGCGACCCAGATACTCTTGCGCGCCGAGACCCCCACCGCCATCGCCGCGGCCAACGACCAGATGGCCCTCGGTGCGATGCTCGCGGTGACCGAAGCCGGCCTCACGGTTCCCGACGACGTCAGCGTCACGGGTGTGGACGATACCCCGGAGGCCGCGTTCTACTTCCCGCCGTTGACCACCGTGCGCGTCGACTTCACCGCCGAAGGTCGCCAGGCCGTGAACGACCTGCTCACGCAGCTCGACGCGGACGAGACCGTCGACAGCACACCGCGCCCGCTGCAGCTGATCGAGCGTCGCTCCACCCGCGAACCCCGCGGAGCGGCCGACCGCACCTGAACCGCGGGCCCGACCGGGTGCCGACCCGGGCGCACTTCCCCGTCAAGAGCCCGGGATGATCCGGGGCCGCCCGCGAGACTGACGCCATGCGAGTCCTCCACATCATCTCCTCCCCCCGACACGACGGCGCGTCGGTGACCGTGGCCACCGCCCTGATCGACGCCCTGCGCCAACGGCATCCGGACCTCGACGTCGACACGCTCGACGTGTGGCACGAGGATCTGCCGGAGTTCGACGAACGCGTCATCCGCGCGAAGTACAAGTGGGTCGACGGCGACGACCTCGACGACGCCGAGTCTCGAGCCTGGACGAAGATCGAGTCCCTCGCACGTCGCTTCCGCGAAGCCGACCGCATCGTGCTGGGCGTGCCGATGTGGAACTGGTCCATCCCCTACAAGCTGAAACAGCTCATCGACCTCGCCGCCCAGCGCAACCTGCTCTTCACCTACGACGGCGTGCACTTCGGTCCCGCCGTCGACGTCGCGCGGGCCGACGTCGTCTTCGTCCGCGGACAGTACTACGGCGAGGACGGACCCACCCCCGGGTCGATCTTCGACCACCAGGTCGCGTTCGTGGAGTTCTTCCTGCGGACGATCGGCGTGCACGATGTGCGATCGCTCATCATCGACCGCACCTGGGACCCCGCCGCGGCGGAGGCGATCGCCGACGGCGTCACGCGGGCGCGGGAGCTCGCCGCCTCCGACTGAGCCTCCCTGCGTCGCCGACCCGGTGTGCGCGCTGAGCGGTCGCATCCCCGCGGCCGCTACTGTCGATGTCCATGGCCGTGACCTTTACCGACATGCCGATCGAGTCGCTTCGCGCGTACCGCCCCGATCTCACGGAACCCGCGGGACTCGACGCCTTCTGGACCGAGACGCTGCGCGAGGCGCGGGCAGCGGCCGGCCCCACCCGTGTCACGCCCGTCGACGCCCCGGTGCGCTCGCTCCACGTCTTCGATCTCACGTTCACCGGCTTCGACGGCGATGAGATCCGCGGCTGGGTCGTCCGTCCGCACGGCGACGAGGTGCTGCCCGCCGTCATCGAGTACATCGGCTACGGCGGCGGACGGGGCCTGCCCGGCGAGCGCCTGAACTGGGCCGCGGCCGGCTACGTGCACGTCATTATGGACACGCGCGGCCAGGGCTCGACGTGGAGCGTGGGAGCCACGCCCGATCCCCACGGTTCGGCGGCAGCCTACCCGGGCGTCATGACGCGCGGCATCCTGGATCCGAACGAGTACTACTACCGCCGGCTGTACACCGACGCCGTCCGTCTCGTCGACGAGGTGCGGGCGCTCCCGGGAGTGGATGCCGGTCGGGTCGCCGTCACCGGCGGAAGCCAGGGCGGCGGGCTGGCGATCGCGGCGGCCGCCCTCTCGGGTGACGCGGTGGCAGCGGTCATGCCCGACGTGCCCTTTCTCTGCGACTTCCCGAACGCCATCGTGCGCACGCCCTCGCCGCCGTTCACCGAGATCACGCGCTTCCTCTCGGTGCACCGCGACGACGCCGACCGCGTGCTGCACACGCTGTCGCACGTCGACGGCGCGGTGCTCGCGCGGCGGATCAGCGTACCGGCGTACTTCTCCGCCGCCCTGATGGACGACGTCGTACTGCCGTCAGGGGTGTTCGCGGCGTTCCACGCCCTGGCCTCGGACGACGCCACGCTCGAGGAGTACCCCTACAACGGCCACGAGGGCGGCGGATACCGGCACTGGATGAAGCAGGTCGCCTGGCTGGACACCCGCTTCGGTAGCTGACCCGGGGCCCATCCCGGAAGGGGTGATGCCGACGCTCCGTCGACGTGATCTGCCGGGTGAATGGCAGTCACCCTTGGCTGCCTCGTCGGCACCCAGCGCGTAGGACGTCGACAGGCCGTGGAATGCTATCGCCTCCTTGGCGGCGCAGTTCCTCGACGATGGGGCACTCGCCGATCCTGCCAGTATGAGCTGCTCAGCCCGATCGAGGATGAGGACCATGTGCGGCACGACGACACGACCCCCCTTCCCCCGACGCGACGAACAGTCCTGACCGGCGCCGCGTGGGCGGTCCCCGCGATCGCCCTGACCGCCGCCTCACCCGCGTACGCGGGGTCGAACAGCGCGCTGATCACCGTGTCGACACCGCAGCAGCAGATCGTCGCCACTGGGGCCACCACCGTCACCGCCACGGTCACCACCGAGGCGGGCGCTCCCGCCGTGGGGAAGGCCGTATCCTTCACCGCGCCATCCGGTGCGGTCGTCACCCCCAGCATCGCGACGACCGACGGCAACGGCGTGGCGACCGCACAGATCGACCTCGGCACCCCGTGGCGCACCCCGGGATCCACCGTCATCGTCACCGCGACCGTCGGCGGCGACTCGAAGGCTCAAGCTCTCACCGTGCTCGGCGCCAACGCCCTCGCCGCGGGGGCCTGGGACAGCGGACTCCGCAGCTCCGGCGCCACGCGAACGACGTTGACCCAGATCGAACTCGTGTTCCCCTCCCCCATCGTGCAGATCGCCTCGTCTGTGCTCGTCCTGCTGGAGGACGGCACCGTCTGGACCCGCGGCTCGAACAGCTTCGGGCAGCTCGGCATCGGTTCGACGTCGACCGGTCGAGAGGCCTGGGGCATCGTGCCCAACCTGACCGGGGTCACGCAGATCGCCTCGGGCTTCCTTCGGTCCAACTACGCCGTACGATCCGACGGCACGCTCTGGGTGTGGGGCTACAACGGGTTCGGGCAGCTCGGACTGGGCACCACGACCAGCGCCACCGTGCCCACGCAAGTCGCGAGCCTGTCGAACGTGACACAGGTCGACGCTCAGCGAAGCACCGCTTACGCCCTCGTCGGCGGCGCCGTGTACGCGTGGGGGCAGAGCGACTACGGCCAGGTCGGCAACGGCACCTCCGGCGGCACCGCAAGAGAGGTATCGCCGGTGCAGGTCGTCGCGGGCGGGGTGGCCCAGATCGCGACGAACACCTCGCGCTGCGCCGCACTGAAGACTGACGGATCCGTGCTGATCTGGGGCTTGAGCTACGCGACGTCGCCGGCACCGTTCACGGGCGTTTCGGGAGTGACCTCTTTGGGCGCGGCGTCGACGACGATGTACGCCCGATTGACCGACGGATCGGCGCAGAGCTGGCTCGCCAACTCCTCGGGCCAGGGCGGCAACGGCGACACGACGACCTCGCTGACGATGGCTCGACCGATCGTGAGCCTCACCTCGGGAGTCCGTGTCCTCGCCGGGAGCGGTGTCGACCAGGGAAATCAGACCGGCACCGGCTACGCGTGGATGGACGACGGCAGCCTGCGCTCGTGGGGCCACAACCGCTACGGCGAGGTGGCCGACGGCACCACGACCAACCGCACCTCCCCGCTCACCCCCGCCCTACCGACGGGCACACCCCCGATCGTCGGGCTGACCGACGTCTACGGCGACGTCTTCGCCGTCGTCGTCAAACCCGACTGAGCGTGCGCGCGGCAGGCGCCGGCCGGCCGGCAGCCGTGCACTACTCCCAGACGCTGGGCGCCGGACGCTTCGTCGACGGCAGCGCCGAGCCCGCCGCCCACTCGTGCACCCACGGCTCGATGTCGGGGAGCCCCTCGGGTCGTCCGACGGCGGCGAACAGCTCGTCGTGGGGCACCGTGCCGCCGGTGCGGCGGAGGATCCGCGCGCGGATGATCGCGCGCGCATAGATCTCCTCGCCGACGAGGGCGCGATGCTCGAGGTACACGGCCCGGTCGTCGTGGCCGATGAGGCGCGTCTCGAGATCGAACCGCTGCCACAGCTCGAGCGAGCGGCGGAAGGTGATCGTCTCGGCGGCGACGACGGCGTACCAGCCCTTCTTCGTCATCGCCGCGACGAGTCCGGAGCGGGTGAGAAGGTCCCATCGCCCCAGATCGAACAGCGACAGGTAGCGGCCGTTGTTCAGGTGGCGCAGCACGTCGATATCGGTGGGCAGCACCCGCAGCCGCAGTCGCGTGACCGTGTTCGGATCGAGGGGGCCCTCGCGTCGCAGGCGGCGGCGGGCACGGAAGAGCACCAGGAGGGTGCGCCAGAGGACGTTCACGAGGGGCGAGCGTAGCGATCCGACCACCGATCGACCATCGCGTTGTGCGCGATCGACAAACGAGGCGCCTCGGGATCCGACTCCTGCGGGCCCCGGCGAAATGTCGAGTGTCCACGAAACGCCGTCGCGTCGCGCGCGGGACGGCGTGTTCCGGACACTCGACGGAGACGGGCGCGGCGATTCGTGACCCACCTCACTACCCCATCGCGAGGGGCCCCGCCACGGATTTCACCCAGGCCGATCCCGCGCGTAGAGTCGCGCCATGACTGCGGAAACCCGAACCGACATCGTCGTCCGTCCGGTGCGCGACGTGGATGCCGAGGCCCTGGGCCGCGTGCACGCCACCTGCTGGCACGAGACGTACGACCACCTCATCAGCAAGGCGGCCCTCGAAGCCGTCTCGCCCCGACGCATGGCCGAGCTGTGGACCCACTGGGCCTCTCAGGGCGACGACTACCGCATGCACGCCGCGCTCGTGAACGGCGAGATCGTCGGCTTCGTCGGCTCAGGCCCGGCCCGCGACGACGACGCCCCGCGCGAGCGCGAGCTGTACTTCATCTACCTGCTCGACGCGCATCACGGCACCGGCATCGGCCAGCAGCTGTTCGACGCCGCGGTCGAAGACGGTGAGGGACTGTACCTCTGGGTCGCCGACGACAACCCGCGCGCCCACCGCTTCTACGTGCGCAACGGCTTCGCGGTCGACGGCGCCTCGCAGACGCAGCCCTTCCTCGGCGAGGAGCTCACCGAGGTGCGTTTCGTCCGCTGACGTGCTGCAGGTCTGGGCCCTCGACGGCATCCGTGAGATCACCCCGGGAGACGACCTCGTCGGGGTGGTCCTCGATGCGCTGACACAGCCTTTGCAGAACGGCGACATCGTCGTCGTCACGAGCAAGATCGTGTCGAAGGCCGAAGGCCGGATCATCCATGCCGACGACCGCGAAGACGCGATCACGCGAGAGACCGTGCGTCTCGTGGCATCCCGGACCTCCCCCACCGGACACGTCACGCGCATCGTCGAGAACCCCCTCGGGATCGTCTCGGCTGCTGCCGGCGTCGATGCCAGCAACACCCCCGAGGGGACCGTGCTCCTGCTGCCCGTCGATCCCGACGCGTCGGCCCGACGCCTCGCCGAGGGCCTCCGTGCGGTCGCTCGGGTCGGCGTGATCATCACCGACACCCTGGGCCGCGCTTGGCGCGAGGGCCAGACCGACCATGCCATCGGGGCCGCCGGCATCCATGTCTTCGAGGATCTCCGCGGGACGACGGATGCCGAGGGCCGACCCCTCGTGGTGACCCTGCCGTGCGTGGCCGACGAGATCGCCGCGGCCACCGACCTCGTCAAGGGCAAGGCGTCGCGCCGCCCCGTCGCGATCGTGCGCGGCCGCGGCGACCTCGTCGGCGACCTCGACCTGCCCGGGGCACGTTCCATCGTGCGCGATCCCGCCCGCGACATGTTCCGCCAGGGGGCCGACGAGGCGTACGCCGAGGGATTCGTGGCGGGTCGCGCGGCGCGCGACTGACATGTTAGCTGTTTTATGTGGCTTTAGTCATTTCGGATAAAGCGTCCTAAATCGGGTAACGTGAGAGCGTGCACGCGCTGACGAATCCCTACACTCCGAACGCTGGCGCCGAGCCGCAGGCGGTCGTAGGTCGCGACGACCAGCTGGGCTCCTTCGATCTCCTCCTGGCTCGTATCGAGCGTGGGCGCACCGAGCAATCGATGATCATCACCGGCCTGCGCGGGGTGGGGAAAACCGTCCTCCTGGGACAATTTCGCTCGAAGGCTCTCGCACGTGACTGGGTCGTCGTCGAACTCGAGGTGAGTAAGAACGATGAAGGACATTTCCGCCGCACCCTGGCCACGAAGTTGCGGACCGCGTTGTTCGAACTGTCGCCGAAGGCACGCTGGACCGAGCGATTTCAGCACGCAGCCGCGGTTCTCCGCTCGTTCACGGTCAGCGTCGATCTCGCGGGATCGCTTACGGCCGGTCTCGACGTTGACGCAGCGCACGGCTTCGGCGACCACGGCGACCTCGCCCTGGACGTGACGGATGTGTTCGTCGCGCTCGGAGAAGCTGCACGGGAGCGGGATCGAGGAGTCGTCCTCCTGCTCGACGAGGTTCAATTCCTCAGCAAGCAACAGCTCGAAGCGGTCATCGAGGCTCTGCACAAGATGGTCCAGCGCAAGCTTCCCGTCACACTCGTCGGCGCGGGGCTCCCTCAGATCGCGGAACTCGCTGGCGATGCGAAGTCATACGCCGAACGGCTCTTCAAATTTCCATCGATCGGCAACCTCGGCGACGAAGACGCGAAGGCGGCGCTGACGAAGCCTGCCTCCGAAGAAGATGTGCGCTTCGACGAAGAAGCTCTCACCGAGGCGCTCCGGGTGACCGGCGGGTACCCGTACTTTCTGCAAGAACTCGGCTACGCCGTCTGGACGGTGGCAGAAGGTCCGCGCATCTCTCAGGACGACGTGGTGACAGCGGTCCCGGGCTACGAGGCCAAGCTCGACGAGTCCTTCTTCCGGGTTCGGCTCGACCGAGCGACGGAGATGCAGCGTGCCTATCTCCGAGCGATGGCACAGCTCGGCCCGCAGGCGCAGAAGGCGTCCGACGTTGCGGACGTCATGGGACGCACCTCTCAGAACCTCGGCCCGACTCGCGCGGAACTCATCAACATGGGATTGCTCTACACTCCCGAGCACGGTTACGCCGCGTTCACTGTGCCGCACTTCGACACGTTCATGATTCGCGCCATACCGGTTCTCGACGTCCCGCCCCTTCGACCCCGCAAGCCCCGCGACTGATCGGGTCAGCGGATGCCGCGCGCGGCGAGGGCGTCGCCGAGATCGTCGGCGTGGCGGAGAGCGAGGATCAGCAGCGGCAGCGCGCCGCGGGCGAGGGAGGGACGCAGGCCCCGTGCTCGCTGCGCATCGCGCACCTCGGCGGCCGACCGCGCGAGCACCGGGATCGTCGTGAGCGAGATCGTCAACAGCAGCGCGGCGCGCTCGGCGTCGACGCCGATCCGGCGAAGGGGTCGCAGCCCCCGTTCGAGCGCGTCGAGCATGGCCGGCACAGGAGTCGTCAGGGAGAGAAGCCCCGCGACGACGACGGCCGCGACCACGCGCGCGGTGTTGGCGGCCGCGGACTCGGGCCCGAGGAAGACCAGCTGTCCCGCCGCGGTGATCACGACGACCCAGCGCAGTGACCACCCCTGGCGGGCGAGTTCACGAAGACCCTCGACCGGGCCCATCCCCGCCGCGGCGTACAAGGCGAAGGGAACGCCCACCGCCACCGGTACGGCCGCCCACGTCGACGGGAGAGCCGCGAGCGCGACCGCCACGAGCGAGACGGCCACGAGCTTCGGGCCGGCCGGCATCCGGTGCAGCCATCCCTCTCCCGCGCGGTACGTGCTCAGCACACCAGGGCCGCCTCGTAGGCGTCGACGACATCGACGGCGAACCCGGATGCCACCACCCGGCCGTCCGCGAAGAGCAGCGCCCTCTCGCATCGGCGTGCGAGCGTCAGATCGTGCGTGACCATCAGGAGCGCGTGTCCGGTATCGGCGAGGAGGTGGTCGGCGACGAGGCGGGCGTTTCGCGCATCGAGGGAGGCGGTGGGCTCGTCGGCGACGACGAGGTCGGGCTCGCGGACGAACGCGCCGCACAGCGCGAGAAGTTGCTTCTGGCCACCCGAGAGATCGTGCGAGGGACGGTCGGCCAACGCGGAGAGTCCGAGCCGCTCCAGGGCGGCAGCCACTCGGCGGTCACGTTCCCCTCGGTCGAGACGCGCGGGTCGCAGCGACAGCGCGACATCGTCGGCGACGGTCGGCATGACGATCTGCGCGTCGGGGTTGCTCAGCACGAGTGCCACCCGTCGGCGGAGCTCGGCGGCATCCCGCTGCGGTTCGAGTCCGAGCACGCGGAGGTCGCCGACCGACGGGCGGACCAGGCCCGCCACGAGTCGCGCGAAGGTCGACTTGCCCGATCCGTTGTCGCCGATGACCGCGACCGTCCGCGCGTCGAGGTCGAGGGTGACGTCCCGGAGCACCCCGCGCTGCCCGAGGCGCGCACCGACGCCCGCGCACCGGATCACGCGTCGACCGCGACCTCGGCCGCTCGCCGTCCGGTGACCGGCGCACGCCAGTCGCGGCGGAAGCCCCGCGGGTACGCCCTGACGAGCATCGTCACCACGATCGTGGCGACGGCCGCCTTCAGCAGATCGCCGGGCACGAAGACCAGGCTGGTCAGGGCCGTCTCGGCGAGCGGGAGGCGCGTGACGAGACTCTGGACCGGGATGCCGAGAGCGTAGATCGCGCCGATCCCGCCGGCGAGCATCGCCAGTGCGGTGCGCCAGACCACGGGGCGCCGTCCACCCGCGTGCACGATGAGTCCGATGACGATCGCCCCGAGGATCCAGCCGAGGGCGTAACCCGCAGTGGGGCCGAGGAAAACGCCGATCCCCCCTCGCCCACCGGCCAGCACCGGCAGACCCACCGCGGCCAGCGCGAGCAGCACGGTCACCGACAGGGCGCCGAACCAGGGGCCGAGGACCGCGCCGGCGAGCATCACGCCGAGGGTCTGCGCCGTGATCGGCACCCCGCCGAACACCGGGAAACTGCCGGGGAGCCCGAGAACCGCGATGAGCGCGGCGAAGACGGCGATGCGGGCGAGATCGGTGGCGTCGGCTGTGCGCATGACGGTCCTTCCTGAACACTGTTCACCTGAACGCCGTTCACTATACTCACACCATGGCTCCCCGCGGACACTCCGCCGACGACGTGGCACGTACCGCGCTGCGGATCCTCGACGATCACGGCCTCCCCGACCTCACGATGCGACGCCTCGCGACCGCCCTCGAGGTGCAGCCCAGTGCCCTTTACTGGCACTTCCCCAACAAGCAGTCGCTGCTCGCCGAGCTGTCGGACCGGATCGTCGGACGCATGGCATCCGGCGCCGCGACCGACCTGCGCACCGAGGCCCATGCCCTGCGCGACGCGCTCCTCGCCTTCCGCGACGGCGCCGAAGTGGTGTCGAGCACCCTGGCGCTCGGCCTCGGCGCGCCGCTCGCGAACGACCGGCTGACGGCCGCCGTCGTGGCCGACGGGTTCGACGTCGAGACCGCGAGCCGCGTCGCCACGACGGTGCTGCACTACGTGCTCGGCTTCGCCTGGCACGAGCAGCAGCGCCTGCAGTACGACAGCGTCGGCGTGCGCGGCGGCGGTGCCGGTGCGGCGGGTGTGGGGC
>NZ_CAUQWC010000032.1:0-19928 GCF_963521695.1 uncultured Microbacterium sp. | reverse complement strand
GTTCGGCGCCGTCCGCTCGGCGGCCGTTCTCGCCTGACGGGTGGCCGAGCGGGCGCCCCGGACGGCCCGGCAACGTCCTAGACGGCCACTGCGCCTGCCCGCCCTTCCGCGCTCGCCGCGGCGATCGGGATCGGCTGGTCAGCTCCGGGGCTCGCCCGACCGCGGTCGACGTTTCGCCACCGAGATCGCGGCGGCGCCCGCCGTCACGAGGACACCCGCCGCGAGGACGCCCCAGTCGTCGACGGCGCGTCCGGTCTGCGCTAGGCCGTCCGGGGCGGGCACCGGGGTCGGGGGCTGGGTGCCCGGCGTCATCGATGGCGCGGGGGGAAGCGGCGTCACGTCGACATCGACGAAGACGGCGCTGCGGCCCGTGAACGCCTGGGTGGGTGAGGCGTCGCTCACGACGATGCCACCGGCCACCGCGGCGATCAGTAGCACCGCGAGCCCTGCATTCGTCGCCGAGCCCTGACGCCGACCTTCTTCACGCGCCTCGTCGACCATCCGGGCCACGGTCCTTCTCCGTCTGGTGCCTCGCCATCGGATTAGCACGACCGCCACAGCGAGCGTCGCGAGCAGCAGCAGGTGGCTCCACGGGATCGTTGCGACGGTCGTCTGCGCGCTGCCGGTGGCCCCGCGAAGCGGTTCGGTGCCGGCGATGGCGATGGATGCCGCCGTCGTGCGCACCTGTGTCGCGAACGCGGGCCACACCCCGGGTACGACGGTGATGATCGTGCGCGACTCGCCCGGGGCGAACTCCGCGATCTGCGTGAGTGTCGTGTCGGTGGCGAGAACACCGAGGGGGCCGGAGGAGGTGACGCGAGGGAGCGCCCCGAGCCGGGTGTTGCCGGAGTTCACGATCGTGGCCGTGACGGTGAGCGAGCCCGGGAGGAACGGGTTCCAGGACGGGCTGTACACCGCCTGCTGGTCGGTGACCGACAGAGCCGGCGCGAGGTCGCCGCGCACCCGTGTCATCACACGGAAGCCGACCCGCGATTCCACGCCGATCGTGCTGTCGCCGGTGAGGATTCCCGCGGCGACGCCGGCGGGGTGGTCGCCGGGAGTCGCGTTCGTCGGCACGTCCACCGTGAAGGGCACGATGACGCTCTCACCGGCTCCGACCTCGACGGACTCCGCGATCGTGATCCACGTGCCGGCGTCGACGGACTCCTCGTCCGCGGCGAGCATGTTGAACCGACCCGTGTCGGTGAAGTAGCCGTCCGCGGCGCTCAGACGGAAGATGACGTCGCTCCCGCCGCGGTTGGTGATCATCATGTGCTCGGTGACGGACTGCCCGGCATCCAGGGTCAGTTCCGTCCACGCCTCTCCCGTGGCCGCGTCGGCGTCAGCAGGCTCGACCGACCAGGTGACGGTGTCGGAGGCGTCCGCCGAAGCCTGAGCACGGGCGGGGCCCACGGCGCCGATCGGCGAGAAGACGAGCAGACTCGCGGCGAGCACGATCGCGGCCGCACGGGACAAGAGGACGGAGATCATGACGGTTCCAAAGTGTCCGGCCCGGTCGATTCGTCGACCGGGCCGGACACAAGAGGTCACTCGAAGAGCGACAGGGTGATGGTGGACGAGTACTGACCGGCGGTGACGGTCGCGGGCACACGAAGGGTCAGATCCGCCGTGGCCGTCGAGCTGGCACCGCCCTCGGGAAGGGCGTCGGCGTCGCTGAGGTAGAGCAGCTCCTGGTCCTTCAGGCCTCGGCTCTGGCCGCTGCCGATCTCGCCCTGCAGCGCTCCGTCGACGTCGCCGCCGACCGAGATGGCGTCGTCGTCGCCGCTGACCAGGCGCGGGCTCCACCCGAGGTACTTCGCGTCGATGACGTCGCCGTCGGCGGTGGTGAACTCGCTGGCCGAGCCGAGCACCGACCACTGCGCGCCGTCTGCCGTCTGCTCCGCGTCGCGGGTGTCGGTGACCGTCACCTGCGGCAGGACGCCGGTGAACTGGCGGACGTCTCCCGTCGACCCCTGTTCGGTGAGCGTCGCGCGGCCGGGCGCGACGGTCAGCACGAGGTCGCCGGGGCCTTCCTGCGGCGCGATCTCGACGTCGATGCCGACCTGACCGTCGTCCACCGGGTCTGCGGCGGCCGCCGCGATCGCGGCGCCGCCGGTCGTCATGAGCGCGGCCGCCAGCACGGCGACTCCCACGCGTGTGGTGTTCTTCATGTTCTCTCCTTCGATGTTCGGGTGCCGGACGCGCACGGGCGAGCCGTCCGGAAGATCGGGCGGAGGCGTCGCCGCCCCCGCCCGATCCGTCAGTTCTGTGCGCCGTAGGAGGCCTGGACGCTCGTGGTGACCTTCTTGCCACCCACGGTCGCGGTGGCCGTCACCGTGGCCGCGCCCGCCGGGATGGACGACTTCGCCGAGTTGATCGACACGTTGACCTTCTGGCCCGGCTGCACCGTCGCGAACGACTTCTTGCCGTACGCCGTGACGACGTCGATGCGCACGGGCACCGTCGAACGATTCACCGCGGCGACCGTGACGTACGCCTTGCCGCCCAGCTTCCGGGTGGATGCCGTCGCCTCGACCGAGAGCGGGTTCACTGCCGTGATGGCCGCGTTCAGGGCGGTCGTCGCATTGGTGATGGCCGTCTGGGTGACGGTGTCGTTGCCCGAGCCGGCGCGCGTGCGGTTCGCGGCGTCGAGGACGCTCTGAGCCGCTTGCTTCTCCTTCTGCAGGGCGACGTGCGCGGCGGAGGTGCCCGGCGCGATGGAGGACGCCGTCACCAGCGCCTTCTCGAGGTCGGTGGTGTCGCCGATCTCGATCGACACTCGTGACGTCTTGTTCGAGGCGAAGTCGAACACGATGCCGGAGGTGCCCAGGGCCTTGTCGGCGAAGAACGCGGGGGTGAGGGTGTACACCTTCACGCCGGCGTCATCGGTGACGGTGTAGTCCGCGGCATCCAGGCTGCCCACCAGAGCGCCGGAAGTCGTGACGTATCCGAGCGAGCGCACCGTGTCTCCGCCGAGGTCGACCCGGTACGACACCGTGTTCTTCGCCGACGACGCCTGCGAGGAGTTGCGGTCGTAGAAGCCCGCCGCGGGGGTCACCACGGGGTTGGTCTGCGCGGTGGCGTTGTCGTAGACCGCGATCTCGCGCATGGTCGGTGCGTAGATCTGGCCGGTCTTGATGCCCGCGATCGACAGGCGCAGCTTGCTGCTGGTCTGCGGGTCAAAGCGCACGACCTTGTCGGTGCCGACGCCGTCGCCCGACGCGAACGTGACCCACGAACCGGCCGACGCGTCCCACCGCTGCAGCGAGAAGGCGGCGATGCGCGCGTCGGTGCCCGAGTCGGTGAATTCCGACAGGTCGACCTCGTCGAAGCGTGTAGCCGCACCGAAGTCGATGTCGATCGTGAGGGGGTAGGTGGCGTCGTCCGCCGCCGCCCATCGCGTGCTCGGATCGCCGTCGACGAGGTTCGCGGCCTTGAGCGAGAAGTTGTTGTGCGGGTGGGTGGAGCTGGCGACCGCCGGCTTTCCGAGCGCGAGGTTCGTGCGCGTGTCGACGCCCTCGTTCTCGATCGGGTCGGTGTCGACCGGCGTCGTGACGACGTCACCGCGAGCGGCTTCGAAGAGTCCGATGTCGGGTGCCGAGCCGCGGTAGTTGGGGCTGCCGAAGAAGTCCGTCGTGCCGATGCGCTCGTTGTAGCGGCCCTTGTCGATGAGGGGCGAGGTGTCCTTCAGCGTGAACAGGCCGGCCGACTGGCGGATGTTCTCCACTCCCGCATTCCGCGCGTAGTCGGCGACGTTCCCCGTGAACTGCGGGTCGGCGGTGATGGCCGCGTCATCCTTCGGCTGCTTAGGCGAGGGGATGCCACCGGTTTCGAAGTAGGCGTTGTTCGAGAAGACGCCGAGGTCGAGGGCGCCGTCCTTGCGGTACCAGTTGGTGGGCGTCGTCGAGGTGTTGTAGAAGACGTTGTTGAAGAAGTACACCCGGCTCTTCAAGACCTCGTCGTGGAACGACTCCAGTTGGCTTCCGTCGTAGATGAAGACGTTGTTCGACACGTACGTGGGCGAGTAGTTGGTCGACAGCATGTTCTTCCAGATCACGCCGTTGTCGTTGACCGACAGGTTGTAGCGGGCGATCGAGTTGCCGCTGTTGCCCATGTAGGCCATCCAGCCGCCCTCGTTGTCGTGCGAGTAGTTGTACTCGTAGGTGACGTTGAAGTTGGTGAACTCGAGGTCCCACGGGGTGGCGTCGTACTCGTTCGCCGGTCCGCCGTAGATCTCGTTGAAGCGCATGACCGAGTCGGCGCCCGCCCACAGGTAGAGGCCGGCCGAGACCTGGCTGTACCGCTCCAGCCAGCCGTTGGCCTCGTTGTACTCCGCCAGCAGTCGCTGCGTGTTGGCGAACTGGAACGGGCCCTGGCCGATGCTCTCGGCGTAGTTGTGGCCGATGTAGACGTCGCGGCTGTAGAAGTCCTGGTCGCGGACCCACAGCTGCTCCCAGCCCTCGTGGAACTTCCCGGTCTCATCGACGCGTCCCTGCGCGTCACCGAACCAGTTGAAGGCGAACTGCACGGCGTGCAGCTCGACGTCGGTGAAGGTGTTGTCCTCGATGCGGATGTCTTCGAAGTGGTAGCCGCCCTTGCCGTACTCGGTCCACTGCTTCGACCCGAAGACCTGGAAGTTGACGCCGCCGTAGTGGATGCGCTGCCAGCTGCTGGGACCGTCGATGTTGTGAACGTCGAGGTTCGAGATCCGGATGCCGTTCATCACCGTGTCGGCGCCGGCGGCGAGCTTGTCGGCGTTGATCGACACCGAGACGCCGTCGCGCACGAAGCTGCCGGTCGTGATGTCGGTGGCGAAGTCGTCGTCGTTCGACAGCTCGAGGTTGGCGATGTGCACGTACTCCTGGTTGCGCAGATTCACCGCGCCGGTCAGGCCCACCGTGTCGGGGTTCTTCAGGCCGTTCGCCGAGAAGGGCGACGTCACCTTCCCGTTCGTGCGGATGTAGGGCAGGCCCGCCGCCGCGTCGCCATAGGCGTCGATGACGATCGGCTTCCCTTCTACGCCCGAGCCCTTGGGCCAGAGCTGCTGGTCGGCCCACGTCTCGCCGCCCTTGAGCAGGATCCGGTCGCCGGGCTGGAAGGTGGTCGCGTTGACCTTGGCCAGGGTCTTCCACGCGCGGTCGCGCGAGGTCCCCGGGGCGGTGTCGACTCCGGCGGTGGCGTCGACGAAATAGTCGGTGCCGCCGTAGGGGTTGGCTACTTGGCCGGCCCATGCGGCCGTGTCGTCTGTGCCGACGGCGCCGGCGGCGGGGACGACAGCGCCCCAGGCCAGGGCCGAGGCTGCGGCGGTGGCGACGGCGTAACGGAACCAGTGGCTCCGTCGTCGTGCGTGTGTCACGGGACTTCTCCTTCGGTAGGGGTGGTGCGGATGGGGGAGCGGGTCACGGGCCGACGACGACTTGAGCGTCACGGGCGTCGGCGATGAGGGCGTCGAGGCGTTCGGCGTACAGCACCGAACGGATGCGGCTGGCGTAGTGGGCGAACGCCGCCTCGGCGTCGACGGATCGTCCTTCGAGGCGGTACGCCACCCAGCCGCCCTGCTCCGGCAACGGGCCCAGGACTGATCCGTCGGCGGCGGAGAGCAGGGCGGCAGTGGCGTCGGGGCCGAAGACGTTGGTCGCCAGCTGGTCGGAGGTGATGTCGATACTCTCCGGAGTCGACCCCCCGAGGACCGGTGCGACATCGCCCCGCTGAACAGCGCCGGCCACGACGGGGTCGGGGCCGCCGTCCGCGGCCGTGGGGACGGTGACACGGGTCACGTGGTAGGTCGTCGCGGCATCCGCCCACTCGGCCCGGTCGGCGTCGAAGCGCGCGCGCACCTCGTCGTCGGTCACGTGGGCGCCGGTCGCCCCCTCCTCGATCCGCGTGAGCGTGGCCTGACGGATGTCGGTGAGCGACTTGCCGTAGAACGATGCCGGGTCGTAGGTGACCGGTCCGTAGAGCACGCCCCCGGCCGCTGCGGTTTCCGCTCGCTGAGCGTTGACGTCGTCCACCACGTCGAGGATGTCGTCGGGTCGCGTCACGTCGCTGGCGCCGACCGAGCGCGCCACCGCGAACAGCGCCAGGTCGTCGCGCAGCGTGTCGAACCGCCCGGAGGGATCATCGACGTCGGCGCCACCGCGTTCCGCCCGGACGGAAGCCACCGCGAGCTCGGCGTCGGAGAACTGCACTCCGTCGACGGCGGCGGGCGCCGGGGCGGCCGCGCATGCGGTGACGGCGCCTCCCACCGCGAGAAGCATCGCCAGCAGGGCGGCGAGCGTGAGCGGGCGACCTCGACGGGTGGGCGTGACGGGGTGAGGCATCTTCGTCCTTCCAGCGGGTGGCATGATGATGACACAAGTTGATATGGATAACAATCATCGACATTTCGGGAGAGGGAGCGAGATGAACATCGGGATGCCACCTCGCGGGGTCTACGCCGGGATCGACGTGGGCGGCACCAAGACGGCAGCGGTCCTCGTCGATGAAAGGGGCGATCTGGTCGGTCGCGCCCAGCGGAGGACGCGGCCGGGCCCGGAGGGCGTCGTGACATCCATCACCGATGCGATCGTCGACGCGCGCCGTCACGGCGGGGTGACGGAGACTCTGCGCGCGGTGGGGATCGGGGTTCCGGGAGCCGTCGACCCGGTCCGAGGCGTCGTGGGCCGAGCCGTGAACGTCGGCCTCGACGACTTCGGTCTCGCAGAAGCCGTGTCACGGGCGATGGGCGTTCCCGTGGCGGTCGACAACGACGTCACCCTCGCCGCGCTGGGCGTCGCGTCCGCTCGCGATGATTCGATTTCGTCGTCGCTGGCGTTCGTCAACGTCGGAACGGGTTTCGGTGTCGGCGTGGTGATCGGTGGTGCGCCCCTCCGGGGGTCGCGGGGCGCGGCGGGAGAGATCGGTCACCTTCCCTTCGATCCTCGGGGTCGGCGCTGCGGGTGTGGTCTGCTCGGGTGCATAGAGCTCTCCGCCTCGGGGGGTGCGCTCGAGCGTGCCGCCGGCTCCGCGGGCGTGCCGCGACTATTCGTCGACGCGGCCGCGGGCGATTCGTCCAGTGCCGCCGCGATCTCCGAGTTCTGCGCGGCGCTCGCGCTGGGGCTGCGCATCGTCGTCCAGGCGTACGACGTCGACACGGTGGCATTGGGCGGGGGAGTCTTCGCGTCGGCTCCCGCCTTCATGCCCCAGGTGATGGCCATCATCGCCGCCGAGGCTCGCTCGTCGGCATTCCTGCGAAGTCTCCGCCTCGCGGACCGTCTCGTCGTCGTCGATCCCGCAGTCCCGTACGCGACGCTCGGCGCGGCGCACTGGGGGATGCGCCTGGCGCGCCCGGTCGCCTGAACCGTCGCGTCGCGCCTCTCCGCGATCGCGTCGCGGTCTTCCTTCGCCCCTCGGATTCCTCCGAGGCGCCCTCTCTTCCTCCAGCATCGCGACATCGCGGCATCCGTGATCTACTATGTGGTCTGACCACACGAAAGCGAGAGCCTCATGGTTCAACGCCAGCTCCCCAAAGTCGGCGAGCTCCTCGAGCTCATGCAGTTCAAGAAGCCCGAGCTCGACGCGCGCAAGCGGCGCCTGGACGCGGCGTTGACCATCGCCGATCTGCGCACGATCGCGAAACGCCGCACGCCCAAGGCGGCGTTCGACTACACCGACGGCGCGGCCGAGGGCGAGCTGTCGCTGGACCGCGCGCGCCGCGCGTTCGAAGACGTCGAGTTCCACCCCGACATCCTGCGCCCGGCGGCCGACGTCGACACCTCGTGCGAGATCCTCGGCGGGCCCGCGGCGCTGCCGTTCGGGATCGCACCGACCGGGTTCACCCGACTCATGCAGACCGAGGGGGAGACCGCCGGCGCATCCGCGGCAGCGGCCGCCGGCATCCCCTTCACCCTCTCGACGCTCGGCACCACCTCCATCGAAGACGTGAAGGCCGCGAACCCCTCCGGTCGCAATTGGTTCCAGCTGTATGTCATGAAGGACCGCGACATCTCGTACGGTCTCGTCGAGCGCGCCGCCGCGGCGGGCTTCGACACGTTGCAGTTCACCGTGGACACCCCCATCGCCGGGGCTCGCCTCAGGGACAAGCGCAACGGCTTCTCGATCCCGCCGCAGCTGACCGTCGGCACCATCGTCAACGCCATTCCGCGGCCGTGGTGGTGGTACGACTTCCTCACCACGCCGAAACTCGAATTCGCCTCGCTCAGCACCACCGGGGGCACCGTCGGAGAGCTGCTGAACGCGGCGATGGACCCCACCATCGGCTACGACGACCTCGACGTCATCCGCGGCATGTGGCCGGGCAAGCTCGTCGTGAAGGGCGTGCAGAACGTCGCCGACGCGGCGCGTCTGGTCGACCTCGGTGTCGACGGCATCGTGCTGTCCAACCACGGCGGTCGCCAACTCGACCGCGCGCCGATCCCCTTCCACCTGCTGCCGAAGGTCGTGCGCGAGGTCGGGAAGGACGCCACGGTCATGGTCGACACCGGCATCATGAACGGCGCCGACATCGTGGCATCCATCGCCCTCGGCGCGAAGTTCACGCTCATCGGCCGCGCCTACCTCTACGGACTCATGGCCGGCGGGCGCCAAGGCGTCGACCGCACCATCGCCATCCTGCGCAGCGAGATCGAACGCACCATGACGCTGCTCGGGGTCTCGTCACTCGACGAACTCGAGCCGCGCCACGTCACCCAGCTGACCCGGCTGGTCCCGACCGCTGACGAAATCGATGGGCCTGCGGTGCGGCGTTCGCTCGATCGGCGATGAACGCCGTCACCGCGTCGGCGCCGCCGTGGTCGTGCGCCGAGATGGTGACGACCGCGTCGCCGAAGAAGACGAGGAGCTGGCCGTGCGCGCCGTGCAGGCGCCAGACGCCGCCGGGACCATCCCAACCCGCGAGGGCGTAACGGCTGTACCCGTCGGCGGTGCCGCCCGTGTCGACCCACCCCGAGTGCATGGCATCCACGATTCCGGCCGAGACGAGGCGTTCGCCCTCGAAGACGCCGCGGTCGCGAATCAGCAGGCCGAAGCGCGCCATCTCGTCGGTGCGCAGCGCGATGCCCTCGCCGCCGAGCACGCGGCCGTTCGGACACCGGCGCCACGACACGTCGGCGAGACCGAGCGGGGCGAGCAGGCGGGGGCGCAGGTAGTCCTCGACGTCGCCGACCCGCTGCGACAGAGCATGCATGGCCGTGTAGGTACTGGCGTTCGAGTACTGGAACACGCGACCGCGCGACGGACGCGCGAGGAACTCGGCGGCGAGGTCGGGCCAGTCGGTCATCATCGTCTCGGAGTACGGGAAGTCGATGCCGCTGGTCATGGTCAGCAGGTGGCGGAGGGTGACATCGGTGGCGGTGGGCTGCAGATCGCTCACCGGAGCGTCGAGCGACACTCGACCCTCGTCGGCCGCGATGCCCGCCGCCAGCACCGCGACCGCCTTGGCGACGGAGTGGATCTCCTCGCGCACGTCGGGCGCCCAGCGGTGAGTCGCGACGTCGTCGCCGGCGCGCACGTGCAAGCCGTGCGCGCCGAAGCCGGTGTCGTCTATCCGCGCGACGAGGGCGTCGCGGAGGGCGGCGGCGCGGAGCATGTGCACAGGGTACGCGTTCCGGCATCCTCTCCCCGCCCCTCGGGCGCAGCGGCGGCGGTGGTCGGCGTCAGCCCCTCGGCGCGAAGCGGAAGCGGGGAGCATCGAGCGACGCTCCCCGCTGGACACGCCGTCTGCCTTACTTCGCGAGCTGCGGGTACAGCGCCTCGAACGGTCCGGACAGCGCCGCCTTCAGCTGCACCGAGGTCTCATCGGCCAGCACCTCGTACTCTCCCGCCTCGGTGGCGTCGAAGACCTTCGCGACGAGCGCGGCGGGGTCGAGCTTCGGGTCGGTGGATCCCGCGGCCATCGCCGTGTCGACCCAGCCCACGTGGACACCCACGACCTGCACGCCGGAGGGGTGGAGCTCGATGCGCATCGAGTTCGTCGCCGACCAGAGTGCGGCTTTCGTGGCCGAGTAGATGCCGCCGACGGCGAACCAGGCCATCGCGGAGTGGATGTCGATGATCGCGGTCGCCCCGGCCTGCGCCGACAGCACGGGGGCGTAGGCGCGGGCCAGCATGAGCGGCCCGACGAAGTTCGTCTCGATGTTTTCGCGGATCTCATCGTCGGTGTGATTCAGGATGCCGAAGCTCGACGGCGACGTGCCGGCGTTGTTGATCAGGATCGTGACGTCGGGGGCCGCCGCGACGGCGGCCTCGATCGAGACGGCGTCCGTCACGTCGAGCTGCAGGGGGACGATCCGCTCGTCGTCCCAGGTGCGGGGGGAGCGGGCGGTGGCGTAGACCTTCGCCGCGCCGCGTGCGAGCGCCTCGCGCACGAAGTGGGTGCCGATACCCCCGTTCGCGCCGGTGACGAGGACGATGGCTCCGTCGAGTGAAGTCATGAGTGCTTTCTCTTCCTGTTTCGGGTTCAGGCGTGGGTGAGGGTCGGGTAGTCGACGTATCCGCGGGCGCCGCCGGTGTAGAGCGTGTCGGGGTCGACGTCGGTGAGCGGGGCATCGGCTCTTAGTCGCTCCACGACATCGGGGTTCGCCAGGGCGAACCGGCCGAGCGGGGCGATGTCGGCGAGACCCGCGTCGATGTCTGCCGCGATCTGCTCGCGGGTGCGGCCGTACCGCACGACCAGGACCGCCGTCGGCCATGCCCCGCGCAGCGCGGTCAGCAGGTCGTCATCGCCCAGGTGGTGCACGTGCAGGTAGGCCAGATCGAGGGGTGCGAGGCGCGAGACGAGGTCGAGGTACTGGGCGTGGACGTCTTCGCGCGATCCCTCGTCGATGCCGCCGAGGGGGAAGGCGGGGGAGATGCGGATGCCGGTGCGGTCGGCGCCGATCTCGTCGGCGACGGCGGCAGCGACCTCGACGACGAAGCGTGAGCGGTTCTCGACCGATCCGCCGTACTGATCCGTGCGCTCGTTGGCATTCGGGGAGAGGAACTGGTGCAGGAGGTAGCCGTTCGCCGCGTGGATCTCGACACCGTCTGCACCCGCCGCGATCGCGGATGCCGCCGCATGACGGAACTCCGCGATGACGCCCGCGATCTCATCGGTCGTGAGGGCGCGGGGCACGGGAATGGGCTGCAGGCCGGATGCCGTGAACATGTCCTGACCCGGTGCGATCGCCGACGGCGCCACGGGCTGCCGGTGGTGGGGGGTGTTGCCGGGGTGCGAGATGCGACCGACGTGCATGAGCTGGACGAAGAGGTGTCCGCCCCCTGTGTGCACGGTGTCGGCGACTTTCCGCCAACCGGCGATGTGCGCGTCGGTGTAGATGCCGGGGGTGTTCAGGTAGCCCTGGCCGTCCGCGGAGGGCTGGGTCCCCTCGGTGATGAGCAGCCCCAGCGATGCGCGCTGGCCGTAGTAGTCGGCGACCAGGTCACCGGGGGTGCCGTCGGCATCCGCTCGATTACGCGTCATCGGCGCAAGCGCCAGGCGGTGGGGGAGTTCCAGGCGGCCGAGCGCGAAGGGCTGCCAGAGGGAGTCGAGAGTCATCGTGAGCGTCGTTCCTTGTGTCGTCGGACAGGTCGTCACCGGTCGAGAGTGGGAGAATCAAGTACGTCCTCCAGATTAGTGACTACGCTCATAACTGGGGGCACTCATCATCTATTTCCCGAGGAGCGAAGATGCCTCCGACCTCACCGCCCGTCGGGCGTCGCGAACGGAACAAGCAGGAGAAGCGCGAGCGCATCGTGGCCGCCGCGGCCACACTCTTCGCCGAGCGGGGCGTCGACGACGTCACGACGCAAGAGATCGCCGATGCGGCCGACATCGGCACCGGTACCCTCTTCCTCTACGCCAAGACCAAGGGGGAGTTGCTCCTCCTCGTGCAGAACGCCCACTACGCCCGAGCCCTCGACGAAGGCCGGAGCGCCGCGGCTGCGGCTTCCGGGGCCATCGACGGCGTCCTTGCGCTGGTCGCGCCGATCGTCGCGTGCAATCGAAAGCAGGTCGACAACGGTCGCACGTACCTCCGGGAGATGATCTTCGGCGATGCGGAAGAGCCCCACCATGCGGAGGCGCTCCGGATCGTCGGCGAGACCGAGCGGACGCTCATCGACCTGATCGTCACACGCGCCGAACGCAGCGAGGCTGATGCCGGAGTGGTGGCGCGGGTGATCTCTTCCGGGATGCTGGTCGCGATGGCATCGGCCCCGACGGCGGACACGAGTGTCGACGACATCCTCGCCGTCGTCCGCGCGCAGGTCGAAGCGACCCTCTCGGGCACCGGGAACGAGCGGGGGGAGGGCGCGGATCCCGCACCCGCCTCCTGAGCGCTGCGTGCTACCGCCGTCCGCCCGACAACTCCGGGTAGAGCTCCTCGACGGGGCCGGCCAGCCTGGCTCGCACCCGCCGGGTCGCTTCGTCGGCGAGCACCTCGAAAAGGTCGGTCTCGAGTCCGTCGAAGACCTGTCTCACGAGGTCGGCGGGGGTGAGTTTGTCGCCGCCGGCGTGCGCGGCCATCGGCGTGTCGACGTAGCTCATGTGCACACCGAGCACGTGCACGCCGTGAGGAGCGAGTTCGAGCCGCAACGAGTTCGTCGCCGACCACAGGGCTGCCTTGGCAGCCGAATAGGCGCCGCCGTAGGCATACCACGAGCCGATCGAGTGGATGTCGACGATCGCCGAACCCGCGCGCAGGGTGAGGACCGGGGCGAAGGCGCGCGCAACGCGCACCGGGCCGAAGAAGTTGACCGCGAAGGTCGCGTCGAGGGCCTCGTCGTCGATGTCGAGCAGGCTCGCCGTCGGTGGATTGGCTCCCGCGTTGTTGATGAGCACGGTGGCATCGGATGCCGTCGTCGCGGCAGCCGCCACCGACGCGGGGTCGGTCACATCCAGCGCGAACGGCACCACGCGAGCATCGGACCACGCCTGCGGCACGCGTGCGGTGGCGTAGACCTTTCGGGCGCCGCGCTCGAGCGCCTGCGACACCAGCTCGTGGCCGATGCCCCCATTCGCGCCGGTGATCACGACGGTCGCTCCGCCGAGGCTGGGCACCGGCGTCAGCTTTCCGGGTGCGGGAGGATCACGCCGCCCGAGACGTACGTGAGCGTCTCGGTGACGTCGTAGGCGTGGATCGCCGACACGTGGGGTGCGAGCAGCGCGGTGAGGGCGGGTGCATGGTCGGTGAAGAACGCGTCGCGCGCCGCGTCATCGGCGAAGCCCAGGGTCACCGAGGCATGCAGGTGCTGATCCTTCGGGTTGTCGTGGGCGACGTTCGGGGTGTCCCACGTCTTCTCGTTCCACGGGAGGAACACCTGGGTCCGCAGCTCCTTCAGCCCGCCCGTGGCGACGAGCGCCGGTGCGAGCTGCTTCTTGATGAAGGAGTGGAAACCGATCGACCCTTCGTTGGCGAGGCGCCTCAGGTACAGCACCGCACGCGAACCGGGCCGCTCGCCGGGGGCGACGTCGTACCAGCGCGAGCTGCCGGAAGGGCCCGCGTGCAGCAGCGTGCGCCGGAAGATGTTCACCTCGTCTTCGAACGCCAGGGCCGTCTGCGTGCGGCCCGCGAACGGTGCCAAGGCGTTCTCGAAGGTCACCTCGGCGATGCCGTCGATCCGACGGTCTTCGGGGATTTCGGTTTCGATGCCGTCGCTGGCGGGCCACCGCCCGGAGGGATGCGCAGCCAGGTGCACCTGGCGATACTCCTGCAGACCGGGCGTCGCCGCGATGATCTGCGAGTGCGGGCCTTTCCAGCGATCCATTCCGGCCTGCCGGGGGAGGTCGGAGCGCATCCACAACAGGATCGACGAGGTGAAATGCTTCTCGGGTTTGGGGGTGCCGTTGCTCATGATCGTGCCTCTCGTGGTCTGGCTCAGGCACGGACGTCGTTGAGGAACTTCGCGGCGATCGGCGCGAACTCGTCCCCGTACTGGAAGATGCCGCCGTGTCCGGAGTTCGGGTAGATGATCAACTCCGACCCGGCGATGCGGCGGTGCAGGTCCTCGGAGAGGATGCTCGGGACCATGCGGTCGTTGTCGCCGTTGGCGATGAGCGTCGGCGATGTGATCACCGAGAGGTCGGAGGGCGCGGAGCGGCCGTATCGGACGATGGCTTTCAACTGCGTGCTGAACGCCTTGTTGGTGATCGCCTTATCTCGGTCGACGGTGCGCTCCTTGAGCCGCTCGACGAACGCTCTTCCGGCTCGCTTGCCTTCGGCGTCGCGGTTGAAGAAGAGGAACTCCTTCGGGTCGGAGCGCGTGACGACCGATCGGAAGATGTCCCAGTAGGTCGTGCCGACGACCTTGTCCATGTCCTTGCCGCCGCGGGGCCCGGTGCCGGTGAGGATGAGGCCACGGACGAGGTCGGGGTGCTTCACCACGAGGTCTTGAGCGATCATCCCGCCCATGGAGAACGAGAACAGGTCGATCTTGTCCAGGCCCAGGCCCATCGTGATGAACCGGTAGGCGTCGTCGGCGGCCTCGTCGAGCGTGTCCGGGACGCGGCCGCTGGACGCACCGACACCGAGCTGGTCGAACGTGATGACATGTCGGGTCTTCGCGATCGCGTCGATGATGCGGGGGTCCCAGTTGTCGAGCGTCGCCGCCAGATGGACGAAGAAGACGACGGGGACTTCTTCCTTGGGTCCGAGCTCTCGGTAGGCGAAGGTGTCGGGACCGACCGTGACGGTCTTCGCGGGAGCCTGCGCGTACGAGGTGATGACCTGTTCGTTCATGAGAGATGTCCTTGATCGGGTGTCGTGTGTCGAGGGTGCGGGAAGGGCGAGGGCGGTGGTGGGGGGATCACGCGCCGAGGAGTACGGACTTCCCACGGGTGCCGCCGCGGTGGAGCGACTCGAGGGCCGTCGGCGCCTCATCGAAGGGGAAGGTGGCGCCGACGATCGGGCGGATCGCGCCGGCGTCCACGAGCTGGGCGATCGCCCGGAGCTGCTCGCCGTCGGCGCGCATGAAGAGGAACTCGTAGGTGACGCCGAGTTTCCTCGCCTGCCGGCGGACCTTGCTGCTCAGCGCGCCGATCGCGAGACGAAGGACGGGGTTCAGGCCGATCTGCTCGGCGAAGGCGGGCGTCGGCGGGCCGGCGATACCCACGGCGATGCCACCGCGACGCAGGATGTGCATCGACTTCGTGAGGTTCTGGCCTCCGAGGCTGTCGAGCACGAAGTCGTACCCCGAGAGTTCCGTGGAGAAGTCCTCGCTGGCGTAGTCGATCACGATGTCCGCGCCGAGGGACCGCACGAATTCCGCGTTCCTCGCGGAGGCGGTTGTCGCGACCTCTGCGCCGAGATGCTTCGCCAGCTGGATCGCGATCGTTCCGACGCCACCGGCGCCGCCGTGGATGAGGACCTTCTGGCCGGCGGTCACGCCGCCCTTCTCGACGAGCGCCTGCCACGCGGTCAGGGCGACGAGGGGGAGGGATGCCGCCTCGACGAGGCCGATCGAGGCCGGGGCGCGGGCCACATCCGCCTGGTCGACCGCGATACGCTCCGCGAAGGTGCCGATCCGATGGTCGCGAGGGCGGGAGAACACCGTGTCGCCAGGCGTGAACGACCGGACCTGCGCACCCACGCGGATCACGGTCCCGGCCACGTCGTGGCCGAGTGCGAACGGAGGTCGGTAGGGCAGGAATGCCGTGAATTCCCCGGCGCGGATGCGCTCGTCGAGGCCGTTGAGCCCGGCGGCGGTGACCGCGATGAGGACGTCGTTCGGACCGACGGTGGGCTCGGGGACGTCTGCCTCGTGGAGGGGCTTCTTGTAGCCGTCGATGATGAATGCACGCATGTTGAGAGTTCCTGTTCTGGACGAGTGGGTTCGAGTCCTGCGTCAGCTGCGCAGAAAAGATTGGATGCGGGGAGTCACGGCGGCGCGGTGCTGCGAGACGACGCCGTGCCCGGCATCCGGGAAGGTCACCACGTCGATGGCCGAGAACCCCTGGCGCAGCTGTTCTGCGTTGGCCACCGGTACGAGGATGTCGTCATCGCCGTGGAAGGCGAGCGTCGGCGTGCTCGCCTGCGCTTCGACCGTGCCGGTCTGGGCACCCCACCGTGCGACGGCGCGGAGCTGCGCGCGCATGACCCCCGGTAGGACGGCCGAATCGCGGTCGGCGCGTCGGCGTTTCAGCCGGCGCTGGTACGCGGCCGCGGCGCGCCTGCCGCCAGCCGTGCCGGGGAAGAAGAGGACGGAGGTGGCGGGGCGTGCGATGAGGACGCTGCGTGCGATGCCGCGGAGCATGACGCCCGTCATCCGGGTGAGGCCGTCGCCGCCCCGGGGGCCGGCTCCGGACATCACCAGGTGGTCCACCAGGGCCGGCTCCTGCTCGACGACCGCCTGGGCGACCATGCCGCCCATCGAGAGGCCGAAGAGATCGACGCGGTCGAGGCCGAGAGCGCGCATGGCGGCGACGGTGTCGCGGGCCATGTCATCGAAGCTGTCGCGCACCCGCCCGGTCGAGCGTCCGACGCCGCGGTAACCGAGCACGATGACACGGCGCTCCTGCGCGAGGGCGTCGATGACCTCGGGATCCCAGGCGTCGAGGTTGCCGCCGAGGTGCATCAGCGCGACGAGAGGCAGCTGGGCGCCCGATCCGATGTCGCGGTAGGCGATGTCGGCACCGTCGATATGCACCGTCCGCGTGACGGCGTCGACGACAGACGGAGTGTCGTCGTTGCGGTGCGAGCCGGTGGCCATGTCTGCTCCCTTGGTCCGATCGACGGATGTGTCATCCTCGTCCTGCGAGTACACTCAATAGTGACTGTACTCACTAAAATTGTCAAGGAGGCGCCATGAGTCAGCAATCCGATCTCGTCGGACGTCGAGAGAAAGCGATGGCCGACAAGCGGAGGCGCATCATGGACGCGGCGCGATCGCTCTTCGCGGAGCGGGGGGTGGGCCACGTCACGACGCAGGAGGTCTCCGACCGTGCGGACGTCGCGATCGGGACGCTGTTCCGGTACGCGGCGACCAAGGCGGAGCTGCTCATCATGGTGCAGAACGAGAAGTTCCGCGCAGCCATCGACGAGGGCCTCGCGGCATCCGAGTCGCTGTCGGGAAGCGACGCGTCGGCGCAAGACGCCGTCATGGCGCTCCTCTCGCCGGTCATCGAGTGCGTTCGCGAACAGCCCGAGAACGGTCGTCAGTACCTGCACGAGCTGGTCTTCGGCGACCCGACCGAGCAGCACCGGAGCGCGGGGCTCGCCGAGGCGTGGCGCTTCGAGGCCGCCATCGCCGACATCCTGCGCACCCTGCCCGACGTCGATGAGCGGACGCGGGCCACCCTCGCGAGAGTCGTCACGTCGATCGTCCACGTCACGATGACGGCCACCCTGCACCTTCGGGACACCCCGGGCGAGATCGAGGCGGTCGTCCAGTCGCAACTCACGGCCGTCCTGGCAGGGCAGGAACGAGTCAGGGGTTGAAGTCGGACGAGCGCCGGCATTGCTTAAGCTCGCGGGGTGAACAACATGGTGGGATCCGGCGTGCTCGCCGTCGTGGCGGGGGCGGTCGTCGCGGTGCTGGCGTTCATCCCCTTCGTCGCGATCAGCTACCGCCGACGCGGTGGCCTGACGCTCTGGCGTACCGCCCTGTGGGCGGGAGCGGCGGTGTACTTCTGGGCGATCTGGACCTACACGCTCGTCCCAGTCCCTCAGTCCGACGACTACCGCTGCCGCGGGGTGAACGTGCGGCCGTTCGAGTTCGTCGACGACATCCGTGCCGCCGTCGCCGTGTCGGGGCGCTACCTCACCGATCCCGTCGTGCTGCAGGTGGCGTTGAACGTTCTGCTGTTCCTCCCCCTCGGCTTCTTCCTGCGCGTGCTCGGAGGGCGCGGCATCGTGGTGGCTGGTCTGGTGGGCCTGGCGATCTCAGGGATCATCGAGACCACCCAGTTGACCGGCGTCTGGGGTCTCTTCCCCTGCGCCTACCGGGTGTTCGACGTCGACGACCTCATCGCGAATACGTCCGGAGCGCTGCTCGGATCGGTGGTGGCGTTCGTCGTGCCGGCGCAGCACCGGGGTGTGCACAAGAGCCCGGATGCCGAGCAGCCCCGCCCGGTGACCAGGAGGCGTCGTCTGCTGGGCATTCTGTGCGATGTGGTGGGCGTGTCGCTCGTCGGCTTCGCCGTCTCGGTGACCGTGCAGGCGGCGATCGCCCTCTCGCTGGGAGACGCCGCGACGTTCTCGACAGACGACGTCGCCGCGCTCGCAGGCACGGTGGTCTCGGTCGGGCTGTGGGTCGGGGTGGTGCTGGTGACGGGCCGCTCGATCGGCGATATCGCCACGCGCGTGCGCTTCACCCACGGCGTGCTGCCCGTCTGGGTGGCACGACCGTTGCGGTTCCTCACGGGAGCCGGCGCCTACGCAGTACTCGCCGCCCTTACGGCGCCGTGGTCTCTGCTGGCGTTCGTGCTGGCGCTGGCGACGGTCGCTCTGCTCGTCGTCTGGCCCGATGGCCGTGGCCTCACCGGCTGGATCGGCCGACGGCGTCTCGTGGACGACCGGGCGGGTGTGGTGAGTCCGACGGTCGATGCGGCCCGCGAGACACGATGACACGGCGTGCCCTACGGTGACCGCATGAGAGAGCCGCTGTCGCCGGCCGATGCCCGCATCCTGGCGCTGGAGTCCGACGTCGTCCGCGGGCACGCGCTGAAGCTGCTCGTGCTGGATCCGGGCGAGGCCCTCGACCTCGACGCGGTGCGGGCGAGCGTCGCCGACCGCCTGTCGACCTTCCCCCGCGGCCGCCAGGTCGTCGTCGACGACGGAGACGGGCCGGCGTGGGTCGATGCGACCGACATCGATGTCGCGCAGCACGTGCGCCGCCACGCGGCCGACGATCCCGCGGCGCTGCGCGAGGTCGTCGGGCGGCTCATGTCGGAGCCGCTCGACCGCTCCCGTCCGTTGTGGACCGTCGACCTCGTGGGACCCCTCGCCGACGGTCGCGAGGCGGTCGCGGTGCGCCTGCACCACGCGCTCGCCGACGGTCTGACGGCGGTGCGCTTCCTCGAGTCGGTGATCTTCGAGCCGCACGACGCCCCGGCCCACGTGGTCGGCATCCGCGATCCTGACGCTCGCCCCACGCGCTGGAGCGAGTGGGAACGGATGCCGCTGACCCTCGCCCGCGAACTCGGACACCCCGGGTCCCGCTCGCCGTTCGACCGCCCCCTCACCGCTCGCCGTGCGCTCGCCTTCGTCGACGTCCCCCTCGCCGAGGCGCGGGCCGTCGGCGCCGCGCGCCGCGAACACGCCACCGTGAACGACGTGCTGCTGGCGGTCATCGCCGGAGCCCTGCGCCGACGGCTGCTGCATCACGGCCACGCGCCCCGCATGAACGCCCAGGTGCCGGTGAGCCTGCACGAGAGGGGAGAGGATGCCGCGGCATCCGGCAATCGCGACTCCTTCGTCGACGTGAGCCTTCACCTCGACGAACCCGATGACCTGCGCCGCCTCGACCTGCTGAGCGCGCAGATGCGCTCACGCAAGCACGGGCACGACGCGCGATCGCTCGACGAGTTGTTCCGTGCGCTCGCGGCGGCCGGGCCCGTCGGCGGCCTGATGCGGGGGCTCGCCGACGATCCGCGCGAGTTCGCCCTGGCGATCTCGAACGTGCCCGGTCCGCGGGTGCCGGTGGCCGTCAGAGGGCGACGCGTCGGACACGTCTACACCTCGTCGGAGCCGGGGCCGCGCCACGCGCTCCGGGTCGCCGCGATCTCGAACGACCGGTGGCTCGGAGTCGGCTTCTGCGTCGATCCCGACGCGGTGCCCGATGTCGAGCTTCTCGCCGACGCGGCGCACGACGCGTGGGAGGCGCTGCGCGCGGGCCCGCGGTGACGCCGTTCGGCCCGGCATCCCTCTGCCGTCGGGCGTGGCGGGGTCTCGGGTGCACAACGGCGGGCCGTGTGGCCGACGCGCCGGTGGGGGATGCCGCGGGGTGGCGTGTCG
>NZ_CAUQWC010000031.1:0-20291 GCF_963521695.1 uncultured Microbacterium sp. | reverse complement strand
GGGGACGTACGCCTGGGCGACCACGGGGGTCGCCACGAGGAGAGCGCCGGCGAGGGCGATCGAGGCGCCGGCTTTTGCGAGGGTGAGTTTCATGAATGTCTGCTTTCGAATTCGGGCAACCAGGGATAGGTGGTCCGCGTTCGTGCTATCCCGTAACGACGCAAGGGGAGGACAACAATGATGCGGGAATGTACTGACTGAAAGACCATCCTGAGTATTGCTTAGGCGCTTCATGGACGCAAGCTGAAAGCATTTCCGCGACATTAATTTTCGGGATCGCTTCCGCGGACGGCCCTGACCGCCCACCGGCGTCACTCGAGGACGGCGCCCGCCGCGCCCGTGCACGCGGCTCGAACGGTGGGGCTCAGGGTCGAGTCCGCCGTGGGGGTCAGGAGGGCTTCGGCTTCGGTCGCCGTCGAGACGGCCGTCGCGGTGATCTCGATCTGAGCCGTCGCCTGGGGTGCCACGGTTGCGCCGACGGTGAGGACTTCGCGCCCATCGAGGGTGGAACGCGTGAACTCGGTGCCGGACGAGGTCGTCGTCGTGACCGGGGTCCACCCCTCGGGGAGATAGACGTCGGTGACCACGGTGGCCACGCCGGGCGCGGTTCCGTACACACCGTTGCCCGTCACGTAGGCGGGCAGAGAGGTCGAGGCATCCGCCGGAGCCGTATTGGAGAGGGTGAGGGTCAGCGTCACCTCGCGCGCGGAGGCGTCCGCCGAGGTCCGGCAGGATCCCCAGCGAAGGTCGGCCTCCGGTGCGATGTAGTAGCTCATCTTCGATCCGGTGCCGTCGTTGAGGTAGACGCCGAATCGTGCGGTTCGTCCGTCGCTCGACGGCAGCTGCCCGGCGAGCGTCGTCCCCTCGATCACGGACTGCTCCGTCGGATCCACCGCCCACACCAGCACTCGGCGTTCGTCGACTCCTCGGGCGAGGGCGGCGATCAACCCCGGCGTGGAGCCCCGGCCCTCCCGGAGGGCCTCGAAGACGGCCCCCGTGGCGCCCGCGAAGAACGCGTCCTGCGCGGCCGGATCCGCGTAGCGCCGGTAGGTGTCGTCCAGCAGGAGGGCAACGGCATTGTCGCCCGTGAGCGATTCCCCGTCGGGCAGCGCGACCGGGCCGGTGGCCTCGAGCAGATACGACAGCACCACCGGGTCCACGGCCATCACCCCGTCGACCTCCCGCCCGGTCTGCTGGCGGTACATCTCCCGCGCCAGCGGACCGTCCGTCGGAAAGTCCGGGATCTGCGTGAGGTTGTGGAAGTAGCGCGCAGGACGTGTCTCGTAGATCTTCTGGACGTCGGAGGGCAGCTCGACCACGGGCCCCGAGATGCCCCGCGACAGGGATGTCGCGGAATGCGTCTCGACCAGCGAGAGGGCGCCGTGATCAGCGCTGAGCTCGATGGCGGTGCCGGAGACGCCGCCGAGGGAGCGCCACTCGGCGTTGTTCTGCACGAGCAGCAAGTAGGTGCGGGGGCCGTCCTGGCCCAACATCGAAGGGAGCAGCTCGGTCGCCCGCCGCAGAGCATCGACAGCGCTGGCCGCCGTGTCGAAGGTCGACCGGGCCTGGTCGACGGCGGTCGCGACCGCCCCGACGAGTGGCGTCCGGTCGATCGCGTCGATGTCCGCCGCGGCGCCGGTCGCCGCGTCGGCGGCCGACCGTGCGGGGACGGTCAGGGTGCTCAGCGCCGTGGTGTCGAGACGGCCGTCGTGCGGACGGAGGTCATCGAGCGAGACGTCCCGCGCGGCGATCGCGAGTGGCAGGAGGCTGTCGGCGAACAGTCGGTCCGACGCGGACGCGATGGTTGCGAAAGCCGCCAACTGCGGGCCGATCCACGGGGTGCCCTCCGCGACCGCCCAGACGGGATCCGACGTCAGGTCATGGGCCGCGCTCGCCTCCGTGGCCAGCTGTTCGAGGGCAGGGGTCGCCTGGGCCGGATCGGAGGCGACGGATGCCGCGGCCGTCGGCGCGAGGGAGCGGATCGCCGAGAGGTGCTGGTACGCCAGGGCGCCGCGCACGCCCACCCACGCGGCGATCGCCACGATCAGGAGGAGCAGCCCCCCGACCGCCCAGACGGCGATGCGGCCCGCTCGCCGTGACACCGGTCGCGAGGCTCTACCGCGCGCGCCGCCCGCGCCCTTCGCGTCCGTTCCTTGCACGCGTGCGCCCGCGCGACGCATCGACGTCGCTGACGTCACTCGGTCCGCTGCGCTTCGCGAGTCGCCCGCCGCGAGAACCCACCCGCTTCGTCCTGGGCGCGCTCCGTCTCGTCACGGCGGCCCGACACGCCGGGGGCCGCGGCCGATCGTCGGGGCCACTTCTTCTTAGCAGGGGTGTCCAAGCGGTAGCCGTTTCCGTACCCGCCGTAGCCATACCCGTAGGCGGAGTAGTACGAGTCGGGCCCGCGGGTGGGAACCATCGACATGACGAAGCCCGCCAGCTTCGCACCGACCGTGTTGAGTGCTTCCGTGGAGCCGGCGAGCTGGTGCTTCGTGGCCCGACCGGCCGAGACGACCATGATGGCGCCACTGGTCAACCGCGCCAGGATGGCGGCATCCGTCACCGGCAGCAGAGGGGGAGCGTCGCAGAGGACGACATCGAAGTCCTCCTCGAGCGCCGAGAGGAACGACCCCATCTTGTGCGATCCGAGCAACTCGCTCGGGTTCGGCGGGATTTTGCCGGCCGGGAGCACGAACAGGCTGCGGCCGCCCCAGGGGAGCATCACGTCGTCAACGGCCGCGCGGCCGATAAGCACGTCGGTGAGACCCACGCCGCCCTCGATGCCCAGGTAGCTCGCTACCGACGGTTTGCGGAGGTCGGCGTCGATGAGCGCGACCCGCTTTCCCGCATCCGCGAGGGCGATGGCGAGGTTGATCGTGGTCGTGGACTTGCCCTCGCTCGCAATCGAACTCGTGACGACGAAGCTCGAGCGACCGCCCATGTCGAGGAACTGCAGGTTCGTGCGCAGCGCTCGGAACGATTCGGCGCGAGGGCTCAGCGGGTCGGCGTGGACGATGAGCGGGCGCTCCCGAGCCTTCACGTCGTAGGCGATGGCACCGATCGCGGGTGCCTTGGTGATGGTCTCCGCTTCGCGCAGAGTCCGCACCTTACTGTCGAGACTCGTGCGCAGCGCCGCCACACCGAGGCCGAGGACGAGGCCCGCGATCAAACCGATCGCCAGGTTGAGAGGGGTGTTCGGGCTCGACGGTGAGAGGGCTGGCTGCGCCTCGCTCACCCGACTCAGCCGGACCGGGCTGGAGCCGTCGTTGGATTCGGGCTCCAGCTGGGGGACGACCGACGAGAGGCTCGACGCGATGGCGTTCGCCAGCGACGCCGCACGCGTCGCGTCGGCGTCGGACACGGTAATGGTGATGAGGGTCGAGTTGAGTGCGGCGGTGGCGCTGACGCGTCCGGCCAGTGCCGCCGGCGTCGTCGAGATGTCCAGCTGGGCGATCACGGGGTCGAGCACGATGGGGGTGCGGACGAGTCCGACGTAGGTGTTGATCCGAGCCTGCGTGAAGCTCGACCCCTGCTGCAGCTCGGCGGCCGTGCCGCCGGCCTGGGTCGACACGAAGATCGTGCTGGACGACTCGTAGATCGGAGTCCGGGTGAGGGTGTACACCGTGGTCGCGCTCAGCCCGATGAGCGTCAGTGCGACGATGGCGATCCAATTCTTGCGAAGGATCCGGATGTAATCGCTGAGCTCCATCATGCCTTTCGACAACCCGTTTCGGCCCAGGAAATCACCTGTGCAATAGACATAAGTGTGACATATCGAATGTTACGGATGGACGCATTCCACGTCGCTTCATCTCCGGCGGAGATCCCGCCTCGTCCGGGGCGTCGCCGCCGCGTCCGGACCGACGGTGCCCGCGTCGACTCCCGGGGCCGATCGGCCCTCCACGCGATCCCGGTCGACAGCGCCCGGAGCCGCTCCCACGGCGAGGCGCACGAGACGCTCCACGACGTCCAGCCCGGGGTCGAGCTGAACGGCCGACGCGCGATACGTCGCTAACGAACGACGGTAGGGGTCGATGACGTCGTCGTCCGCCGGATCGGCCGGGGAGGCGATGAGACCCCGTCGCGCCCGGAGCCCCGCCAGCAGGGCGGCGAACCTCGCCCGCTGCGGGTCGGTCTCATGGGCGTCACCGGCAGCGGCGGTCGCTGCGAGCTCGTGATCGTCGACGCCGTCGATCGCCCGGACGAGTTCTCGTGCCGTGAAAGTCATCCGCAGTCGTGACGGGTCCATCTCGACCACGGCACGACGGTGCTCGCGGGTCATCGCCACGACGAGGTCGACGTGCTGCAGATGCACCGGCGTCAGCAGACGGGCGCGATGAGCGTGCGCGGCCACGGACGGGACACCCCTTTCGACGGCCAGGTCGATGGCCTCCTCCGTCATCAGCGCACCATCGCGCGCGCGTGTGCCGGCACTGGCGAATCGCACCTCCAGGTCGCCCGTCCGGGCTCCGAGGGTCAGAGCGCCGAGCGGTGACCGGCAAATGTTGCCGGTGCACACGGTGAGGACATTCAGCACGTTTCCTCCTCGGATCGATGAACGGTCGATACCGTGAGGGGGTGACAGATCAGCGTCGTCGTTCGACTCGGTCGATTCAGCGTTCCTCGTGGAGCGCCGAGACGGGCGCTTTGCCGCCCTCGGAAGGGTCGGCAACGGCGCGTGGAAGAAGCGACTGGAGGTCGCGGCCCCGAAGCGGACGAACGGGTGACGCTCAGCTCCTCGCTCTCGCGCTCATCGCCGTCATCACTGGAATGCTCCTGACGAAGGTTCTGCCCTCCACGGGTTCGCCCTGGGCGGCCGTGGCATCCCTCCTGCCCCTGTGGCTCGGGATGGCCGCGCCGGCCGCGCTGTTCCTCGCGCGCTCCCGTCCGAAGGGGCTGCTGCGGTTCCGCGCGACGGACCTCGTGTGGGGTCTCGGGCTCGGCATGGGTCTGAGACTCGTGCAGGGCCTGCTGGAGCGCGCCGATGCGCAACCCTTCCCGACCGTGCAGAGCATCGGCGGGCCGTTCTCGAGCGGATGGTGGCTCGAGCAGGTCCTCGCGTCGGGCGTGGTCGCACCGGTGGCGGAGGAGTTCTTCTTCCGCGCGGTCATCCTCGTGACGGTCTACCGTCTGCTGCGGCGCCAGACCGGCGCCGTGGCCGCGGGAGCGGCCGCGCTGCTGTGCTCGGCGGGGACCTTCGTGCTGCTCCATGAGGCGTTCGCGCTGCTTTCCGTGTCCGCGGCCGTTCAACTCTTCCTCGTCGGCTCGCTGTGCGCGGCCGTCGTGCTCTTCACCGGAAGAATCTGGGGCGCCGTGATTGCACATGTCGTCTACAACGTCACCTTCCTCGCGCTGAGCGTCGTCGGAAGCGTCCTGCGCTGACTGGGCGAACAGGACCTTCCGCGCGCGTCCGATCTGCGCGGCCAACCAAGGGACCGTTTCGCGCAGTCGCCGGCTCTGTCGCTGCACTGTTCACCGCCGGGGTGTAGGAAGACGACCCCGTCGGCCGTTGGGCGCTCCACGCGCTTGCGGACCGCGGTGCCTCACGTGCGTTTCCGACGTGAGCGCGCCATCATCAGGGCGCCTGCCGCAGAGACGGCCGCGGCGGATACAAGGACGATGGTCCAACCGGGCTGGGGGAGGAAAGACGCCCCGCCGATCAGCAGGCTCATGACCAGCGCGGGTAGCAGGGTCCCCAGAAGAGACAGAGGGCGCGCCGATCTCAGCAGCCAGGCAGCTCTGACGAGTCCGAACAACACCTTCCAGAGCGCCACAGCGCTGACGAGGAGAAGGAGGTCACCCGTGAAGGAGACAAGGGCAGCGGCCGCAGTGCCCGCGGTGTCGACGGCGTTGAAGGCCGTTCCTTGCCACCACCGGTTGTTCGCCTGCTGAAGCCCGTCCAGGATCGGACTCATCATCCGCACTGCCAGGCTCGCTAGAAGGACGACGACTGCAGGAGCGGCGGCGGCCCAGTCCTCTCCGAGAACCGAGCCCATCAAGGGAGTGAGGAGCGAGACCAGGGCTGCGAGACCGGACACGGCGAATACAAACAGCCGACACAGTTCCATGCTGAGCGGGACGCGTCGCTCGGGCGCCTCGCGCGAGAGGGAGCTCAATGCGACGCGCGCCAGGGGAACCGACACGAGCCCGCTCAGGCCCAGGCTCACCTGGTAAGCCAGGAAGTAGAGTCCGAGCACCTCCGCGCTCGCACCGAACTGAGCGACGATGAAGCCCACCTGAATAGGCAGGGTGACGAAGAGAGAGTTCACGCCCCACATGAATCGAGTGCGGCGCGAGACGCTCCGGGCCGATTCCGACTCCGCCGCCGTGAGCGCAGGCAGCCGACGGAGGATGAGCGCGTCCATCAGCACGTAGAACACGACGGTCGAAACGGCGAACGCCAGCGGAGAGGCGAAGAGGGCTGCGATGACGACACCCACGAAGATCTTCGCTCCGGCCGCAATGATCTGGGCGGTGACGACGCGGGCGTACACCTTGTACTTGACGCCGGTCGAGTACATCAGTTCGGCGTCGCCGATGAGAGGAATGCTGAGGGCCGAAACGGCAGCGAGGGCGGCGACCACGGCGTTGCCGTCGATCCAGTACAACGCCGCGATGATTGCGCCGCTCCCCGCGAGGACGGCGTTCACCCGCAGAATGGCTCTTCGCGCCTGGGAGAAGGTCCCGCCTTGTCCGCTGAGGTACCCGTTGACCTCACCGAAGTTTGCGAGACCCGTCAGAACGGAGATCACTGACGTGGCCGCGGCCCAGTATCCGAAGTCGGTCGGTGTCAGCCAGACGGCCAGGAGGAGTTGACCGACGGCGGCGAGGGCGCGGGCAACCGCCGTGCCGATGGAGAGTTTGAGGATCCCTCCCAGCAAGTCAGTGTCCCGCCGTGCTCACCAGGCGCACGTTGGCGACCCCGGTGAGCGAGCGTCGGTAGACGCCGCCGAGCTTGAAGTAGCCCGCTTCGACCATCGTGACATCTTTGCCCATGATCGCTGCGGGGAGAGCGACATGGAGACGGTCGGTGATCACAGACTCGGCGCGAAGGAGAATGCTCCTGTACTCGTCGAATGTCGAGAACTGCCTGGCGCTGATGTCGATGCACGCTGCGTCTTGCAGCGTTGAGCCGGCCCGCGAGGCTAGACGTTCGGCCGCAGCTCGGTTTCGTGCGCGTCGAGCGTACCGGGAGGCCGCCGTATAGACGGGACCGTAGGGCATCTTGTCGGCGACCGCGTGCAACAGCGGATGTGCAGAACTCGTGACTCCGCGCCCGACCGACTCGTGCATGGACGACGCCTCCCGGTCGATGCGCGCGGCGACGAGGCGCGGTATGGGCCGTTTGGTGGTCGAGCCGAGGATGGCGGGAACGAACTCGTGACCGGACGCGACGACATCGTGGTCGAGCACGACCTCCACGCCTCGATCGAGGAGCGGAGCTGCCCACTGCTCCTCGAGATGCGCGCGGGAGTCGTCTTCCCGGAGGAACAGCAGTGTGGGCGCCACGCGCCCCTCGAATATGAAGCCCGGGTCTGTGCGGGGGAAGAAGACGGAGGACGGGAAGATCACGACAGGAACGTCCTCGTACCCCTTCAGACGATCCGCGAGGTAGTTCGGGAATGCGTAGACCTCGAGAAGTGCCCCCGACGGCGGGACGATGACGACGTCCGGGGCGGAATCGACGACTTCGATTCTCAGCTGGTCGAGGATCCGATAAAAGACCGCGTGCATGAGATCGTCACCGTTGTTGCCGAGGGGCCGACCCGCCGAATCCGCGGTAGAGATGACGACGGCGCGTGATCCCTCCCATTCCCTCAAACGAGCGGTCAGAGCATCCAGTGTGGGGAACGAGGCGTTGTCCTGGGTGGGTGGCATCGTGGTCATCGGGGAGTTCTCTCAATCTGATGGAGGTACTGATCGGCGACAACCTTGGGATCGAGGTGTTCCGATGCGAATGCGCGTGCGCTCCGAGAAGCGGTGGTCCACGTATCCCCGCGATCGAAGCTCAGTACCGCGTCGACGATCTCGTCGGTCCGCGCTCGGACTACCCGACCGGCACCGGCTCTGTGGACGTATTCGGCCATCGACCCGACGTCGGTGACGATGACGGGCTTGCCCATTGCGAAGGCCTCCATCAGCGAACCGGGCAGGCCCTCCTGCTCGGATGGCAGCACGAGGATGTCGAAACTGTCGAATGCGGGCAGGATCTCGTTCTGGAACCCGTGGAAGTGGATCTGATCCTCCACCTTCAGGTCCGCGGCGATACCACGCAACCGTTGTTCCATCGCGAGCGAAGCGAATGGTCCGAAGAAATGAACCTCGCTCGCCCGGCCGATATCGCGAAGCGCGGCGGACGCCTCGACGAGAAGATGAGGATTCTTCAAGGGGCCGAGCTTGCCTACGAACCCCAGCCGCACCGGACCCTCAGGATCAGGTGAGCTTGGGGCCTCGGCGATCATCCGAGGATCCACCGGGTTAGAGAGTCGCCCGACGCGATGCGCTTCCAGGCCCGCCCTCTCGAGCTCTCGCGCGATCCCGCCCGACAGGGCGAACCCGGAACGGGCTCGCGTGCCGACGCGTCGCGCGATCCACCGCTTGGCAGAGGCACGCTGCAACCCACCGAGATCGCCGTCCTCCAGAACGGGCAGCATGACGACGCTGCCGCGCCGAGCGAACAGCGAGGGAAAGAGATTGGTCAGGTAGGTGCCCTGCAGGTGGATCACATCCGCCGACCGGCGGTAGCGAATGACCCAGAAGGCCGCTGCAAACATCCACCGTACCTGCGCCACTCGACCGAACTCCTCTGACCGCACGGCGGGGATGATCTCGTGCGCCCACTCGGGGGCGCGGTCCTGCCCCCGGTCGCGGTGAAGGAGCGTGACGCGAACATTCGGATGCCGCGCTGTGATCTCGGACCACATGCGGTTCATGAAGGTCAGTGGCCCGCTGTACCCACCCGAGGCGCCCCAGGGAGAGAGCAGGAGAACACGCAGTTCCGTGGCGCCGACCGAGCCGCTTCGGGCGCTCGCGGTGCGCCGCAGAACGAACCGTCCGCGGACTTCCTCGGTGGTCACGCGACGAGTCCTGAAGCGGTGCGATACTCCGAGACCAATTCCCGTGCGACGTCCTGCACGTCGAGCTCCGACCTGATGTATGCCAGCCCACCACCGCGCAGCGCATCGGCCGTTTCGCGGCTCTGGTGCGCGCGGAAGGTCGCTTCGGCGAGCTCGTCGGGGCTGCCGTCGGTGATGAGGGCGGCGCCGTGGCGTTCGCAGTCCGCGGCAATCCCCAGGGACGACGTCGTGACGACGGGTGTACCGGCCGAGAACGACTCGAGGATCGACATCGGGAAGACCTCGTCGACGGCTGGCAGCACGTAGACACGGGCGTCCGACATCGCGGCGAACGTTTGCGTCGGCGGGAGCGCACCGATCCAGCGGATGCGATCTCCCAGTCCTGCCTCCTTGATCGCTCGGGTCACCGTCTCGGCTTCCCCCTCGTCGGGTCCGACGAGGACGAAGGAGGTGTGCGGGAGCCGTGCGGCGAGGAGCTGCGCCATCTGCACGAAGGCGACAGGTCGCTTGCGCTTGTGGAGTCGGGCGAGGAAGAGCACGGTGTCGGTGCGTTCGTCCAACGACGTCATATCGCGCGACTCGATGCCGTTGCGGATGGAGGTGAGCCGCTGCGGGTGGGAGATCGCGGCGAGGTCCTTCTCTTCGGCGGCCGTCAGCAGGAGCCAGCTGCGCGACCCGGCGAGGGCACGGCGCGTGGCGAGCCGGTCGAGGACCGCGGCGAGCACCTTGTCGGATCTGTCGATCATGCCGTGGGACTGCGTGACGTACGGGATGCCCAGGCGGCCGAACAGCAAGGCGGCGGGGAGTGTCGCCAGATCGCGGGCAAGATGGATGTGCGCGACGTCGAATTCGTGTGCCTGCGACTTCAGTGCCGCGTGCAGACCGCGAGGCCAGAGCGTGGCGAAGCCGCCGAACGGGGCGAGCTTTCGGACGGGGAATGTCCGCAGCCGGTAACCGTCCTGATGCGTATCCGTCTCTTCACCGGCCGGTGTGCCGGCGAACACGGTGACCTCGTGGCCGAGCTCCACGAGGGCCTTCGCCTGCCCCAGGGCAACGCGGGTCGGCCCGCCGAACGCGCCGTCGGCTGAGGTGTAGGTGACGACGTGAGCGATCTTCACGGACGGACACCGCTCTCGATCACTCGATCGCCCACGTAGACCAAGGGGTTGCCGCCCCAGATCTCACCGGCCGGCACAGGGCGTGCGTCGACGACGCTGAGGGGGGTGATCACGCAGTTGCGACCGATCCGCGCCCCGCCGAGGACCACGCACCGTGAGGTCACCCACGCGCCGTCCTCGATGTGCACCGGTCGCGTGATGAGGGCCATGTCGCGCCGATGGGCGTGGCTCCCTGCGGTGACGAACGTCTCCTGCGAGATCACGACGTCGTGCCCGATGTGGATCTCGTCCTGGTTGTGGAACCAGACACCCTCACCGATCCATGAGCGGTCTCCGACCTGCAGCCTCCACGGGAATTTCACACGGGTGCGGGGCCGGAAGATGACGCCCTCGCCGATGCGGGCTCCGAAAGCGCGCAAGACAGAAATGCGCAGCGCCGAACTGATCTGCCAGGAATTAGTGACGAATAGCAGCTCGCAGATGGCCCAAAGGTACACCTTCCAGGCCGGCTGGTCCCACGCGGCCCGTTCCCCGGGGGCTTTCGAAAGATCGATCACCGGGCTGCTGTTCATGCCGCCCCTTTCTTGGTCCGTGCGTTGCATTTGTCTAGCCGTATGATGGGCCATTGTGGGCCAATCTTCGCAAACTCTCGTCTTCGGATTGAACTACCCCCCGGAGACTACGGGAATCTCCCCGTACACCGGTGCAATGGCCGCCGGCCTCGCCCGGCGCGGGCGCCAGGTTCGTGCCGTCGTCGCGCACCCTCATTATCCGGAGTGGAAGATCGCGCCGGGTTACGGGCAGTGGTCGAAGCGCGAAAGAATAGACGGCGTCATCGTCGATCGCGTTCTTCACTTCGTGCCCCGCCGCCCCACTCTCGTGCCTCGAGCGCTCGCGGAGGTCAGTTTCGGACTGCGTCAGGCGTTCGTTCGGTGGGGGCGGCCGTCGGCGATCGTCGCGGCGTCTCCGGCACTGCTCTCGTCGGCCATCGTCCGCCTGCGTGCCCTCGCGACGCATCGCGATACGCCGTTCGTGGTGTGGGTTCAGGATCTGTACGGGCTCGGCGTTGTCGAGACCGGACAGGGCGGAGGACTCGCCGCCCGCGGTCTCCGCGCCCTAGAGTCCTGGCTTCTTCGGTCCGCATCGACCGTCGTCGTCATCCACGACCGGTTCGCCGATCGTGTCCATCACGATTTCGCGATCCCGCGCGAGCGCATCGCGGTCGTCCGGAACTGGACCCACCTCCCGCCGATGCCACCCGTCGACGTGGCCGCCGTCCGCCGCGCGCACGGGTGGTCTGACGACGACGTCGTCGTCGTCCACACCGGCAACATGGGGGTCAAGCAGGGGCTTCAGCACGTCGTCGATGCCGGTCGATTGGCTCATGAGCGCGGCGAGCGGGTACGTTTCGTCCTGGTCGGCAATGGGGCGCAGCGCGACGAACTCCAGCAGCGCATCGACGAGCAACCGACGACGACGCAGATCCTGCCCCCGCTGGATGACAAGGCGTTCGCGGACACGCTTCAATCGGCCGACATTCTGTTGGTCAATGAGCTGCCCGGCGTTGCAGAAATGGCTGTTCCCAGCAAACTTACGTCGTATTTCGCGTCTGGGCGACCCGTGCTCGCGGCGACCGACGCCACGGGAATCACTGCTCAGGAAGTGACCGCTGCGGGTGCGGGCCTCGTCGTCACCGCGGGCAGCGCGGGAGCAATTCTGGACGGCGCGAAGCTCCTCGCATCCGACCGTGACGAATGCCGTCGTTTCGGCGCGAGCGGAAAACGTTACAAAGAGACGGTTCTAGAGGAAACAAATGCGATCGATCGGTTCTGTAGTCTTCTCGATAATCTGACGGCCCCCGTAGCCGCTGAGCGCGTTCATTGATCTGACCCCCCAACGAGATCGGCACAAGTACTTTGACGAAGCGTGCATTCATCACCGGCATCACCGGTCAGGACGGTTCCTACCTGGCGGAACTCCTGCTGTCGAAGGGCTACGAGGTGCATGGGCTGATCCGCCGAGCCTCCACCTTCAACACCCACCGCATCGACCACCTATACGTCGACCCGCACGACCCGGAAGCGAAGCTCTTCCTCCACTACGGCGACCTGTCCGACGGCGCGCGGATGGTGACGCTGCTGAGCCAGATCGACCCCCACGAGGTCTACAACCTCGCCGCCCAGTCGCACGTGCGCGTTTCGTTCGACGAACCGGAGCACACCGCCGACACCACCGGCACTGGGACCATCCGCCTGCTGGAGGCGGTGCGACTCGCCGGCATCCAGACGAAGTTCTACCAGGCCTCCACCTCTGAGCTCTACGGAGCGACGCCGCCCCCGCAGAACGAGGAGACTCCGTTCTACCCGCGGTCACCGTACGCGGCGGCGAAGCTGTACAGCTACTGGATCACGAAGAACTACCGCGAGGCGTACGACATGTTCGCCGTCAACGGCATCCTGTTCAATCACGAGTCGCCCCGTCGCGGAGAGACGTTCGTGACGCGCAAGATCACACGAGCGGTCGCCCGCATCAAGGCGGGGGAGGAGAACCACCTCTACCTCGGCAACCTCGATTCAATCCGCGACTGGGGCTACGCCGCCGAGTACGTCGAGGGTATGTGGCGGATGCTGCAGGCCGACACCCCCGAGGACTTCGTCCTCGCGACGGGCGTCGGCTTCACCATCAAGGACTTCCTCGAGGAGGCATTCGGTCACGTCGGGCTGGACTGGGCCCAGTACGTGCGCTTCGACGAGCGTTACCTGCGCCCGACCGAGGTTGACGCCCTCATCGGCGACCCCAGCAAGGCTGCCGACAAGCTCGGTTGGGTGCCGGCGGTCCACGGCGACGAGCTCGCCCGGCTCATGGTCGACGCTGACACCATCGCGCTCGAGCAGGGCGCCAAATGGATCGACACGGTTTCGCTGCCCAGCTGGAGCAACCGGGAACTCGTGGGAGCGCGGGCGTGACGACAGCCGTCGACGGGGTGACGTACACGCCGGGCGAGCTCGATCGCGACGCGACGTTCTATGTCGCCGGGCACCGCGGTCTGGTGGGCTCGGCCATCGTGCGTCGGCTCCGGGCCGGCGGATTCTCGAACGTCGTGGGGAAGACGTCGGCGGAACTCGATCTGAAGGATCGCGACGCGGTCTTCGCCTACATGGACGAGACGCGGCCCCGCTACGTCGTTCTCGCGGCGGCGAAGGTGGGGGGTATTCTGGCGAATTCGACGTATCCCGTGGATTTCCTTAGTGACAACGTCCGCATTCAAGTCAACGTCCTCGATGCCGCCCTGGCCAACGACGTGGAGCGGGTGCTTTTTCTCGGATCGTCGTGCATCTATCCCAAGTTCGCGGAACAGCCCATCCGGGAAGAATCTCTCCTAACCGGCTATCTCGAGCCGACGAACGATGCCTACGCGATTGCGAAGATTGCCGGCATCCTGCATACGCAGGCGGTGCGGAGACAGTACGGACTGCCGTGGATCAGTGCGATGCCGACCAATCTTTACGGTCCGAACGATAACTTCTCACCGCAGGGCTCTCATGTGCTGCCGGCATTGATCCGGCGATACGACGAGGCCGCGTCATCGGGGGCGGACTCCGTGACGAACTGGGGGACGGGTAAGCCCCGCCGCGAGTTCCTCCACGCGGATGACATGGCCGATGCGTGTCTGCACCTGATGGAGCACTACGACGGGCCCGGCCAGGTCAACGTCGGCACGGGCTCGGACGTCACCATCAGCGAGATCGCCGCGACCATCGCTCGGGTGACGGGTTTCACGGGGGAGACCCGCTGGGACACGTCCAAGCCCGACGGCACGCCGCAGAAGCTGCTCGACGTGTCCACGCTCCGCAACGCGGGCTGGACCGCGGGTATCTCGCTGGAGGAGGGGATGGAGCGGACTCTCGCGTGGTACCGCGACAACGTCACCGCCCTCCGCGTTTGATGTTCCGCCACGTGGTGCTCTTCCGTGTCCACGACGGTGTGGAGGCGGCGGACATCGCCTCCGTAACCGGGACGCTGCGCGGTCTCGGGAGGCACGCGGGCGTCGTTTCATGGGCGGTGGAGCGGTCCCTCGACGACCGCAAGGGCACGATCATCGCACAGGACGCCACTTTCGCGGACGCTGCGGCGTTCGGCGAGTGGCGCTCCTCCGAGGCGCACCGCGAGGCGGCCGATCAGATGGCGCGGATCTCAGACGGGTGGGTCGCCGACTGGGAGCAGCCGGCGACCTGAGTCAGGGCTGGTCGGCGTGCTCGTGCGCCGCCGAGCAGTACGGCCGGTGGCTGCGCCAGACGGCGTGCTGCGGCCGCACGGAGCCGCCGCACGTCTCGCACGAGACCTCCGTCGCGCCGAAGAGGAACTTACTCATGAAGATCCTCGCACTTGTGAGTGGTGCAGACATCGCTCAACTCTTTCCCCGTCCCCCTCGCCGACTCGCGCTGAGAAAAGCACGGCAGAATCAGCCTTGCTGATCATACGTGTCCCCCGAATGGGGGACAAGTCTGGATTCTCCCTTGACAGAAGCATTGACGCGTAGCGCAGACGGAATTTGGTCATATTTCTCGCGACACTCGTCAAGGGTTATGTTTGCGATGCGAAAGGGTCATACGATCGACGCAGTCGACGTCGTAGTCCGGCGCGACCCTGTCGCACCCCCTGGACAGGTTTCTCAGAGCATCTCGAAGGCGAGGAGCAATGCAGCACCCTTACGCGCACCATGTTGCAGACCGACCGGCATGGGCGACCCCGCTCGCAACGGTCGTCCTGTGGACCGCGGTCATCGCATTCGCGGTGGCGGGTCTAGCCATCATCACCATGCACGGCGACACGGGGGTCTTCCTCCTCGTCGCCGCTCTTGTCGTGGCTGCCCCCGCAGCCGCGGCCAGCCGCTACCGCAGTTACCACTGACGACGGCTTCGTCCGGCTCCGTGACGCGACCCTACCTCGCTGAGCCCGACGTGTGAGCAGCAAGCGCAGAAGGCCCCGGACAACGTGATCCGGGGCCTTCTGCGCGTCTTACGAGTGCGCCGTCACGGTCCACTTAAAAGGGTGAGCACGCCTCTTCTGTAGTTGCCGATCATCTCGTGAAGCCGCGGAGGCTGTGGCCAAGACGGTCGATGCTCGGTGAGTGACGACTCGTCGCTCTCCTTCTGGAGTCCTTGCGCAAACTCCTCCGCGGAGCTGCCCGTCAGAATGACCGACTCTCCGGCTACCAGGTATTCGATCTCCGGTGCATGCCAGGGCCAATCTGTCGTGATGAGCCTTCGTCCCGAGGTCAGCGCATCGACGGCGATGAGCCCTACACGACCCGGGTTGACGATCGCTGCTGCGCCTTTGAGAAGGGGAGCCTTGACGGCGGGCGACGCGTAGCCGATGTGGGTCACCTGACCTCGAGCGATAGCGGGCGCAAGCATGTCCTCCTGCTCACCGCGACCCGCCACGACCACGTGCACCCGGCTTCGCCGGGAATGCAGTATGCCGAGAGCATCGACGAGTAGATCGACTCTTTTGCTGCTGTCCAGCCCCCCGATGTACGCCAGGAAGGGGCCGTCGGGAATTTCGTGCTCGCCTCTGAACTCGAGAACTTCCCTTTCGGTCGTCCTGTTCAGCGCGTCATCCAACGAGGTGGTGTCGATGGTATTCATCACCGTCGTCACTCGATCGGGGTGAATACCGCGGTCGATTGCGTACGCGGCCCCGCTGGGCACGTATGCGAAGACGTGGCCCGCCCTCCGGAGCTGCCAGTTCTCGACCGCGCCGTCCACGGGATTCAGGGGTGAGGTGTATGAAGCGATATGTCCCCACACCCCGACTCGTCGGGCGTCGGCTGACGCGAGTGCCGATACGGCGTCGATGGAGGTGCCCTGGTGCGGCACGATCACCGCATCCGACTCCTTCCAGAGGCGGCGGGAGTATGTGAGCGAGAGCGTCCGGCCGCCGACACTCAACTCACGCGTCTGAACCGTCTTGATCCACGGGGCATGCGCCTCGTCTCCGCGCAGTTTCTGCGCGTCTGTGGCTTGGCCCGCTACGACTTCAAGTTCGATGTCGTCCTGCGCTAACTCCCGACGAAGACCCTCGAAGAAGGGCAGCCGATACGTGGGAACGTACGGCTGGACAATCGACAGTGTGGTCATGAAGTTCAACTCCGGCGGGCTGAAGTGGTTTTACTCACGAGGTCGTGGGCGGCGTGGGAGACATCGAGCCGGCGGCGCGAATGCCTACGAAAGCTTGCGGGTTAAGCGCGTGAGGCGGCTCGAATTCGCGCGTCGGCCGGTCTCGTTCAACGGGGTGTAAAGGCGGCGACGTGGTGCGCAGCCTCATCATTCTGTCTCCGATGATACGGGAGGTGAACGATCTATTTTCACGACAAGAACATGGAGAAGGGGCTATTGAAGCCACTTGTCGCGGTGCGTATCGCGACAATTTGGGTCATTTCCTTCTTCGTCTCGCAGACGTGCTCGACTCAGGTCCGGAGTGGATGGCATCTCGCGAAGAGCCGGTAGGACCGTCCATTGACACTGCCGACGCGTCACCGGGGTCCGGCGGCGGCCGGATTTCCCTGAATATGTAGCCGCTCGACGGGTGCGGAGTGTGGTCCTCGTCCTCGGCGAAGGGCGGAGCCGAACACCCCAGGACAAAAGGCAGAAGGCCCCGGATCATTCGATCCGGGGCCTTCTTCTTGTTGCGGGGACAGGATTTGAACCTGCGACCTCTGGGTTATGAGCCCAGCGAGCTACCGAGCTGCTCCACCCCGCGGCACAAGAGAAAACATTACGCCGAGATGAACGGCATGGCAAATCCGGACGCACCGCCCGGGAGTGTCGCGAGAGAATAACCCGGTGAGCAACACTTTCGACGATCTGGCCGACGGGCGCCCCGAGAGCCCCGCGCAGCGCGCTGATCGCAACTGGAACGACATCCTGCAAGAACTGCGGGTGCTGCAGACCGGCACGCAGATCCTCACGGGCTTCCTGCTGGCTCTGGCGTTTCAGGCCGCGTTCGCCGATCTCGCCCCGCCGCAGCGCGCGTTCTATCTGGTGCTGGTGTGCCTCGCGGCACTCAGCGCCGTCGTGGCGCTCGCCCCCGTGGCCCTGCACCGCGCGGTCTTCCACCTGCAGGTGAAGCCCGCGCTCGTGCGATTCGGGCATGATGCCCTCCGGGGAGCTCTGGCCCTCGTGTCGATTCTTCTCGTCGGCGTGGTGGTGTTCGTCTTCGACGTGGTGGTCGGCTTCGCCGCCGCCGTGACGGCGGGAGTCGTGCTCGGGGTGGTGATCCTCCTACTGTGGGTGGTGGTGCCGGTGTTCGTCCGGCGCCGGGGACGAGAGGGTGCGCGATGAGTCAGGACACCGTCGGCGTCGCCGTGGCGCAGTTCGCGCCCGTCGCGTCGCGCGCCGCCAACCTCGACCACATCGCCAACGCCGCGCATACGGGCGCGGAGCGTGGCGCGCGCGTGGTGGTGTTCCCCGAGTACTCCAGCTATTTCGTCGACCCGTTCGACGACACCCTCGCCGCGAACGCAGAAGACCTCGACGGCCCGTTCGTCGCCGCCCTCACCGTGCTGGCGGGCGAGCTCGACGCAGTGATCGTCGCGGGGCTGCTCGAAAAGGCCGACGACGGGCGACGGGTGCGCAACGCGGTCGTCGCCGTGGGCGCGGACGGCATCCGTGCGGTCTACCGCAAGCTGCACCTCTACGACGCCTTCGGGCAGCGCGAGTCCGACTGGGTCGAACCGGGCGAGATCGCCCCTCCCGAGACCTTCGAGGTCGCCGGCCTGCGCTTCGGACTGATGACCTGCTACGACCTGCGCTTCCCCGAGGTCGCGCGCACGCTGGCCGACGCGGGGGTCGATGTGGCGCTCGTGCCGGCGGAGTGGGTGCGGGGGCCCCTCAAGGAGCATCACTGGCGAACATTGCTGCACGCGCGCGCGATCGAGAACACCTTCTTCGTCGCCGCGGCCGACCACCCGCCGCCCCTCGGGGTGGGGCACTCGATGATCGTCGACCCGCAGGGGGTCACCGTCGCTCAGGTAGGCACGTCGACCGACCTCGCCGTCGCGCACATCGATCCGGATGCCATCGCGCGGGTTCGCCGGGTCAACCCGGCGCTCCAGCTCCGTCGCTTTCGCGTGACCCCTCGCTGAGCGCGGATACGCCGTGCGCCCAAGGGGCGCTGACCGGCGTCGTGCGCGCCCGAGCTGCGCCGAGGCGGGCCCGAGGCCACGTCTCGCGTGCCGCGGGCGCTCAGTCCTTCGCGGGAGGCCGCACGTCGAGACCTCGCCGCGTCAGCGTGATCTTGACCGACGCCTCCGCCCCCGCTTCGGCGATGAACAGCAGCTGACCCTTCGCGCTCAGGGTCAGCCCCACCTCGATCTCGGCGACGCCCCACCCCGACCCGGCGTCATCGATCCCGTCTCCGATCTCGACGAGCTTCTGTACGGTGTCGCGCCAGTTCTCGCGCAGTGCCTCGACGCTCGCATCGACCACGCGGCCGCCGCGGTCGCGGAGACCCGGAGCCTGGCCCGTGCCCCGTTCGCCGGACGTTCCCGGCAGCGTGGGAGAAGGTACGTAGATCTGGACGGTCCAGTCGTCGGTCATGCGGGGCTCTTCCGGTCGGCTCATGCCACCCTCATCCCGGCGAGGCGCTCGGCCGCATCGGCGAGCACCTCCACCCGCTTGCACGCCGCGAACCGCACCAGCGTGGCGTAGCGATCCCGGTGGGCGGGCGAGACGAAGGCGGTGAGCGGGATGCCGACCACTCCGGCGCGGGCGGGCAGCTCGCGGCAGAAGGCATCGGCGTCGGTGGCGCCGAGCGGGGCGGCATCCACCACTGTGAAGTACGACCCGCCGGGAGTCGACACCTCGAACCCGGCGGCGCGCAGACCGGTGCCGAGCAGCTGGGCCTTCTCGGCCATCTCGGAGGCGACCGAGGCGAAGAACGCGTCGGGCAGACGCAACCCCACGGCGATCGCGGGCTGGAAGGGCGAGCCTCCCACGTAGGTGAGGAACTGCTTGACGGCGAGGACGGCGGTGACCAGCGGGGCGGGGCCGGTGACCCAGCCGGTCTTCCATCCGGTGAGCGAGAAGGTCTTGCCCGCCGACGAGATCGAGAGCGTCCGCTCGGCGGCTCCCGGAAGGGTGGCGATCGGCACGTGCGGCCCGTCGAAAACGAGATGCTCGTACACCTCGTCGGTGACGATGATCGCGTCGTGCAGGTGCGCGAGCCGCACGACCTCGTCGAGCACCTCGCGCGAGAACACCGTGCCGGTGGGATTGTGCGGGTCGTTCACGAGGATCACCCGCGTGCGATCGGTGACCGCGGATGCCAACTGATCGAGGTCGGGCTGGAAGTCGGGCCACCGCAGCGGCACCGGCACCAGTTTCGCGCCCGACAGCGCCACGCACGCCGCATACGAGTCGTAGTAGGGCTCGAAGACGACGACCTCGTCGTCGGGGGAGTCGATCAGGGCCAGCAGGGTCGCCGCGAGCGCCTCGGTCGCCCCGACCGTGACCAGCACCTCACGCTGCGGGTCGAGCTCGAGACCGTAGAAGCGTCGCTGGTGCTCGGCGATGGCCGACAGCAGGTCGGGGAAGCCGCGTCCGGGGGCGTACTGGTTGACGCCGCGGGAGATGGCATCCCGTGCCGCCTCCAGAACCGGTGCGGGTCCGTCTTCGTCGGAGAAGCCCTGACCGAGGTTGAGGGCGCCGGTGGCCGCGGCGAGCGCGCTCATCTCGGCGAAGATCGTGGGGACCGAGGAGCCGTCGGGGGCGAGCAGGCCCGCGCCGCGGGCCGTGCGCTGCCAGGCGCCGGGAAGCTGGTGCATGGATCCAGCATGCCGCACGTGCGCCGGGGGCAAGGGGGAATGCTTCGCGGTGCGTTGCTGCTAGACCCATAGAGGCGGCTCACTTCTGTCATAGGTGAACCACAGCATCCGTGGTCATCGTAGAAGCGCCTGGAAGAAGGAGCATCCCATGAGCGACACCACGGACAACCGTCCCGAGGGTAACGACCACAGCCACACCAGCGAGCCTTCGCCTCAGCACGAGACGCCCGCCCCCGCCGCGCACACCTCGCCGGCCGCGACGTCGCGTCC
>NZ_CAUQWC010000030.1:0-20892 GCF_963521695.1 uncultured Microbacterium sp. | reverse complement strand
CGCCTCGACGACCACGCCGACCGCCCTCACCGCCGCCCGTGGTCCCGAAGTCGCGGAGGCGCGCGCCGCCCAGACCACCGCCGCCGGTTCCCTGCAGGCCGCGTCGAGCGTGCAGGCCGACATCGCGGCATCCGGGCTCGACATCGGTCAGCCCGCGACCGTCGACACCGACGCGCTCGAGCAGGCCACGGAGCGCCTGCAGGCGGCCGCTGTGCTGCCGGCGACGTTCCTGCCCGACTTCGCCGACGATGTCGAAGCCGCGACCGCGACCGTCGACCAGCGCGTCGCCGAACTGCGCGGCAGCCTCGACGCGGCCGTGGCGAAGAAGGCCGAAGAGGAAGCAGCCGAGAAGGCACGCCAGGAAGCGGAGGCGTCAGCTGCCGCCGCCGCGGAAGCGGAAGCCGCCGAGCAGGCCGCCACGGAGCAGAGCACCTCGACGTCGTCGTCGAACGGCGGCGGGTCGTCGGTGCCGTTCGCCACGGGCGGCGGGACGGGCGACAACAGCCCCGCCGGCGCCCAGGCGACCGCGCGCGGCATGCTGGCCGGCCGCGGCTGGGGGGACGACCAGTTCAGCTGCCTCGTCTCGCTGTGGAACAAGGAATCGGGCTGGAACTACCAGGCCTACAACGCCAGCAGCGGCGCCTTCGGGATCCCGCAGGCGCTTCCGGGCAGCAAGATGTCGTCGGCCGGCGCAGACTGGCAGAGCAATGCGACCACCCAGATCTCGTGGGGCCTCGGTTACATCTCCGGCCGCTACGGCGACCCGTGCGGCGCGTGGAGCCACTCGCAGGCCCCCGGCTGGTACTGATCCGCCGACCGGTTGAAACGACCGGTCGACGCAGGACGACGAGAGCGCCGTCCCGGACATTGTTCGGGCGGCGCTCTCGTCGTCATCGCTGGGTCGTTGTCGCTGGATCGTCGCCGCTGGGTCGTTCTCGTCGGGACGGTCCGGCCGAACTCCTCTTCGGCACGACGGAGTCTCGCCTCATGGCCAGATCACCCCGTCCATTGGCGACGACGAGCGCCCGATCGGTCAGGCGCCGTTGCGACGGGCGATGACGCCCGCGAGCAGAGCGTGGGACAGGGGCGCGAGCGACACCACCATGAGGATCGTGCCGATCACCGCCTGCTCGGCCTGCAGCAGCACTCCCCCGATGAGCAGTCCCGTGAACAGCACCGACGACACCACCCGACGGACCATGCGCTCGAGATCGCGCATGCGGCGTTCGATGCGGGGCGTCTCGACGGCAAGAGACCCCTCCTCGAGTCGGGAGATGAGGTTGTCGGCGCGGCGCGGCAGGCGCGCGGTCACAGCCGCCACGGCCCCGACCTCCCGCACGAGAGCCTGGGCGGTATTGCCGCTCTCTTCGCGGATCAGGCGCTGTGCATAGGGCTCGACGGCATCCCAGATGTTGAAGGCGGGATCGAGCGAACTGCACATGCCGCTCGTCAACGACATGGCGCGGACGATCAGGAGGAAGTTCTCGGGCAGCTGGAAGGGCAGGGCGCGCACGACGTCGCCGAACTCGATGGCGAAGGCGCGGAACTCTCGCGGATCGACCTCTTGCAGTTCGGCGAACCCCATGCCGCCGAAGCGCGAGAAGAGCTGGGTCATCGCCCGTTCGAGCTGGATCGTGTCGGCCGACGGAAGCAGCACACCGACGTCGCGGATCCCATCGACCAGGCCCTTGCCATCGCGCGAGGCCGCGGCGATGAGGACGCGCCGAAGACCCCGTCGAAGGCCCAGCGGAACGTCGCCCATCATGCCGAAGTCGATGAAGGTGAAGCGCCAGGCCGGAGGGCCGGCATCCGTCGTCGAAGACAGCGGAGTGACGAAGACGTTGCCGGGGTGGGGATCGGCGTGGAAGAAGCCGTCGTCGAACAGCTGGTCGAACATCACCGCGGCGAACCGCGCGGCGACCCCGGACGGGTCGATGCCGGCGGCTCGGAGCGCGTCGACGTCGTTGATCTTGATCGCACTGACGTCTTCGAGGGTCAGGACCCGGCGGGTCGTGCGCTCCCACACGACGTCGGGGACGGCGACCCCGTCTTCTCCCCCGAAGTCCGCGGCGAACCGCTCGGAGTTGGAGGCCTCGTGGAGGTAGTCGATCTCTTCGAGGCTGGTCACGGCGAATTCCTCCACGAGGGAGGGCATGTCGACGCGGTCGCGCACGAGCGCGACCTTGCTCAGCCAGACCCCGACCTTGCGGAGGGCGCGCAGATCCACGTCGACTATGCGATCGATGTCGGGGCGCTGGATCTTCAGCACGACCGCGCGCAGGCCCGTCTCCTCGGCCAGAGCGTCGGTGAGCACGGCGCGATGCGCCTGTCCGAGCGAAGCAGCGGCGAGGGGTCGCTCATCGACGCTCGCGAAGGCCCGCTCCAGCGGCATCCCGAGTTCGTGCTCGGCGCGGGCGCGCATCTGGGCGAACGGGACCGCGGGTACTTCGTCTTGAAGGCCCTCGAGTTGTTTCGTGATCGAGGGCGGCAACACGTCGAGACGCGACGACATGAACTGCCCGACCTTGATCATCAGGCCTCCGAGGTCGACCGCCAAGACGTGGAAGCGCTGCGCGATGCGCTCGAGCCGGCGGGTCCGACCCCGGGCGGAGATCCACCCGAGGCCGAACCGCGGCAGGAAGAGCTCGTACCACCACGCCTGCACGAGATAGCGGGCGGCGAAGCGCGTGATGCGCCGGTAGCGGGCCTTCATGAGGGCGTCGTCGGTCATCGGATCTCCTGGATGCCGACGGGCGCCGAGCCCCCGTCGCTGTGGGGCGGCCTCACCCCTGGGCGAGGATGGAGTAGAGCTTGCGGCGAGCCTCATCGAGGATCTCGACCGCCTGCTGGACCTGCTCTTTGTCGCCCGTGCGTGCGACCTGGGCGGCGGCCTGCGCGAGTTCGACCCCGGCCTTGGGGAGCGCCGTCATGCGGCCGCTGTCGCGCGAGCCCGCGGACTCCCAGGGTGCGGTGCGCTCGGTGGTCTCGTCGCCGGCCGCGGCGCGGCCCTCGGCGGTGAGGGAGTAGGTCTTGCGACCGTTGGACTCCTCGGCCTGCACGAGGCCTTCGTCGGTGAGCAGCTGGAGCGTGGGGTACACCGAGCCGGGGCTCGGCTTCCACGAGCCGCCGCTGCGCTCTTCGATCTCGCGGATGATCTGGTAGCCGTGCATCGGCTGCTCGAGCAGGAGCGAGAGCACCGCCGAACGGACGTCACCCTTGTTCATACGGGGCGTCGAGCTGGTCTTCTGCTCGAACTGGGTGCGCAGTTGCTCGAGACCCTCGAGGATGTTGGACATCGGCCAGCCGGGGGTGTTGTTGCCACCGCGTCCGCCGAACGCGTCTCCTAGGAATGAACCACTCATGACGACCTCCTTCGCGCGAACCCGATTTGAGTCAGCGATACATAACGATATATCGCTGACGTAGTCGCGGGGCGGTCGCTGGGCGGATTCTCAGTACCAGTTGACGGACTGCGAATGGCCCCACGCGCTGCACGGCGTGCCGTATCCGCGGTCGATGTAGTCCAGCCCCCACGCGATCTGCGTCGCGGCGCTGGTCTGCCAATCGGCGCCGAAGGTCGCCATCTTGCTGCCGGGGAGGGCCTGCGGGATGCCGGTGGCGCCGCCGTCGTTGTTGTAGGCCTGATAGTTCCAGCCCGACTCCTTGTTCCACAGCGACGACAGGCAGGAGAACTGATCGCTCCCCCATCCGTATTTCTCGGAGGCCAACTGAGCGGCGTACGCCCGCGCACCGTCGGGGGTGTTCACCCGCGCGAGCGCTTCGGCGGCCTCCGCCTGACGCTGCACCTCGGCAGCGGCGGCGGCCTCCGCCTGACGCTGCGCTTCGGCGGCGGCGTCCGCCGCGGCCTTGTCCGCCTTGGCCTGGTCGAGGCTGGCCTGCACCTCGGCAGCGCGGGCACTGACGCGTCCGACCTCGGTCTGCGCGTTCTGGCTGAGTGCGGGCACGAACAGCACGGGGAGCAGGTCCGTCGAGTCGAGGCGGTCGACGGCGTCTTCGAGGGCGGCCGTGTCGATGGAGGCATCGCCGATCGACAGCGCAAGGCCGGTCGCGGCGACGTCTGCGCGCACGGTTTCGGCGCGGGAGAGGGCGGAGGCCGCGTCGGTTCGCGCCGCGGTCGCGCCGGTCGTCACGGCATCCAGGGTCGGGGCGCTCGCCACCGGGACGACGGTGCCGGGGGCGGAGAACGAGGATGCCGATGCATCGGGGACCGAGAGCGGGGCGGCAGCGGCGAGGCCGGTCGTGGCGACGATGCCGAGTGCGAGTCCGGCGCACGTGGCGGCGGTGAGCAGAGTGCGGCGGGCGCGATGGACGTGCAGGAGTTTCACATCAGAACGGAGCAAGGAGCATTCTTTCGTCGGGGCGCGCTCGTCGGGATCGAGCGCGGTCATGTGTCGTTCGGGTCGACACAAGTCCCCGAGTGTGCGGGCCGCTTCTGAGCGTTATCTCTTCGTTACCTGGGCAGCCCGTGTGAGCCGCGCGTCGAGCCCTCCGCGCACCGGAGGTGGTCGTCGTCGCGGATCCGCGCCGCCCGCGCCCCCTTGCCCGACGGCGCGATCAAGCCCTTGACCGGGGATTTTCAGCGACCGGTCGACGAGACGAGACGCGGACGATTCGGGTCGTCACCCTCGCACTCCGCGATGCACGACGGGCCGACCCGAGGAGGGGGAGAGAATCCTCGGATCGGCCCGTCGTCACGGCCTCAGCAGCCCGCCACCATCAGGAGCGGTGCGCGCGGTAGTACTCGAGCAGCGCCCGCGTGGATGCGTCTTGCGCGTCGAGCGCGGCCTCATCGCCCTCGATGGCCGGCGCGATCTGCAGGGCCAGCTGTTTTCCGAGCTCGACCCCCCACTGATCGAACGAGTTGATGCCCCAGATGGTGCCCTGCGTGAAAGTGATGTGCTCGTACAGCGCGATGAGTTGACCGAGCACCGAGGGGGTGAGCGAGGGCGCGAAGATCGACGTCGTCGGACGGTTGCCCGGGAACGTGCGAGCGGCCACGAGGGCGCCGGTGGTGCCCTCGGCCTCGACCTCTTCGGCGGTCTTTCCGAACGCCAGCGCCTTGGTCTGGGCGAGGAAGTTCGCCAGGAACAGCCCGTGGACGTCGCGGCCATCGTCGGCGAGCGGGTAGGCCGGGTTGACGAAGGCGATGAAGTCGGCCGGGATCAGCCGCGTGCCCTGGTGGATGAGCTGATAGAAGGCGTGCTGACCGTTGGTCCCCGGCTCGCCCCAGAACACCTCGCCCGTGTCGGTGGTGACCGGGGTGCCGTCCCACCGCACGGACTTGCCGTTGGATTCCATCGTCAACTGCTGGAGGTAGGCCGCGAAGCGGTGCAGTTGCTGCGCGTAGGGCAGAACCGCGTGCGATTGCGCACCGAGGAAGTTGGTGTACCAGACGTTCAGGAGCCCCATCAGGACCGGCACGTTCTCGGCGATCGGGGTGGATGCCACGTGCTCGTCGACCACGTGGAAGCCGGCGAGGAGTTCGCGGAACGCCTCCGAGCCGAGCGTGATCGCGAGTGACAGGCCGATGGCGGAGTCGACGGAGTAGCGCCCGCCCACCCAGTCCCAGAACCCGAAGGCGTTGGCGGGGTCGATCCCGAAGGCCTCGACCTTGTCGAGCGCCGTCGAGACCGCGACGAAGTGGTGGGCGACGGCGTCGGTGCGGGCGGCATCCGAGTCATCGATGACGCCTGCGGTCGCGAGCTTCTCCCACAGCCAGTCGCGCGCGAGGCGGGCGTTGGTGAGGGTCTCGAGCGTGGTGAACGTCTTGGAGGCGACGATGAAGAGCGTGGTCTCGGGGTCGAGGTCGGCGGTCTTCTGCGCGATGTCGGCGGGGTCGATGTTGGAGACGAACCGCGCGTTGATTCCGGCGTCGGCGTAGGGAAGGAGCGCCTCGTAGACCATGACCGGGCCGAGGTCGCTGCCGCCGATGCCGATGTTGACGACCGTGGTGACCTTGTTGCCGGTGACTCCGCGCCATTCTCCCGACCGCACGCGCTCGGCGAAGGCGCTCAGGCGGTCGAGCACCTCGTGCACGTCGTGATCGACCTGCTGGCCGTCGACGACGAGGGCCGGCTCGGCGCCGCCCGGGCGGCGCAGCGCGGTGTGCAGCACGGCGCGGTCTTCGCTGGTGTTGAGGTGGGCGCCGCGCCGCATGTCGGCATAGCGCTCGGCGACGCCGGTCTCTTCGGCGAGCGCGACCAGGGCGTCGAGCACGTCGGCGGTCACGAGGTTCTTCGACAGGTCGACGTGGAGGTCGCCCACGGTGCGCGTGAGCGCGCGCGTGCGGTCGGCGTCGGCGGCGAACCAGCCGCGCAGGTCGGGCTCGAATGCGTCCCGGAGCGCGGTGAGGCGGGACCAGGCGGCGGTGGTGGTGGGATCGATAGGCGCAGTCACGTCACCCACGCTAGCGACCCCGGGGTCTCGACACGCGACCGATGACGAAGACGGGGGCGCGCGCTAGGGACGGGGTGGCTCGGGAGGAACCGCGGGGTCGGCGACCACCGGCTCCGGGAGGGGGATCTCACGCGTCGCATCCCACGCCTCGGTCCAGCCGAGCCGGTCGAACAGGCCGTCGAGCAGCATCGCCGTGAAGCCCCACACCGTCTGCCGTCCCCGCGCCAGGTCGAGCGCGAAGGCGGGTCCGCGCCACTCGCGGCCGTCACGCCGAATGACCGTGACACCGCGACCGGCGGGGTCGAGGAGGTCGGCGACCGGCGCGCGGAACACTTCGGCCGACTCCGCCGCATCGACGGCTCGGACCGGCGTGGGACGCGTCCACCACCCGACGACCGGAGTCACCTCGTGGCGGGAGAACGCCAGCGGCACCGGCTCGAGCGTCCCGAGCACCTCGACGCCGTCGGGGTCGAGACCGGTCTCTTCCTGTGCCTCTCGCAGGGCGGCGGCCACGGCATCCCGATCTCCCGGATCGACGCGACCTCCAGGGAAGGCGACTTGTCCGGGGTGGGCGCGCAGCGTGCTCGCGCGCGCCAGGAGAAGGACGTCGAGATCGCTCGGGACGTGTCGCGCGGCGCGTTCGCTCGGGATGCCATCGAGCACGCCGAACAGGATGAGCACCGCCGCGGCCCGCGCCTCGCCCTCGACCGGCGCCGCGCGCAGCGCCGGGGACACATCGCCCAGCCCCCGGGCGAGGAGATCTTCGAGCTGCGCGCGGGGAGACGACATGGATCGAGGCTAGCCCGCCGCCCTCGACCGTCCGGGCGTCCGAGCCCCCTAGCGGGAGCCGTTGCAGGCCAGGCCGTCGCCGTCGCCGTCGAGTTTGTAGATGTCGGAGCCGACCACCCGGGCGACACCGTCGAAGTAGGACGGGCCGTTGCCCTTTCCACCCGCACAGTCGACGTCGGAATCGATCGGCACGCATGCGTCGGCGTAGTTCGGGTCGCAACCATCTCCGCTGGACGCCGCTTCGACCGGCGCGGGCGGAGGCGGAGCGACGTACGTCCCCCGGGCGGTGACTTCGGAGACCGGCGCCCGGCCGACGGATTCGCTGACCAGGACCCGCTCGGACTCGACCCCGTCAATCGTCGTCACGCGGAAGATCGAGACCTTCTCTCCGTCGACCCCGGCCGTCGACACGAGCGACTGCCCCGACGGCAGGGCCGCGTCATCCACCGTCGTTCGTTCGAACGGCAGGGCGGACGTGACGGTCTGCTCGGACACGACGACGACGGGCGTCGGCGTCGGTGATGCCGAAGGGGACGAGGCCGCGATGCGACGGGCGTCTCCGACGGCGGCGGATTCGGCCGATGGAGCCGGCGAGGAGCAGCCCGCCACGAGCAGCAGCGTCGCGACAACCGCGGTCAGTCCCAGGGCCGTGCGCCCGGGTCGGTCGAGGCGGTGGCGCGCCGAAGTGCGATGGTTCGTAACGGTCATCGTGGTGTTCCCCCCAGAACAGGAGCGACGCGTCCTCGCCTCGCTGATCTTCAGCAGACCAGATCCGGGTGGCGCGCGCAAATCCGACGGCCGCACACATCATGTCTGGCGGGGCGGAGCGCCGATCGCGGGGGCCCGCGGCGGCTTAGCGGGACCCCCGACGCTCACGACCCGTTGGGCGGAGCGAGAACGGACGGGGGCGACACCGATGCGGAGTCCGCGTGCGCGCGGGTGCCGTCGGCCGTGGGAGCCGGGGCGTCCATACCCGGTTCGGCCGCCTCCGTCTTCAGGATGCGGATGGATTGGCCGAAGCTGCGGGCGAGGGCCGGGAGCTTGGCGGCGCCGAAGACGAGGACGACGATCGCGAGCACGACGAGGGCGTGCCAGCCGGTGAGATTCTGCAGCACGGGAGAATCCCTTCCGATCAGCCCCGGCCACCAGGCATCGCGCCCGCGGTCGGGGTCGTGGTGGTGTCGACGCGCACGCCCAGAGCAACCGTCCAGCCGGCGGTGTTGTCGCCCGCGGTCGTGGCGAGCTCCAACGCTCCCCCGTCGTCGCCGAAGACGTTGTCGCTGTCGAGCGACACCCGGGCGAGGTTCGACGACGACGACGGATACCTCCCATCCGCGTACACGACGTCGCACGCGGCTTGCGGGAGGGCGACCTGCGAGGTCGCGATGGCGTTGGACGCGTCGGTGATGGCATCCACGTGGGGATAGACCTCGAAGTGGATGTGCGGCCAGCGGCCGTCGTAGCAACCGGGGAAGATCGAGGTGAACGAGACGACGCCGTCGGTGCCGACGACCTGGACCCCGCGAAGGTACGTCTCGTTCTCGACGCCCGAGGAGTACATCGAGTAACGCCCCTGGGTGTCGCAGTGCCACACGTACACGGCGGCACCAACGAACGGCACATCGCCGCCCGCGGCGTCGAAGATCGTGAGGTTGAGGGTCATCGGCACGCCGTCGGCCGTTGCGCCGCCGTCGAGGCTCGTGCGGAGGTCGCTACGGACGATGCCGGATTGCTCGAGGATGTCGGGGCCGTTCGAGCCGTCCCCGGGGTAGGGGCCTGCCGTCTCGTCGGGGATCTCGCCGGCGGGGAGGGCTGCCGCCGCGCTGGTCGACGAGGCGGAGGGGACCGCCGAGGCCGTCGGGGTCGCGGTCGGCGTGGGGGTGGGGGTCGGGGTCGCGGTGGACGGCGACGTCGTCCCGGTCGCCGCGGGAGTGCAGGCGGCGAGCGCGACGGCGCCCGCTCCAAGGGCGACGAGCCCCAGGACGCCACGGCGCGAGACAAGCGTGCGGATGTCGAACGGCGCCCCCTGGTCGACGACGGGTTCGTCGGCCCGGTCGAGCAACCGGCCCTCGAACGTGGGCCCGTCGGGGGTCATCTCGGTGTCGGGGATCCTGCTCACGGTCGCCTCCGGTGATCGGGGATGGTGTCGATGCACCGAGAGTGTCCGACCCACCCTGCCCGCGGCCTGGGCGTTCCTGTGCGTGAGCTATGCGTGCCGTCGCAGACACCCGCACACCCGCGCTCGTGCCGTTTCGCCGCGGGCGGTCCCGACCCGCGGGTCGCGTGTGAGGATGAGGAAAGGAGGTACGGGATGACCGGAGTACTGCACGCGGTGACCCTCGTCGTGAACATGCCGATCACGAAGATCGACGCCCTGGATGCGATCGCCTTCGCCGCGGACGGCGGCGTGGATGACGCCGGAACCGCCCGTCCCCGCGTCTGGCTCGCCCCGCACGCCTGGGCCGAGGTCGAGATCCCCAAGTTCGCCGATCCCCCGCCCTTCGTGATCGACATCTACTCGGACGTCTCGGGAGCGATCGCGTGGGCGCAGGCGCACCGCCTCCACGACGCGCTCGAACGATTCGGATGGAACGTGAGCCCGCCGCGGGCCGGCGTGCAGTGATCGACGAGAGGGGTGCGCGGCCGCGACTGCTCTCCGTGGAGGCACAGATCGCTGTGGTCATGAACTCAGCGTGCTCGCGCCCCGTCCACACGGCACTCTGACAGCGGCGAACCCCACTTCACCGCAGCGAGGCGACGCCTAGGTGATCAGTCGTCGAGTCCGACGAGGACGGCGCTGCGCTCCCACAGCTGCCGGGCGACCACCGGGTCGTCGGCGGAGCGGTTCGTCTTCGCGGGCTTGTTGTTGGAGTAGAAGCCGCCGGGCGTCCAGTCCAGGCCCGGCTTGCCGAGGGCGAGCCAGGTCAGGCGCGCTCCCCCCACCGAGGTCGATGTCATGAGGCGCTGGGCGATCGGACCGCTGTAGAGGAACTTCCACGGCCCGTCGCTGGTCGAGCCGAAGTTCGAGGCGATCACGCCCGGGTGGAAGGCCACGGCCGACAGCCCCGCATCACCGAAGCGACGGTTCAGCTCTTTGGTGAACAGCACGTTCGCGAGCTTGGCGTTGCCGTAGGCGGCGGTCGAGGAGTACCGGCGCTCCCCCTGCAGATCGTCGATGTCGAACCGCGGGAACAGCCGGGCGGCGGCGCTGGAGGTCTGGATCACCGAAGCCTGCGACTCGACGAGTCGCTCTCGCAGGAGATTCGTGAGCAGGAACGGCGCGAGGTGGTTGACCTGGAAGGTCGTCTCATAACCGTCCTTCGTCAGCGTGCGCTCGCCGAAGACACCGCCGGCATTGTTGGCGAGTACATCGATACGCGGGTACGCCTCGAGGAGGGAAGCTGCGAGCTCGCGCACCTGCGCCAGATCGCTGAAGTCGGCGACGAACGACTCCACGCCCAGAGAGCGGGCGACGCGTGCGGTCTTCTCAGGGTTGCGGCCGACCACGACAACCTCTTCACCGAGCTGCGCGAGCTGTCTCGCCGATGCCGCGCCGATGCCGTCGCTGGCTCCGGTGATGACGATGGTGCGGGTCATGGCATCCTCTTCCTGGTTCGAAGAGGCCACGCTAACCGCGGCGGAGACGAGACGGTCGGGGCTTGCCGCCGGCATCCGTCGCCTCTACGTCGTCGCCTGGGAACTCACAGCGCGCTCACAGGCCCGCGGGACCAAAACCGGCGGGCGAGGCGTTCGATTGAAGGACGCCCACCACCGGACGTCAGGACGAGAGGATGCGAACCGTGAGCACGGAGTACCGGAAGACGTCGGAGGCGCTGGGCCGCCTCACCGACCGCCAGTTCGCCGTCACGCAGGACGACGCCACCGAACCGCCGTTCCGCAACGAGTACTGGGACAACCACGAGGACGGCATCTACGTCGATGTCGTATCGGGACAACCGCTGTTCTCCTCGACCGACAAATTCGAGAGCGGCACGGGCTGGCCGAGCTTCACCAAGCCGATCGACGACGCCGCCGTCGTGAACAAGACCGACCGGACGCTGTGGATGACCCGCACCGAGGTGCGCTCCGCCGGAGCGGACAGCCACCTCGGCCACCTGTTCGATGACGGCCCGCGCGACGCCGGTGGGCTGAGATACTGCATGAACTCGGCGGCGATGCGCTTCGTGCCCGTCGGCGAGCTCGAAGCCCAGGGCTACGGCGCGTACCTCGCCCTGTTCCGCGAGAGTCGCGCCTCATGAACCTCTTCCCCTTCCGCAAGCGCAAAAGGAGCACCACCATGACCAGCGGACCTTCCGACTCCGGCGAGATCACCCGTCGCCCCGGCACCGAGACGGCCGTCCTCGCGGGCGGCTGCTTCTGGGGCGTCGAAGACCTCATCCGCCGCCAGCCCGGCGTCCTCGACACCCGCGTCGGCTACACCGGCGGCCAGAACGAGCACGCGACCTACCGCAACCATCCCGGTCACGCGGAGGCCGTCGAGATCGTCTTCGACCCCTCGCAGACGTCGTATCGCGACATCCTGGCGTTCTTCTTCCAGATCCATGACCCCTCGACCCTGAACCGCCAGGGCAACGACGTGGGCACGAGCTACCGCTCGGCGATCTTCCCGCTCTCGCCCGAGCAGGAGAAGGTCGCGCGCGACACGATCGCCGACGTCGATGCCTCGGGCATCTGGCCGGCGAAAGCCGTCACCACGATCGAGCCCGAGGCGCCGTTCTGGGAGGCCGAACCCGAGCACCAGGACTACCTCGTGCGCATCCCCCACGGCTACACGTGCCACTTCGTGCGCCCCGGCTGGGTGCTGCCCAAGCGCGAGCAAGCCTCGGCGTAGGCGATGAACGAGGGCCCGGATGCCATGGCATCCGGGCCCTTCGTCGTGCTACTCGACCAAGGGGCTGCGCCTCTCGATCAGCACCGTGTCGCGCCAGACGCCGGCAGCGTCGCGGGCGATGCGCTCGCGTACGCCGACGGTTCGGAATCCGTGGCGTGCGTGCAGGTCGAGCGAGACGCGGTTGTCGGCGAGGATTGACGACTGGATCATCCAGATGCCGGCTGATTCCGTCGAGCCGATGAGCGTCTCGAGCAGCAGGTGACCGATCCCGCGGCCACGAGCGTCGGCCTCGACGTAAACCGAGTGCTCCACGACTCCGCGGTAGACGGGCCGCGACGACACGGCCGAGACGGCCGTCCAGCCCACGACCCGGTCGTCGACGATTGCGACGAAGCGATGCGGGGCCAGCTTCCCGCCATCGAATTCGCGCCATGTCGGCGGTGGCGCCGTCTCGAAGGTCGCGCGACCGGTCGCGATGCCCTCCGCGTAGATGCGGTGCACCTTCGACCAATCCGCCTCGACGAGGAGGCGCAGCGAGACGCTCACGCGCAGCAGGACCCCGCGTCGGTCGTGCAGACGCCGGTCTCGGGCAGCACAAGATCGACCTGCCGCGCCGCCGCCCGGTCGCCGGCGAGTTCCGCCGCGATCGAGCGCACCTGCTCGTAACCGGTGAGCATCAGGAACGTGGGCGCCCGCCCGTACGACTTCATACCCGCGAGATAGAAGTCGGGCTCGGGGTGCGTGAGTTCGGCGAGCCCGTGTGGCGGGACCGAGCCGCACGAGTGCAGGTTCGGGTCGATCAGCGGGGCGAGGGCCCGCGGTGCCTCGATGACCTCATCGAGCCCCACGCGGATCTCGCGCAGCATCGTCAGGTCGGGACGGAATCCCGTCGCGTTGACGACCACGTCCACGTCGAGGGCGAACGCCTCGCCCGCACGGCGGCCGCTGACGCGCACGCCGTCGCCGGAGAGCCGCACGTCGTCGATCTCGAACGAGGCGATCTGCTCGACACGACCGTCGGCCACCAGGTCGTGGAGCGCCGTGCCGAGGCGTCCGCGTGCCGCGAGGTCGTCGGCGGCGTCGGCGGTCAGACGCGCGGTGCCGTCACTGCGTACCGCCCATGACACACGCGTCTTCGGCTCTTCCTCCGCGAGCGAGGCGGCGGCGATCAGGGTGTTCGCCGCCGAGTGCCCGGCACCGACGACGAGCACGCGCCGACCGGCGAAACGGTCGCGGTCGCGTCCCCGCACGTCGGGGAGCGCCGTCGTCACGCGATCACCGAGGTCGTCGTGGGCGAGACCCGACGCGAGCAGCGACCGCGGCGTGCCCGTGGTGCCCGAGGTGTCGATCACGGCGCGAGCCGTGGCATCCGTCGCCCCCTCGGTCGTGCGCAGCCGCAGCAGGAAGGGAACGGCCGCCCGGCCCACCGACCGCGTGCGGTCCATGCCCAGGCGGGCCACGGCCTCGACGCGGGTGCCGTACCGGATGACGGATGCCAGGGCAGCGGTGCGCGCGAGCGGTTCGAGGTAGCCGTCCACCAGCTCGTCGCCGGTGGGGAGGCCCTCGGCGTCCGGGGCGGTCCACCCGTCGGCCTCGAGCAGGCGACGCGCGGCGGCGTCGACGACGTAGCGCCACGGTGAGAAGAGACGGGTGTGCCCCCATGCGCGAACGGCCGCGCCGGCGCTGTCGCCCGCTTCGAAGACCACGACCGGCAGCCCGCGCTCGATGACGTGAGCGGCGGCAGCCAGACCGACGGGGCCAGCGCCGATGATCGCGATGGGCAGACCCGCGCGGCGATCGCCCTCCAGCCGCGGCGGGACCGTGAGGGTCAGGCTCATACGTCGATCCCGAGCTCTCGCAGCAGCGTGGTCACCCGCGCCTTGATGTCGTCGCGGATCGGCCGCACCTCGTCGAGGCCCCTGCCCGCCGGGTCGGTGAGTTCCCAGTCCTCGTAGCGCTTGCCGGGGAAGATCGGGCACGCGTCTCCGCAGCCCATCGTGATGACGGCGTCCGACGCGCGCACGTCGTCGGTGAGCAGCAGCTGCGGCACCTCGGCGCTGATGTCGATGCCCTCCTCGGCCATCGCGGCGACCGCCGTCGGGTTGAGGGCGTCGCCGGGAGCGCTGCCGCCCGAGAGCACGCGCACGCGGTCGCCGCCCAGGGTGCGGGCGTAGCCGGCTGCCATCTGCGAGCGGCCGGCGTTGTGCACGCAAACGAAAAGGATGGTGGCGGTGTCGGACATGACTCTTCCTTCGGGTCGGGACGAACGGGAACAGCTTGACGTAAGATATCGATCGACGTCAATATTGACGATCGTCGATGTGACAGGGATGATGGATGCCATGACCTCCCGCACCGCCCTGCCCCTGCTCGACGCCCCCTGCTGCGTGTCGTCGGGCGACGCGGCGATGTCCCCCTCCGAGGCGGAGAACCTCGCGAAGACGCTCAAGGCGCTCGCCGATCCGGCGCGCCTGCGGATCGTGTCGATCATCGCCGCACAGGAGGCCGGCGCGACGTGCGCCTGCGACCTGCAACAGCCGCTCGGACTCTCGCAGCCGACGGTCTCGCACCACACGAAGGTGCTCGTGGATGCCGGCATCCTGACCCGGGAGAAGCGCGGCACCTGGGCATACTTCTCGCTCGTGCCAGGCGCCCTCGACGGTGTCGCGGCGGCCATCGCTCCCCGCCGCTAACGCTCGCAACCCCCGGTCCGCCCGGCGCCCGTGTGCATAGGCTCACGGGATGAGCGGATACGACGTGATCGTGGTGGGCGCGGGGCTGGCAGGCCTGCGCTGTGCGACGCAGCTGGCCGAGGCCGGCCGCGACGTCGTCGTGCTCGAACAGGGCGACGCCGTCGGCGGCCGCGAACGCACCGACATCGTCGACGGCTTCCGCCTCGACCTCGGTTTCCACGTGCTCAACCCCGCTTACCCGGCCGTGCAGCGCTGGGTCGACGTCGACGCGCTCGCGCTCCGACGCTTCCCCGTGGCCGTCGGTGTGCGTCTCGACGATCGGCTCGCGAGGCTGGCCCATCCCCTCCGGCATCCGCTGTCCGTCCCCGAGACGCTGCGGAGCGGGCTCGTCGGGCCCTCCGATCTCGCGGCGTTGGCGCGGTGGGCGGGGCCCACTCTCGCGTCGGCGCGGGCGGCGAAGTCCGGCACCGACCGCACGCTCGACGAGGCGTGGGACCGCGCGGGACTCCGGGGTCCGCTCCGCGAGAGCGTGCTCGAGCCGTTCCTCGCCGGGGTGCTGGCCGATGACCGGCAGGAGACGTCCGACGCGTTCGTCCGACTGCTCGTCCGCAGCTTCGCACTCGGGCGGCCGGGAGTCCCCGCCGCGGGAATCGGCGCCCTCCCCGCGCAGCTCGCCGACACCGCGCGCCGGGCCGGCGCCGGCATCCGCCTCGCCCATCGGGTGGTCTCGACCCGGCACCGGGCCCGCGGCTGGCATGTCGGGGTGGAGGGACAGGATGCCATGACCGCCCGGTCCGTGGTCATCGCGACGGGACTCGATCCCTCTCTCGACGTTCCGCTCCCGCGTCCCCGAGGTCTGCAGACCTGGTGGTTCGCCGCCGACCAGGCGCCGACCGACGACGCCGCGCTCCGCGTCGACGGACGCCGACAGGGGCCGATCGTGAACACCGCCGTGATGACGAACACCGCGCGTACCTACGCACCGCGCGGGCACCACCTCATTCAGGCGACGTGCGTGCTGCCCTCCGCGGCGTCGGAGGACGCCATCCGCCGGCAGCTCGCCGAGATCTGGGATGCCGACACCCGGGCGTGGAACCTCTTGCGCCGCGACGACGTCGCCCGCGCCCTCCCCGCGCAGGATCCGCCTCTGCGCCTGCGGCGCTCGGTGCGCCTGGGCGACGGTCGGTACCTCGCCGGCGATCACCGCGACACCGCGTCGATCCAGGGCGCCCTGGTGTCGGGTCAGCGGGCGGCGGAGGCGGTGCTCGCCGACCTGGCGCGGTGAGCCGGGCGGTGAGCCGCACGATGCCCCGAATCCGGACGGTTCGGGGCGGGTTCCGCCCTTCGGGGCGGGTCGATTCCGCCCCGATCGATCGAATCCGCCCCAACCCCGGAAATGCGCGCTAGACCCGCGCGGCCAGTGCGGCCAGCGCATCTCCGGTCACCCGGCGCGTCGTCCACTCCTCCATCGCCTCGGCACCGAGGGCACGGTAGAAGCCGATCGCGGGCTCGTTCCAGTCGAGCACCGTCCACTCCAAGCGCGAGTACCCCTTCTCGACGCACTCCGCGGCGAGCGCGGCCAACAGCGCCACGCCGTAGCCCTTCGCGCGATACTGCTCCTGCACGTAGAGGTCTTCGAGCCAGATACCGTGTCGCCCGGTCCACGTGGAGTAGGTGAGGAACCAGATCGCGATGGCTCGGATGCCGCCGTCGGGACCCTCCACGACGAAGGCGAACGCGCGAGGATCGGCGCCGAACAGCGTGTCGGCGATCATCTCGGCGGTGTTGTCGACGGCATCCGGTTCGCGCTCGTAGTCGGCGAGGGCCTGAATGCAGGCGAGGATGCCGGTCTCATCCCCGCTCCGGGCGGGACGCAGGACGGCGCCGTCGGTGAGAGTGGTCATGGACCGAGGCTACCGAGGCTCAGGACAGCGGATGCCAGCTCTCTCGCGCCACGCGGCGGAAGTTGCCGCCGAGCACCGCGGCGATGTCGTCGTCGCCCCATCCGTGATCACGCAGGTGCGCGCCGAGGCCGACGAAGGTCTCGGGCGGCATCCATTCGACCGGTCCCCACGCGGTGTAGCTGGCGTCGTAGAGGTCGGGGCTCGTCGCGAGGACGTCGCGGAACGTCGGCCAGTCGAACGAGAAATCGGTGCTGACGCCGACGTGCTCGATGCCGACGACCTCGACCGCGTGCTCGAGGTGCCGCGTCATGGCCGACAGCGTCGGGGTGTTGGGCCCGAGGAAGATGCCGACCCCGGTGATGCCGACCACTCCCCCGGTGTCGGCAGCGGCGCGGGCCTGATCGTCGGTGATGTTGCGGGGGTGGTCCCACACCGCGCGCAGGTTCGAGTGGCTGAAGACCACCGGCCTGGTCGACACCGCGCACATCTCGAACGTCGTGCGAGCCCCGACGTGTGAACCGTCGGGCACCGCACCGCGCGCGTTGAGCTCACGCACCAGGTCGCGTCCCCAGGCGGTGAGCCCGTCGTCGACGACGTCGAGGCAGCCGCCGCCCGCGTGGTTCGCGACGTTGTAGGTCGGGGCGACCGTGCGGACCCCTTGCGCCACGAGTGTGCCGACGGCATCCAGGTCTCCGCCGAGCGGGGCGCAGTCCTCGAGGTCGAAGACGACCGCGGTGTCGCCCGCGGCGGCGATCCCGTCGACTTCCTCGACCGAGGAGGCGAGCGCGAGGCCGTCGATGCGCTCGACCTGAGCACGGAACGCGGCGAGCAGCGAGGTCGTGACCGCGGGCCCGTGCGGTGCATAACCGACGTTCAGGGAGACCAGCCCGCCTCCCGCGGGGCGGTAGCGGTGCAGGTCGGTGAGGTCGGCCGTCTCGACGAGCTCGACGCAGGCATGCTGATCCCAGAGCACGGTCAGACGCCGAGGGGCGAGGCGACGGGCGCGGCCGCGCGGGCGGGCGCCAGCCCGGCGTCGAGCGCCTCGCGCCCGTCGAAGACGAAGCAGTCGCCGGTGAAGTGCGCGTCGCCCTGCGCGTCGAACCATCCCAGGATGCCGCCGTCGAGCTGGTACGCCTCCACGCCCTCGGACCGCAGGTACAGAGCCGCCTTCTCGCAGCGGATCCCGCCCGTGCAGAAGCTCACCACGGTCTTGCCGTCGAGGTCGCCGCGGTGGGCGCGCGCCGCATCCGGGAACTGGGTGAAACGCTCGATGCGCCAGTCCAGGGCGCCGGCGAAGGTGCCGTAGTCGACTTCGAACGCGTTGCGGGTGTCGACGAGCACGACCTCCCTGCCGTCATCGTCGGCGCCCCGGTCGAGCCATCGCCGCAGGGTATCGGGACTCACCGCGGGGGCTCGGCCGTCCTGCGGGCGCACCTCGGGCCGGTCCATGCGGATGATCTCGCTCTTCACCTTCACCAGGAGCTTGTCGAAGGGCACGCTGTCCGACCAGCTGTCTTTCGTGCGCAGCGCGGTGAAGCGCTCGTCGCCGCGGAGCTCTCCGACGAAGCCGCGCAGGGGGTCGGCGTCACCGGCGAGGAACAGGTTGATCCCCTCCTCGGCGAGCAGGATCGTGCCCCGGAGGCCGGCGGCGGCCGCGCGCTCGCGCAGAATCACGCGCAGAGCACCGGGGTCGGCGATGCGCGTGAACAGATACGCCGAGACATTGAGGACGGATGCCATGGCATCCACCCTACGAAACCCCGCACGTGCGCCTGTCATCCTGACCAACGGTCGTCAAGCCGGGAAACGCGGGGCGCGCATCGCCTAGCGTGAGAGGACTCGTCCCCGGGAGGAAGCGTGCCTGAAGGCTCTGCGTCGTCGACCGCGACCGTGTCGGTCGTCATCCCCGTCCGCGACGACGGTCCGCACCTCAGGCGTTGCCTCGAGGCGCTCTCCGCGCAGACGGTCGCCGCCGACGAGATCGTGGTCGTCGACAACGGCTCCACCGACGACAGCGCCGGCATCGCCCGCGCCGCGGGGGCGCGCGTCGTGTTCTGCGGCGAACGCGGTATCCCCGCGGCGGCCGCCACCGGGTACGACGCCGCGCGTTTCGATCTCATCCTGCGCCTCGACGCCGACAGCCTCCCCGCGGCGACCTGGGTCGCGAGCATGGTGGAGGCTGTGAGCGAGGCGGGAGTGGATGCCGTCACCGGTGGTGCCGTGTTCCATGACGGCCCCGTTTCCCGGCGCGTGACGATGGCCCGGGTCTTCCTCGGCACCTACCACGCATTCGCGTTCCCCGCGCTCGGGCACACACCGCTGTGGGGCTCGAACATGGCGTTCCGTCGCCGGGCCTGGCTCGCCGTGCGCGACCAGGTGCACCTCGACCCCGAAGTGCACGACGACCTCGATCTGGCGTACCACTTGGGCGTCGGCCACCGCATCCGCTCGATCTCGGGTCGGCACATGCGCGTGTCCTCGCGCACGGTCGAGCCGCGCCGGTTCGCGCGGTGCTTCCGCCGCGGGGCGGGCACCGTGTTCGCTCACTGGCCGACCGACGTCCCCCCGGCGCGGTGGATGCGGGTGTGGCGCGGGCGCCGGCTGCAGGACTCCCGTCCGCTCGAGGTCCGTGCCGTCGACCGCGACGGGGTGGCGCGCGGATGACCGGCATCCTGTTCCCGAACGTGGAGGCCCCCGACCTGCACGTGATGAGCTTCAACATCCGGCGGCGGTTCGAGCGCATCACCTGGCCGTCGGCCGACCGCTGGCCGATGCGCAAGCAGCGTCTGCGTACCTTCCTCGGCGCCAACCGTCCGCATCTGCTCGGTTCGCAGGAGGCCATGCCCGACCAGGCGCGGTGGGTGCAGGAGTCGCTGGGCTCGCAGTACGGGCGCGTGGGCCTCGGGCGCGGCAAGGACCGCGGGGGCGAGGGCACGCCCCTCTTCTACGACCGCGACCGCATCGAGGTCGAGAGCTGGGAGCAGGTCATGCTCTCCGACACCCCCGACGTCCCGGGCTCGACGGGGTGGGGGAACACGATCCCCCGCGTCGCCGTCATCGCCGAGCTGCGCGATCGCGCCACCGGCGCCCGCTTCACCTTCGTCAACACGCACTTCGACGCCTTCTCGCACCGCGCGCGTCGACGCTCGGCCACCTGGCTGCACGACCTCGTCGCCGCTCACCGGGGTCCGCTGCTGTTCACCGCCGACGTGAACGCCCCCGTGCGCTCGCGCGAGCTCCAGGAGATGTTCGCCGACGGGCTGCTCGTGGACACATGGTCGTATGCGCCGGTTCGCCGCACGGCCGAGTGGGGCACGTTCAACAACTACCGGCGCCCCCAGCAGGGTGCACGGAGGATCGACGCGGTGCTGGCGACGGCCGACGTCGGGGTGCGGGCCGTCGGAATCGACCCGCGGCCGACCGGAACGCAGTGGCCGAGCGATCATCTGCCCGTGCAGGCCGTGGTACGCATCCCGGGTGGAGCCGCCCCGTGATCACGCGTGCGACGCGGGAGGGATGCCGATGATCCGAGCCATGTACGCGAACCTGAAGCGCCCGCCGCGCACCGTCACCGACTGGCTGGCCGACGCGGTGCGCGCCACGGCGATCGTGCTCGTGCTGGTGTCGCTGTTCACCCTGCCGTTCACCGACTTCGCCGTGCTGTCGATGTCGCTGCCGGCCGTGATGCTCTCGCGCATGATCGGGCTGCGTTCGGGACTCGACCTGATCACGTGCGTGACGGTGTTCGTTGCCGCCGGCAGCAACGTGCTGGAGCTCTACCGGGCGTGGACGGGGTGGGACCTCATCGTGCACCTCGTCTGCACCGGCGTGCTGGCGGCCGTGGCGCTGGTCCTGCTCGACGACGGGGGCGTCGTCGCCCCGACCGGCCGTCGGCGGACGCCGATCGTGGTCGCCACCATCGCCGGCCTGGCATTGTCGGCCGTGTGGGAGATGGTCGAGTGGTTCGGCTACCGCTTCATCACGGATGCCATCTTCGTGACCTACGACGACACCATCGGCGACATGATGGCGGGCGGCGCGGGCGCGCTTCTCGCCGGGGTCCTGGCGTCGCGCTGGAGACTGACACGCGAGGACCGCGCGAGGCTCTGAAACGCCGGGCCCTGAAGCGGCCGGCCCCCCGGAACAGGCCTCGGCGGCCGATCGAGGCGAAGCCCGGCAGAGACGCCACATCGTCGAGCCGGCCGTTGAGCGCCTCGCGGGCCGGGCTCACGCCCTC
>NZ_CAUQWC010000029.1:0-21109 GCF_963521695.1 uncultured Microbacterium sp. | reverse complement strand
GTCCCGGCGCGGGCTCGGGAGCATCGTCGGCGGCGGCGCCGCCTCCCGCGATGCGCAGGGCGGCGGCGACGACCTCGCCGATGCCGCGACGGCGGGCCTCGTCGAGCGTGATGACCGTGACACCCGCGTCGAGGGCGCGTCGGGCGTACGCCGCAGAATTGGCGAAGTCGGCGATGCCGATCTGCACGACTCGTCGGGGATCGAGTCCTTCGGCGAGCAGCCGACGCACGGGCGAGCCGTTGGACTCTCCGTCGCGCAGGTCGAAGTGCGCGTCGAGCGTGATCAGCCCTCGAGCCCGTCGACCCTGCGCGACGGAGTAGGTCGCGGAGTTGTCGCCGCCGAGGGCGATCAGCAGTCGTGCCGAGGCGAGCTCGGCGACGGCGGCACGCACGCGTGCCTCGCCCTCCCGTCCGTCGGGCTCGTCGACGTCGCCGGCATCGGCGATGCGCAGCACGGCGTTCAGGTCGACCGGCGGGGGGCCCATGAGCGTGGGGGAGTAGCGGCGCAGGGCCTCCCGCACGGCGGCGGGCGTCTCGCCCGCGCCCGTCGGCGAGAGTGACGTGCGCCACGCGGGTACGCCGAGCAGCACGGCGTCGGATGTCTCTTCGCGTGTCGACGCGGGCCAATCGCCGGCGCGCGGCCAGAGCGGGTCGATGGACAGCGCCGTCATGCGCCCACGTAGACCCAGGCGCTCAACCCGCTCGCCAGGACGACCGAGATACGGCGCGACCCCGTCATCAGGTACTCGTCGGCCGCGTCGAGTTCGTCGGGGCTCAGACGCACCACCGTGCCGAAGACGCGGTCGCGCGGATCACCGCTGTGACGCAGCACCCGACGGCGGTGGGTGTTCGCGGCGGGGGCGTTCCGCTCATCACCGCTCTCGCCGTCGTCGAGGCGGAACGCGGGCAAGGTGTCGTGATCGCCGTGGAGGAGGCGACCGAAGGTGTCGAGTTGCACGTCGGGTGTCTGAAGCACGCCGTAGGTGAAGAGGGGCTCTACGGTCCCCGAACCGTCGCTCACGAGGCTCACGTTACCCACCTGCGTACGGCGTACGCTGCTTCGACGCGAGGCCGTTCGTTTACCGGCCACGAGAGCGGTCACGAGCCCCAGACGAGGTGGGCGACGGTGAAGATCACCAGGCCTGCGAGGGCGCCGACGATTGTACCGTTGAGGCGGATGTACTGCAGGTCGCGGCCGACCATCAGCTCGATCTTCTCGGTGGTCTCTTCGGCATCCCATCGCTCGACCGTGTCGGTGATGATCGACGCGATGTCGTGGCGGTAGCGGCCGACCACGAAGACGGCTGCGTCGGTGACCCACCCGTCGACGCGTTTCTGCAGGGTCTCGTCGCGCTGCAGGCGGGCGCCGACCTCGGCGAGGGCGGCCGAGGCGCGTCGCCGCAACCCGCTCTCGGGGTCGGCCAGCGAGCGCAGCAGGCCCATCTTCGCGGTGTTCCACGCGTCGGCGGCGAGCTGACGAACGCGCGGGCTGTCGAAGACCGCCGCCTTCGCCTCTTCGAGGCGCACCATGGTGGCCGGGTCGTTCTGGAGGTTGTCGGCGAGACGCGTGAGGTAGCCGTCGATCGCGCCGCGCGCCTGGTGCCGCGGATCGGCGCGCACGGCGTCGACGAACTGCACGGCCTCGCGGTACACGGTGTCGTCGACGAGGCGCGTGGCGACTCCCGGCACCCACGCTGGCAGACGCCGCGACACGAGACCCTGGAAGGTGTCGCGGTTGTTGCCGAGCCACACGGCGATGTTGTCGAGGGCGAGATCGACGGCGCCGTGGTGGGCGCCGGAGGCGACCACCCGCTGGAGCCATCCGCCGATCGACGGACCCCAGTCGGGCGACAGCAGGTGCTCGCGCGCGAGGTCTTCGATGAGGCCCTGCACATCGTCGTCGTCGAGCGCGGTGAGGACGCTCGAGGCCAGCGTGGCGGCCTCGGCCGCGACGCGCTCGGCGTGCGCGGGCTCGGCCAACCAGGCGCCCGCGCGCGCCGAGAGGGGTGTCGACTCGAGCTTGGCCCGCACGACGTCGCCCTCGAGGAAGTTGGTCTCGACGAACTCGCCCAGCTGGCGGCCGATCTCGTCTTTTCGCCGCGGGATGATCGCCGTATGCGGGATCGGCAACCCGAGCGGGTGCCGGAACAGCGCCGTCACCGCGAACCAGTCGGCCAACGCGCCGACCATGCCGCCTTCGGCGGCCGCACGGACGTACTGCAGCCACTCGGCCTCGCGCTGCAACGAGAACGAGATCGCGAAGACGATCGCCATGCCGAGCAGGGCGCCCAGGGCGACGCCTTTCATCACGCGCAGGGCGCGACGGCGCTCCTGGTCGGCGGGGCTCAGCGCCGCCGTCGAGGTGCGGGCCATCAGGCCGTCACCGGTCCGAGCCACGCGGACGCGGCGGTCGAGTGGGCGGACTCGGCGTCGGACGGGTGGAACATGCCGGCCAGGACGTCTCGGTAGAGGCGGCTGAGTTCGTTGCGCGTGAAGTAGGCGGCGCCGCCCCCGACCAGGATCGCGTCGTCGACGACGTCTTTCGCCGTGGTGACGGCGCGGTGCTTCACGCCCGAGAGCAGCGAGAACCACCGTGGGCCGTGGTCGGCGAGGTCGTCGATGTCGCGAGCGAGAGAGGCGAGTTGCGGCGGGAGGGCTTCGTAGGCCAGGGCCATGTCGGCCACCCTCCAGCGGATGTCGGGATCGTTCGCGTGCGTGGAGCCCGTCTTCTTGGACTGCCGCGAGGTCGCCGCCTCGACGGCGAGGTCGAGCGCGCGCCGCGCGACACCGGTGTAGACCGAGGCCAGGAGGATCTCGAAGACGGAGAAGATGCCGAACACCAGAGGATCGGGTTGCGGGCCCGGATCGATCCGCCTCACGACGCGCTCGGCCGGGGCATGCGCGCCGCGGAGCTCGGTCGTGCGGCTCTGCGTGCCGCGCATGCCGAGGGTGTCCCAGTCGTCGCGCGTGACGACCGCGTCGCTGCGGTCGAGGAAGGCGAAGACCATCTTCGGCCCGTCGGATGACGTCGAGTCGAGCCCGTGCACGCCCAGGTGCTGCCACACGGGAGACAGGGAGGTGAAGATCTTGGTGCCCGTGAAGGCGTAACCGCCCTCTCCGTCGGGCTCGGCGACGGTGTCGCTGCCGAACAGCACGAGGTCGTTGCCCGCCTCGCTGATGCCGAAGGCGAACACCTCGCCGGCCGCCGCCGCTTCCTCGACGAAGGCGAGGTCGTCGATGCCGCGGTCGCGCAGCACCTTGGCGACGCCCGTCCACACCAGGTGCATGTTGACCGCGAGCGCCGTCGCCGGGGCCGCGCCCGCGAGACGCTGCTGCAGCAACGACACCTCGGACAGGCTCAGGCCCGCTCCCCCGGCGGCCTCCGGGACGAGGACGCCGAGATACCCCGCCGCGCGCAGGTCGTCGAGGTCGTCGTGGGGGAAGGTGTTCTCGCGGTCGTGCACCGCCGCTCGGTCGTGGATGCGCGCGAGGAGATCGTCGGGCAGATACCGAGTCGGATCGAACGAGGTCATGGCATCCATTCTGCTCGGGACCACCGACATCGCGCCCGGGGGTGACAGCGACTCCGCAGAGGGTCATCTTCTTCGCAGGGTCAGGGCGTCATTCTGCGAGATCCGGACGCTTCTGCGAGATTGGACACGCGTGGACCCGTCGCCCGTTCGGCGACGCCGACCCGCCCCGGAGCCGCTCGGGGCGAGCGGCGAGCGTCGCGCTCAGCCCAGCGCGTCGAGCAGCGCGGTGACCGCCGCTTCGGGTCGATCGCGATGCGGGGAGTGCCCGGCGCCCGCGATGACACTCATCGTGATGACCGGGTTGTGCCGCACCTCCGCGGCGAGATCGCCCGTGAAGATCGAGTGCACCGCCGGATCCGCTCCGATCACGTGGGTGGGCACCGTGAGCGCGGCCGCTGCGGCCCGCACGTCCCACTCGGCGTTCTGCAGGCTCGTCTGCTCGACCGCCCATCGGCTCGCACGCTGCGTGGCACGGGCCTTCAGCTCCACATCGATCGGATGCCACGCGGGGTGCGCCGCCCGCACCGCCTCGACGCTCGGATCGGCGAACGCCTGCTCCTGGCTCACACGCACGATCTCGCGGTCGTCGTCCGACAGGGCGATGGCGGGGTCGATCAGGATGAGCCGGCGCGTCCACCCGGGATCGTCCGCCGCCGCGACGGTCGCCGCGGCGCCGCCCAGCGAGTGCCCGATCACGGCGTCCCACGGGGCGTCCGCCTCCGGTGCCGTCGCGGCGAGGTCGGCGGCGTACGCGGCGAGGGAGTAGTCCAGCGCGCGCGGTGCGACGCCGTGCCCCCGCAGGTCGACCGCCACCGCGTGCCATCCCGCATCGGCGAGGGCCGTGCCGTACCGCCACATGAGGGCGCCGTCCGAACCGAGACCGTGGGCGAGCAGGGCGCGACGGCCGTCGGGCGAGCCCCACGACAGGCGGGGGAGAGTCACGGGTGCGGGCATGGCATCCATTCTTCCCTCGCCGAGAGGGTGCGCGCGGACCCGTGCCGCGGGATCGCCCCCAGAATGGATGCCATGATCTCGACCGAGATGGCTCAGGCGCTCCGCGCGGCGGGACTCGTGTGGCACCCGCGGTCCGGCGACCGCTTCCAGTTGGACGAGCCGGAGTTCGAGGCCGACGTCTTCACGGTGAGCGACATGACCGTCGAGCCCCGCGACTACCCGACCGGACGCATCCTCGCCTTCAACGGCACGACCGAGTGGGCGCTGGACTCCGTCGCCACCGAAGACGCCCTGTGGTTGCCGTCGGAATCGCAGCTGCGCGAGCTGCTGCGCGCGACGTTCCGGTCGTTGCGCCGACTATCCGACACCTACGAGGTCGAGATCTCGATCGGCGGGGCGACGCTGGTGTTCGATCACCCGGCGCCGGCCGACGCCTACGCGCTCGCCGTCCTCGAGCTGCTGCGTCGCACGCGCTGACGCACGCGCGGGTTTGGGGCGCTGTGGTGTGCCGGGGCCCGCGGTCTGGGGCGGATCTGTGCGTTTCGGGGCGGGGGGTTCGCGCCCCAAGGCGCCGATTCCGCCCCAAACCCTGCGGCGGGTGCCGGGGCGGAGTGGTGCGCGGCGTGTGCTGCGCTTTCGCGGGCGGTTCGCGTCCCGCCGCGCCGTCGCTGCTCGAGCCGCGTCTCGGTGCAGGGGCGGAGTGGTTCGGGGCGGATCCGTACGTTCGGGGCGGGAGTTTCGCGCCTCAACGCGCCGATTCCGCCCCGAACAAACCGATTCCGCGTCACACCAGGGGGAGGCGAACCCGAGCAGCTCGGCGGGACACGGTCCGCGCCTGAGGGGAAGGGGATGCCGGGCGGAGCGGCATCCGGAATCAGGTGATCGTCTCGACGGGTTCGGTGTCGGGGATCGGGCTCGAGTCGCGGTGCCGCAGGTCGGGGAAGCCGCGGACGAACACGGCCGAGACGATGAACCCGGCGATGGCGAAGCCGGCCGCGGCGACGTACGCGCCGGTGGGGCCGACGCCGTCGACGAGGAAGCCCGCGACGGCGGATCCTGCGGCCGCGCCGATGAGCTGACCGGTGCCGATCCAGCCGTAGGCCTCGGCGGTCTCGCTGAAGCGCACGCTCGCCGAGGTCATCGCGAACATGACCGCGAGGGCGGGGGCGATGCCGGCGCCGGCGACGATCAGGGTGGCCCCGAGCCACCAGGCGTTCAGCGACACGATGGTCAGCGACAGGCCGAGGGCGACGATCGCGAAGCGACGGGCCATGGCCCACGGGCCGATGGGGATGTGCCCGAACGAGAGCCCGCCCGCGAGGCTGCCGACGGCGAAGACGGCGAGGATGAGCCCCGCCTCCAGGCCGCCGTGATCGAACGTCGCCACGACGCCGGCCTCGACGGCCGCGCACGCGCCGATGAGCAGGAACCCGGTGGCGGTGGCCAGGATGACGGGCGGCTTGGCGAGCACGCGACCGAGGGCGCGGCGGCTGCGGGGGATACGGACGCGGCCCACCTCGGGGCTGAAGATGAACCACGCGCCGCCGCCGAGCAGGATGACGACGATCAACAGCAGGCCCGGAACGGTGCCGATCTGGGTGGCGACGAGGGTGATCACCACGGGCGCGAGCACCCAGATGATCTCTTGCAACGAGGCATCGAGCGAGTACAGCGGAGTGAGCTGTTTCGACGGCACCATCTTCGGATAGATGGTGCGCACCGCCGACTGCACCGGAGGGGTCGAGAGTCCGGCGACGAGCCCGAGAATCATGTAGAGGGGCAGGGGCATCTCGATGAGGGCGAGGGTCGCGATGGCGGCCGCGCACACCAGCAGCGTCACCGAGAGCACGCGCCGCATGCCCCAGACGCCCATCCATCGACTGGTGACGGGACCGGCGACGGCCTGGCCGATGCTCGTGGCGGCGAGCACGAGACCGGCCGCCCCGTACGAACCGGTGACGTGCTCGATGTGCAGCAGCACCGCGAGGCTCGTCATGCCGTTGGGGAAGCGTGCCGTCAACTGCGCGGCGATGATGCGCCCCACGCCAGGGGTTCGAAGGAGTACGCGGTAGCCGGCCACCGCACCACGCTACAACCGACCTCCGACACGCGCTTCGGCTCGCGCGGGCCGGCGCCGAGATCACACGATCGTGTCGAGATCACACTTCTCTCGTGGCGCAGACGGGGTGATGTCGAGCGGATCGTGTGACCTCGGCGTGTGACCTCGGACACCGGATGCCGCGACACGCCGCGACACGCCGGTCACCGAAATCGTCGGCCTGTGCGATGTCGGAACCCCCGTCTAGCGTGCGAACTGTGGACAACAGCGGGCGCGCACCGCGACAACCGCGGAATCGCGCGTGTTAACAGGACGCCGAATGGGGGTCGATCTGTGGATGAAAACGTGGACAACCTGTGTTGTATCTGGGGAGAGACGGTGGAAAATCACACGGATGTAACTACTACCCCTTGTGGTCCCTTCCGATGCCTGTCCCCATATGTAGTATTGAGGTCCCGGCGAGCCCTGCCCGTCCGGACGATGATTTTCCAGGGGAAAGAGAGAACGACATGGCGATCACGGTCTACACCAAGCCGTCCTGCGTCCAGTGCACCGCGACCTACCGCGCACTCGATTCGAAGGGCATCGAGTACAACGTGCTCGACCTGTCCGAAGACCCGTCGGCGCTCGAGCAGGTCAAGTCGCTCGGGTACCTGCAGGCACCCGTCGTCATCACCGACGAGGACCACTGGTCGGGCTTCCGTCCCGACAAGATCGACGAGCTGGCGTCACGTCTCGCCTGACCCCCCGACACGCTCTCAGACCCCTGTCATGAGCGCTGTCATGTCGGCGACCGAGGCTCCGCTGCTGGTCTACTTCTCGAGCGTGTCGGGCAACACCGCACGTTTCATCGGGAAGCTCGGAAAGCGGGCCGTGCGCATTCCGCTGCTGCCGACCGACCCGGCCCTCGACATCGACGAACCCTTCGTGCTGGTCACTCCCACCTACGGTGGGGGTGCCGGCCGGGGCGTCGAGAAGGGCGCGGTCCCCAAGCAGGTCATCCGGTTCCTCAACGAGGAGCGGAACCGACGCAACATCCGCGGGGTCATCTCCGCGGGTAACACGAATTTCGGCGACGCATTCTGCCTCGCCGGTGACATCGTCGCGCGCAAGTGCGCGGTGCCGCACCTTTACCGGCTAGAAGTTTTCGGCACCCCCGACGATGTCGAGCGGGTCACCGAGGGATTGGAACGATGGTGGAAGTTGAGCTGACCGACGTGGACTTCAAGACCGAGGCGCGCTTCGAGGGACTGGACTACCACGCCCTCAACGCGATGCTGAACCTGTACGACGCCGACGGCAAGATCCAGTTCGACGCCGACAAGCGCGCCGCACGGGAATACTTCCTGCAGCACGTCAACCAGAACACGGTGTTCTTCCACTCCCTCAAGGAGCGCCTCGACTACCTCGTCGAGAAGGAGTACTACGAGCCGACCGTGCTCGCGAAGTACTCGATGGAGTTCATCCAGGAGCTCAACGACCGCGCCTACGGCGCCAAGTTCCGTTTCGAGACGTTCCTCGGCGCGTTCAAGTACTACACGAGCTACACGCTGAAGACCTTCGACGGCAAGCGTTACCTCGAGCGCTTCGAGGACCGCGTCGTCATGACCGCCCTCGCCCTCGCCGACGGCGACCCGCGTCTGGCGGTGCAGCTGGTCGACGAGATCATCTCGGGCCGCTTCCAGCCGGCCACCCCCACCTTCCTCAACGCCGGCAAGGCCCAGCGCGGCGAGCTCGTGTCGTGCTTCCTGCTGCGCATCGAAGACAACATGGAGTCGATCGCCCGCGGCATCAACTCCGCGCTGCAGCTGTCGAAGCGCGGTGGCGGCGTCGCCCTGCTGCTGTCGAACATCCGCGAGGCGGGGGCCCCGATCAAGCAGATCGAGAACCAGTCGTCGGGCATCATCCCCGTCATGAAGCTGCTCGAAGACAGCTTCAGCTACGCCAACCAGCTGGGTGCCCGTCAGGGCGCCGGCGCGGTGTACCTCAACGCGCACCACCCCGACATCCTGCGCTTCCTCGACACCAAGCGTGAGAACGCCGACGAGAAGATCCGCATCAAGACGCTGTCGCTGGGTGTCGTCATCCCCGACATCACGTTCGAGCTCGCCAAGAACGGCGAAGACATGTACCTCTTCTCGCCGTACGACGTCGAGAAGGTCTACAAGAAGCCGTTCGGCGATATCTCGGTCACTGACAAGTACCGCGAGATGGTCGACGACCCCCGCATCAAGAAGACGAAGATCAACGCGCGCGAGTTCTTCCAGACGCTCGCAGAGATCCAGTTCGAGTCGGGCTACCCGTACATCATGTTCGAAGACACGGTGAACAAGGCGAACCCCATCGCCGGCCGCATCAACATGTCGAACCTGTGCTCGGAGATCCTCCAGGTCAACACCCCGACGACGTACAACGAGGACCTCTCGTACGACGCCATCGGCAAGGACATCAGCTGCAACCTCGGCTCGATGAACATCGCGTTGGCGATGGACGGCGGCGACCTCGGCCTCACGGTCGAGACGGCGATCCGCGCCCTCACCGCCGTCAGCGTGCAGAGCCACATCGCCTCGGTGCGCTCGATCGAAGACGGCAACGACCGCTCGCACGCCATCGGCCTCGGCCAGATGAACTTGCACGGCTACCTCGCCCGTGAGCACGTCTACTACGGCTCCGACGAGGGCATCGACTTCACGAACATCTACTTCTACACGGTGCTGTTCCACGCGCTGCGGGCCTCGAACCGCCTCGCTATCGAGCGCGGCACCTCGTTCGACGGCTTCGAGAACTCCACCTACGCGTCGGGGGAGTTCTTCGACAAGTACACCGATCAGGTGTGGGCTCCCCAGACCGAGAAGACGAAGGAGCTGTTCGCCGGCATCCAGATCCCGACGCAGGACGACTGGCGTGAGCTGAAGGCGTCGGTGCAGGCGCACGGCATCTACAACCAGAACCTGCAGGCGGTGCCGCCGACCGGTTCGATCTCGTACATCAACAACTCCACGAGCTCGATCCACCCGATTGCGTCGAAGATCGAGATCCGCAAGGAAGGCAAGCTCGGTCGCGTCTACTACCCGGCGCCGTTCATGACGAACGAGAACCTGGAGTACTACCAGGACGCGTACGAGATCGGGTACGAGAAGGTCATCGACACGTACGCCGCGGCGACGCAGCACGTCGACCAGGGCCTGTCGCTGACGCTGTTCTTCAAGGACACCGTCACCACGCGCGACATCAACAAGGCGCAGATCTACGCGTGGCGCAAGGGCATCAAGACCATCTACTACATCCGCCTCCGTCAGTTGGCGCTCGAGGGCACCGACATGACCGAGTGCGTCTCGTGCATGCTCTGAGCCGCTGACACCCCCCGACTGACACACCGATAGAGGACGCAGGAACGCCATGGCTGAGAAGCTACAGCTGCTGAACCACGTGCAGGCCATCAACTGGAACCGCATTCAAGACGACAAAGACCTCGAGGTCTGGAACCGTCTCGTGAACAACTTCTGGCTCCCCGAGAAGGTGCCGCTGTCGAACGACATCCAGTCGTGGAACACGCTGACCCCCGAGGAGCAGACGCTCACCATGCGCGTGTTCACGGGTCTCACGCTCCTCGACACGATCCAGGGCACGGTCGGCGCCGTCTCGCTCATCCCCGATGCGCTCACTCCGCACGAGGAGGCCGTCTACACGAACATCGCGTTCATGGAGTCGGTGCACGCCAAGAGCTATTCGTCGATCTTCTCGACGCTGTGCTCGACGAAGGAGATCGACGAGGCGTTCCGCTGGTCGAGCGAGAACGAGTTCCTTCAGAAGAAGGCGCGCATCGTCATGGATTACTACCGAGGAGACGACCCGCTCAAGCGCAAGGTCGCCTCGACGCTGCTGGAGTCGTTCCTGTTCTACTCGGGCTTCTACCTGCCCATGCACTGGTCGAGCCGCGCGAAGTTGACGAACACGGCCGACCTGGTCCGCCTCATCATCCGCGACGAGGCCGTGCACGGTTACTACATCGGCTACAAGTTCCAGCGTGGTCTCGAGACGGTCGACGAGGCGCGTCGTCAGGACCTCAAGGACTACACGTTCTCGCTGATGTACGAGCTCTACGACAACGAGGTGCAGTACACGCAGAGCCTCTACGACTCGGTCGGCCTGAGCGAAGACGTCAAGAAGTTCCTGCACTACAACGCCAACAAGGCGCTGATGAACCTCGGCTACGAGGCGATGTTCCCGTCGTCGGTGACGAACGTGAACCCGGCGATCCTGTCGGCTCTCTCGCCGAACGCCGACGAGAACCACGACTTCTTCAGCGGCTCGGGTTCGTCGTACGTCATCGGCAAGGCCGAGGCGACTGAGGATGACGACTGGGACTTCTGACTGTCCGCCACACCATCGAGAGACCCGTCTTCGCGCTCGCGACGGCGGGTCTTTCGTGTGTCGACGCGGGGATATCGACGCGGCCGGGACGACGGTGCCGCGCCGTCGTCGATCGCCACCAGACGAGTGAGTTCGCGCATCGACGAAGCCGGCTCAGCCCGCCGCCCGCACCGTCCGCGCGACGTGCCGCGCGACCCAGTCCGCGGTGAATGGGCGGGACCGCAGGAGCCAGCGATGCAGGATCGGCCCGACGAACAACTCCGCGACCTCGTCGGGTTCGGCGACGCCGCCGCGTCGCAGCCGGTCGGCGATCGCCGACATCTGCACCGACAGAAGCGTCTCGCGGTATTGCGCCGCCAGTGCGGCATCCGTCTGGATTTCCGCGGTCACCGCGCGCAAGAGCGGCTCGACCGTGCGATCGGTGAGCTCCGCGACCATCGCCGTGGCCAGAGTGTCGAGGTCGGCGCCGAGATCGCCCGTGTCGGGGACGACGATCTCACCGTCCGTGCCCTCGCTGCGCGCGAGCAGGGCGTCGAACAGGATCGCGCCCGTGGTGGGCCACGAACGGTACAGGGTCTGCTTGCTGATTGCCGCGCGGGCGGCGACGCCCTCCATGGTGAGGGAGTCGACGCGACTCTCGCGGGCGAGCGCGAGGACGGCCTCGTGCACCTTCTTGCGCGTGGTCGGGCGGGCCATGATAAGAGCTTACGGCTGAAACGAGACGCAGCGTCCACATTTGCGTAGGGTGTCTGCATGACCTCACCGAAGACATGGATGATCACCGGAGGCAATCGTGGGCTGGGTCTCGCCCTGACTCTGCGCGCCCTCTCGGCGGGCCACTCCGTGGTGGCGACGGTTCGCGGCGACCACAGCCTTCCCGCTCACGACCGCCTGACCGTGCTCGCCCTCGACGTGCGAGACAGGACGGCGGCGTTCGACGTGGTCGGCACGGCGGCGTCTCAGATGGGGTCGCTGGACGTGCTCGTGAACAACGCCGGGTACGGACTGATCGGCGCCGCCGAAGAAGTGTCGGAAGACGATGCGCGGGCGATCATCGAGACGAACACGCTCGGTCCCCTCTGGCTCAGCCAGGCGGTGATCCCGATCATGCGCGCGCAGGGGACCGGGCACATCGTCCAGATCTCCACCGTGGGCGCCGTCGGCACGGTCCCCCTGCTCGGGCTGTACAACGCCTCCAAGTGGGGGCTGGAAGCCTTCAGCGAGGCAATGGCGGCCGAGGTACGGCCGTTCGGCATCCGCGTGTCGCTCATCGAACCCGGCGCCCTCGACACCGACTGGGCTGGTGGGAGCATGCGGTTCGGCGAACCCCGGCCCGAGTACGACGCGCTCCGCCTACAGCTCTTCGGCACCACCGAGGTTCCCTGGCCAGCGACCGGCGAATCGACCGGGGGGACGCACCCTGACGAGGCAGCCGACGCGATCTTCCGCCGCGTCTGCGACGACGATGACGAACGGATGCGCGTGCTGGTCGGCGACGACGCCCCCGGGCAGGTCCGCGCCGCCCTCGCCCTGCGTCAGCAGGACTACGCCCGCGACCCGCGTTTCGCCGCCGACTGAAGGGCGACGAAAAGGGAGGGCCGCATCACCCCGGCCACTCCCGCCCCTCCAACCGTCCCAGCAGCGTCTCGACGGCCGACCCCTCCATGCCCCGCACCCACCGCTGCGTCGAAGAGCCGCGCGACGACACCGTGCGCCCACGCTCGCCGCGCTCGAGGCGCACCTCAACCTGACCCGGCGAGACGCTGACCCCGCGCAGGGAACCCGCGGCGACCATGGCGGCCAGCGGATCGTGCAGGGCGCAGCGGCGGTCGGGAAAGACGCGTCCGGCGTAGAAGTCGAGGTAGAGCGGCAGCATCGCGGCCAACGCCTGCGGGAGCGCACCGGGGATCGCTTCGAGGCGCACGAGGTCGGTGGCATCCAGGGTCTGCGTCATCGTCACGTCGAGGGGGACGAGGGTGGTGTCCCATTCCTGGGCGAACACCACGGCGGCAGCCTCGGGATCGTTGTGGATGTTCGCCTCGGCCCACGCCGTGACGTTCCCCGAGTGCGCGAACGCGCCGCCCATGACGACGAGGCGGTCGAACCGGGCCACGCCCGGCGCCTCGGCGTAGGCCGCGAGGTTCGTCAGAGGCCCGAGGGCGAGCACGGTGAGATCCGGATGCCGGGATGCCAGATGGTCGATCAGCTCGACGGCGGCGCGGGCGTCATGGGCACGTGCCGACGCGGTCAGGGCGATGCCGCCCACGCCGTCGTCGCCGTGCACGTGGGGAGCGCCGCCCGCGTATGCGCGGCCACGGAAGTCGTGGGCGCCCACGGCGACGGGGATGTCGTCGGCCCCGGCCAACTCGAAGAGCGAGAGGGTGTTGGCGGCCGCGCGGGCGGCATCCGTGTTGCCGGAGACCGTTGTGACGCCGACGATCTCGACCGCGGGCTCGGCCAGCAGATAGGCGAGGGCGAGGGCGTCGTCGATGCCGGTGTCGCAGTCGACGAGGATCGGGCGCCGGGTCATCGCGCCACCCCGTACGTGTCGAGGTGCCGGAGTGCGGGTTGCGAGGCCTCGTCGGCAACGGCCGCCGCACCGACGGCGCACGCGCGCGCGAGCGCGTCGTCGGGCCCATCGCCGCGCAGCAGGCCGACGACGAGCGCCGCACAGAACGCATCGCCCGCCCCGACGGTGTTGACCACGGTCGTCGCGACGCCGGGAGCGGATGCCGCCAGCTCGCCGTGACGATACAGGCGCGCGCCATCGGCGCCGAGCGTCACGCACAGCAGAGGCGCGTCGTGCACCTCGGGCAGCTGCGCGTACTCCGTCTCGTTGACGATGACCAGGTCGCACCGCTCGAGCACCCCCGCGGGGAGCGGACGGGCGGGGGCGGCGTTGAGGGCGAAGAACCCGGCGGCCTTCGCGGCGGCCGAGACGACGGCATCCGACACCTCCAGCTGCATGAGCACCGCAGCACCGGTCTCGATGTCGAGCGCCTCCGCGTCGATGGCCGCGTTGGCGCCGGCGCACACGACGATCGAGTTCTCACCCGTCGCGTCGACGACGATGAGGGCCGTGCCGGTGGCGGCATCCGAGGTCTGGACGCCGGAGGCATCGACGCCGACGGAGGCGAGTCGATCCCGGATGCCACGCCCCTCGGCGTCGGCGCCCACGGCACCGATCACCCTCACGGCGGCTCCGAGCCGGGCGGCGGCGACCGCCTGATTCGCGCCTTTGCCGCCGGGTCCGCGCTGGAGCACGCCGTCGGCGACGGTCTCACCCGCGGCCGGGGCCCGTTCGACGCGGGCGGTGAGGTCGACGTTGATCGCGCCGACCACGGTGAGTTCGGGCGTCGGGGGAGGAGGGGTCACGAGAACCCACCCTGTCACGCGCCGAGGTGCTCCGCGCCGCGACACGGGATGATGTGTCCATGACGAGCGGACCCCTCGACGACACGTCTGCGGCGCAGTCGCTGCAGCCCTTCGATGATGCGCTCCGCGCGGTGGCGGCGGCTCTGGATGCCATGGGGCACGGCGACCCGCATCCGTTCGCTGCACTGTGGACACCGACCGACGATGCCACCCTGATGGGCGGGTTCGGCACGCACGCGACGACCGCCGCGGAAGTGGAGTCGACCCTGCGGGCGGTGGCCCGGCGGTTCCGCGGCGGGGCCCTCGTGCCGGAGTACGACCGCGTGCTCGTCGGCGACGACTGGGCGATGACGGCCGGGCGGGAGCGCGGCACCCTGTCGGTCGACGGAACCGAGCCGCGCTCGTTCGTGGTGCGGGTGACGCACGTCTGGCGTCGGGAGGACGGCCTGTGGCGCATCGTCCACCGTCACGGCGACCACACCACGACCGCCGTGTGAGGGAGGGGCGCCTGCGCCCGGCCGCCGCCCGGGGGCTGTACCGTGCGTCCGACGTCTTCAGTGCAGCAGCAGCTTCGCCACGATCAGCAGAGCCGACATCAGAGCCGCACCGATCGCCGTCAACACGACCCCGAGGCCGGAGTAGCCGCGCAACCGTGCTCCGGCGGTGGCGACCACGACGAGGTACGCCATCGCAACGCCCACGCCCCAGAGCAGCGCCGTCGGCAGGTCGACCCCGAAGGCGACCAGCACCACCACGACGAGGAGCGGCAGGAAGGTCACCGACACCATCGGCGCGCTCACGCGCAGGTGGTGGGCGACGATTCTCGACGGGCGCTCCGACGACGTGTCGCCTACCGAGTAGGCGAAGACGTGGGTGGCGAAATACACGACGTTCGTCAGCGCGACGACGGCGATGACCGCCCCGAGGTCGGAACTGCCGAGACCGACGAGGGTGGATGCCGACACCAGGGCGCCGTAGCACCCCGCGCTGATGCGTTCGGCGGCGATGTGGCCGAGGGGTTTGGCGGTCGCGGCGGTCATAGCGGATCAGCTCCTCGAGGGTCGGCGGCGCAGGACCGCGGAGACGATGGCGACGACCGTCCCCACCGCGACGCCGATGACCGTCTCGATCACACGGTCGCGCAGCAGCATCTCGGGCGTCGCGGGGGAGGCCAACGAGATCATCAGCAGCGCGAGAGGGGTGATGAAGATCATCGCGATGCCGTAGTTGCGGCCGACGAACAGCTCGGATGCGGCCTGCAGCGCGACGGCGATGAGGATGACGAGCCAGGGTGGGAGATGGAGGGCGAGAAGCCCCGCCGCGATGAGCACGCCGAGGAGCGTGCCGACCAGGCGCTGGACGCCGCGGATGAGACGGGCCGTCACGTGCGCGCCGCCGACGGCCGCGACCGCTCCCACCATCGCCCAGTACCAGTGGGTGCCCACCAGGAGCGCTCCGGCGATGCCCGCGAGAAGGGCGGCGGCGCCGACGGTCGCCGCCATCTCCCACGCGACCGGACCGATCGTCGGGCGAGAGCGTGTCGGCCGCGTCCACGATCCGCGGCGGGCGAGCACGAAAGCGACGGTGACGATGAGGCTCCACGCCACGCTCGCGCCGCCGACGAGGAGGACGAGCGGCAGCGACCACCACGTGGCCGGAAGGCTCGCCGTCGCGCCACCGGCGAAGACCGCGAAGAGCGCTCCCGGCGGATGCCACTGAGCGCGGTACGCGAAGAGGGTGACGGCCGAGGCGAGCGCGGCGACGACGACGACACCCACGACCGCCGGGGTCGCGAGCGCCGAGACGACCGTGCCGACGAGCATCGAGGAGACGAGGATCACCCCGGCGGTCGCCTGCATGATCACGCGCGGCCGTGGCTTGTCGGTGCGGCCGTACAGCGCGGCGAAGGCGCCGAAGCTGGCGTAGACGCTGAGGTCGAGTCGGCCGATCAGCAGCAGGACGACGAGGGGGACGCCGACGCTGAGGACGGCGCGGACGGCCACGCGATGATCGCCGGCGCGGGGTCCGACCCGGATGACCCCGGTCCACACGCGTCCCCGGGATTCCGCCACCCGACCACCCTACGCTCCACCTCGGCTTCCCCCACGGTCGGCCGACAGGCGTCTGCGGCGTCAAGGTGCTGGCATCCGGTCCACGATCTCTGGTGAGGTGGATCCATGGATGCCGAGCGCGAGAAGCCCCCGATCGAACCCGGGCCCGAACCCGACACGACGACCGCGGCGGAGGGGGCGAAATCAGATTCCTCGTTGGAGGGGGACGACCAGCCCATCGAGTGACTCCTCGATGTCGAGGCGAGCGGCCGCGTGAGCGTGACGCTCCTGCGTAGGGTGGGAAGCCCCGACCCGCCCGAGGAGAGACGTGTTCCGCACGCCCCTGAACCTGTTCCGTACGCTCGCGATCGCCGAGGCGGTCTCGTGGACCCTGCTGATCGGCGGGTTGATCCTGCGCGCCGTGGCCGACCTGCCTCTCGCGGTGACGATCGGGGGTGGCATCCACGGGTTCGTGTTCCTCGCCTACGGCGCCACCGCCGTGCTCGTCGCGTTGAACCAGCGGTGGGGGATCGGACCGACGGCGCTGGCCGTCGTCAGCGCGGTCATCCCGTATGCGACGATTCCGACCGAGGTCTGGCTGCAGCGCACCGGACGACTCCGCGGTGCGTGGCGGCTCGACGAGACCGCCGACCCGCGCGACCGTCGGCCCGTCGATCGCATGCTGCGCTTCTTCTTGCGGCGTCCGTGGGCGCTCGCTCTCGCGCTCGTCGCCGTCGTCGCGGTGGTGTTCGTGGTGCTGCTCGTCGTGGGCCCGCCCGGCGGGAAGGGCTGAGCCGGGTCGGCCGGCATCCGCATGCGGCGCGGTCTCCGGGCAGGTTGCGCGCCACGACGGACACAACGCAGGAACTTCGCGGATCCGTTGTCGTCGGACGGCGGATCGGAGCGTCCGGTCCGTGGAAACTCCTGCGTTGTGCTCCCGAAAGCAGGGTGCCGCGCGTCAGCGCAGGTGCACCCGCACGCTCGCGGGGGCGATGCGGCAGGTGGCCGTGAAGGTCTCGACGGTGCCCGACAACGTGGCCATCGCCGGGCCGGAACCGAGGAGCGCGATCGAGGAACCCGTGGCGTGCAGCGAGGGCTCGCGGACCGAGAACCGGCGCATCGTCCCGCCCGTCCGGCCCGAGAACGACGCGTCCAGCTCGACGTCGAGGATGGGACCCGAGGTGGATGCCACCCGCCACGAGACCGTCGCAAGCCCTCCGCCCCGACTGGTGAGGGTGAGGGTGGCCGACCCGCACTCCTCGCCGCCGACGGCCTCCACGCGCAACGGCTCATCGGGTGGGATGGTGTCGGCGCCGCACAACGCGATGTCGTGGAGTCGGGCGTAGCCGCGACCGTTGCCGGTGATGCTCGAGCAGTCGGCGAGCAGCGGGGACGACACACTCTCCGACAGAGGAATGGGGGAGGCGCCCGCCGTGGCGACCGGGCCCGTCGCGAGCAGACCCACGACCACGCCCAGGGCGCTGAGCGTCACAGAGAGCGTGCGCACACGCATGCCGCACCTCCTCGTGGACGACTGCGAATCTACGCTCGGCCGCGGCGCGGCGCCACCGGACGCGCCACGGGGCGGCCGCGCAGGGGTGCCGGCGGGGTGAGGCGGAGACGGGCGGAGCCGGAGAATCCGAGGGACGACGCGCAGCAGCCGACCGCCGTCAGCGTTTCGTCGACACGGTCACGGTGAACTTGCGATCGCGCGCGACCTGCCGGGTGGGTCCGACGACGCGCTCGAGGACCGGGCGGTACTGCAGGGCGGAGTTCCACACGGTCCACAGCTCTCCTCCCGCACGCAGCACCCGCGCCGCGTCGGCGAACATGCGCGGTGCGAGGCCGTCGGCCACGGCTGCCCCCGCATGGAACGGCGGGTTGAGCGCGATGAACGAGGCCGTGGCATCCGGGTGCGCCCGCAGCATGTCGTCGCGCTCCACGCGCACGCGATCGTCGACACCGTTGGCCGCCGCCGTCGCCCGCGCCGATGCGACGGCGATCGCCGACTGATCGCACGCGAGCACCCGGAGTGAGGGATGCCGCGTGGCCAGCGCCGCCGCCACCACGCCGGTGCCGCACGCAAGGTCGATGGCCTCGGACGCCTGCGGTTCGGGCAGGTGCGCGAGGAGCAGACGGGTGCCGATGTCGATCGACGCCCCCGCGAACGCGCCGCCGAACGCGCGCACCCGGATGCCGTCGGCCTCGGCAGCCTCCGGGACGGGTTCGCCCCCGTCGTGGGGACCGCGCGCGATGAGGACGCGGGACTTCTGGCGGGCGTGCGAGACGTCGACGCGATCGAAGCGGGCGCGCAGCACGTCGTTCATGGTGACGGTCATGTGCTTGAGTCGTCCGCCGGCGAACACCACCACGTCGGGGTCGGCGTGCAAGGCGATGAGTCCCGCGATGTCGGCGAGCGCCCGCAGCGAGCGCGGCAGGCGCAGAAGCACCACGCGCGCCCCCGCGAGGAGCGCTTTGTCGAGCGGGTGAGAGACGAAGGCGGTGTCGAGCCCCGCCTCGGCGGCGTTGGCGGCGAGGGCCTGCTCGCCGAGGAGCTCGTCTTGATGCACCCGGATGCCGCGCGCCCCCGCGTCCGCCGCGGCCAGGGTCAGCGCGCCGTGCGTGTCGCCGATGACGACGAGGGCGCCGTCGGAGAGACCCGCGCGCGCGGCGGCCGACTCGTCGAGGATCAGGCGATCAGCGGCGTCGACGGCGACGAGGTCGGGGCCTTCGAGGTCGGGGCGGCGACGGAGGGCATCGAACGAGAAGGGCACCGTGCAACGGTACCCGTGTCGGGCCGGGTGCGACTCAGACGCGACGGTTCGCGGCGGCGGCCGCAGCGGCGAGGTCGGCGAGCACGGGCGGCACGTCGTCGGGGGGCACCACCGCCTGGATCAGCGTCAACGACGACGACGACCGCGCGTCGGCGAGAGTCCGTCGGAGGTCTTCGACAGTGTCGACCCGCACGCCCGTGCTCGTGCCGGCGGGATCCATCGCCGCGAGCAGCGTCGTCCAGTCCCAGGTGGCGATGTCGTTATATTCCTCGTGCAGCCCGTGGATCACGCGCTCGACGGTGTACCCCGCGTTGTCGACGACCACGATGACCGCAGGGATGCCGTGACGCACGAGAGTTCCGAGCTCGGCCGCGGTGAGCTGCGCCGCACCGTCGCCGATGAGCAGCACCGGGCGTCTCTCGGGTCGGGCGAGGGCGGCCCCGAGCATCGCGGGGAGCGTGAAGCCGATCGCGGCCCACAGGGGCTGGCCGCCGAAGACGACGCCGTGGGGGAGGCGTTCTCCGGCCATGCCGTAGAACGAGGTGCCCTGGTCGGCGAGCACCGTGTCTCCGTCGCGGAGGAACGCTGTCACCTCGTGCCACAGGGCCCGCTGCGAGAGGGCGCCACCGGCGACAGGCGGTTGCGGGGGAGCCAGCGCCGACGTGGAGTCGTCGGCCCGGAAGCGGTCGCCCCGTACCGCCACCTCGGCGGCCACGGCGTCGAGGGCGTCGCGCATCGCGAGGGGGCGGAAGTCGTCGTCGCCGACGCGCGCGTGCTCGCCACGGATCTCGACCGTGCGGGCCGCATCGATGCGCTGCGAGAAGAAGCCCGTGGTGAGGTCGGTGAACTGCACGCCGGCCAACACGAGCAGGTCGACCTCTTCAATACCGTCGCGCACCGCGGGAGCGCTGGCGGCGCCGAGGTAGGAGCCGAGATATCCGGATGCCGACTCGTCGACGACGCGACGGCCCCAGAGCAGCGAGGCGTGGGCGAGCCCGTGCGAGAGCAGCCCGTGGAGCGCATCCTCGGCGCCGAGACGAGCGACGAGGATGTCGGCGAGCACCGCGACGGAGTCGGACGCCTCGAGGCGGGCGGCGACGGCGTTACGGAAACGCGCGAGCACGACGGGGTCGGTGACGACGTCGGGGTCGGGAAGCGGTGAGGACGGCGGTTCGGTCGGGGCTTCGCCGACGTCAGCCGGGATGAGGAGGTAGCCGGGCAGACGCCGGTGACGCACCTCGGCGAGGAGGCGGTCGATCTGCGCGGGGGCGTCGGCGGCCGACAGCACCTCCTGCGCGGCGGTGACCTCGGCCGTCATGCGGGCGAAGTGTCCGAAATCGCCGTCGCCGAGCGAGTGATGACTCGCCCGACCGGCGGCTTGCACGGCGGTGGTCGGCGCGCCCACGACATGGACGACGGGCACATGCTCGGCGTAGCTGCCGGCGACGGCGCTGATGGCCGAGAGCTCGCCGACGCCGAAGGTCGTGCTGAGCGCGCCGAGACCGTGCAGGCGTCCGTAGCCGTCGGCGGCGTACCCGGCGCCGAGCTCGTTGGCGCACCCGACCCATTCGACGAGGGGGTGACGCTCGACGTGGTCGAGGAAGGCGAGCGTGAAGTCTCCCGGCACCCCGAACAGGTGTCGCACACCCGCCTCGGCGAGACGGTCGAGAAGGTAATCGGCGACCGTGTACGTCATCATGGCCGCCGTGCCGCTTACCGGGTGCCGAAGTGGAAGGGGAGGGCCAGCGAGGCCGAGACGAGGATGATGCCGAGCGCGAAGAACAGCGCGGGAGCGGCGAGCGAGAACGACAGTCCCGTCAGCAGCATGCCGCCGACGAACAGGATGAGCGAGACGATGAACATGAAGATCCCTTCGGTCGGTCCAGGCTATCGTGCCGGGTCGACCGGGCGGTTCGCGGGAGAGGTCGGCGTGGCGGCGCGGGGCGCGGGGTGTACGTCGGGTGCCGCCGCCGGCCGGCCGGTGTCGGCG
>NZ_CAUQWC010000028.1:0-21192 GCF_963521695.1 uncultured Microbacterium sp. | reverse complement strand
GCACGACCTTCGACGACACGGACGAGTCCGCGGCGGTCGCGAAGGCCGCGAGGGCCTCTGCGGCTGGCATGACATGCGTCACGATGCCCCCGACGTCGAGTGATCCGTCGGCCAGAGCGCGGACCACCTCGCCGAACTCGTCGCCGAAGCGGAACGACCCGGTCAGGATGAGCTCGCGCGTAATCGCGGTCGCGAGCGGAGCCGTCACTCCCCCCGCCGCCTGCAGCCCGAGCAGAACGACCGTTCCGCCGCGGCGGGCGGCAGCGATGGCGGATGCCAGACCGGGCACCGTTCCGCTGGACTCGATGACGACGTCGGCGTGGAGCCGCGCGATGGACTCCTCGTCGCGCGCGTCGAGCGTGCGGGCACCGCGCGCAGCCGCGAGCGACCGGGGCAGCTCGTGCAGGTCGGTGGCGATCACCTCGGCCGCGCCGTGATGGCGCGCGACGGCCGCGGCCAGCAGGCCGATCGGACCTGACCCGATGACGGCGACGCGCAGGCCGGTCACACTTCCCGCCTGCCCTATCGCGTGCCACGCGACCGCGGCCGGCTCGGCCAGCACGGCCGTGCGCAGGTCGAGACCCTCGGGGAGGGGGAACAGCATGCGCGTGGGCAGGGCGATCCGCTCGGCGAATCCGCCCTGGGTGTGCGGCAGGTGCATGGCGGAGCCCAGGTAGGTCGAGGCCGGTGCGAGCTGCGGGCGATCGTCGGGCCAGGGAGTCACCCCGTCACCCCGAGGGGTGAGAGGGTGAACGGCCACCGCCGTTCCCACGCTCGGCCCGCTGCCGTCGGCCGCGGCTCGCACGACCGTCCCGGCCACCTCGTGTCCGAGCACGAGCGGCTCACGGAGAATGGAGGCTCCAGCCGCGCCATGACGCCAGTAGTGCAGGTCGGAACCGCAGACACCGCCGTAGGCGACGGCGACGACGGCCTCGTCGGCATCCGGGATCGGTTCATCGATGTCTTCCAGGCGCAGGTCGTCGGCGGCATGGGCCACCACGGCGAGATTGGTCATCGTCACTCCTCAGGACGTGGGGGTCGACAGGCGCAGGTCGCCGATGATGACCTCGATCGTCTCGCCGGGGTGGACCGGCGCCTGCGAATGCGGGGCGCCCATCATGACCACGTCGCCGGGGCCGAGGGTCGTCCACCCCGCCACATAGGCGAGGCACTCGCGGGGCGTCATGGGCAGCCGGCCGGCGGAGGTCTCGGCGCGGGTGGCACCGTCGGCGAGCAGAGCCATGGGCAGGTCGGCGTCGATCGAGAGGGCGGTGTCGATCCACGGCCCGAGCGGGGTGTACCCCTCCCCCGACTTCGACTCGAAGTTGCGAGGGTCGACAACTGCCCGGTCGGGGCTGGACAGATCGTTCACGGCGGTGATGCCGAAGACGTACTCGTGGGCGTTCTCGGCCGTGAGTCCGGTCGTGTCCCGCCCGATCACGACGGCCACCTCCGCCTCGGCCACGGTCTTGCCGGCATCGCGGCGCAGCCGGACCACGACGCCCGGGCCCGTGACGGTGCGCGGACTCTTCAGCCACGCCTGCACCGGCGACGCGTGGCCCGGCCCGTTCTGCGCGATGCCGACGACGACCGTCGGCGTGCACGGCGCCGTCAGCTCACCGTCGACGGGCTCCTCGGCATCCCGGGGCTCTTCTCCGACCGCGAACGCGGCGTAGGGGTCTTCGACGGGGATGAACGACCCGTCATCGGCGACGCGGACGGTCGAGATGCCGGCCGGAGTGATCACGCGAGCGATGCGCATCAGACCACCGCCGTCATTCCGCCGTCGACGAAGATCGTCTGGCCGTTGACGAAGTCGCTCGCCGAGCTCGAGAGGAACACCAGCGTCCCCACCAGATCGCGGGTGTCGCCCCACCGTCCCGCCGGAGTGCGCGTGCGCACCCACGCCGAGAACGTCTCATCGTCGACGAGAGCCTGCGTGAGTTCGGTCGCGAAATAGCCCGGCGCGATGGCGTTCGCCTGGATGCCATGGGGTGCCAGGTCGGCGCACAGCCCCTTCGTCAACATGGCTATGGCACCCTTCGTCGCGCCGTACGCGGCGATCGAGGGGCGGGCGAGCTGCGACTGCACACTGCCGATCTGCACGAGCTTGCCCGAACCGCGTTCGATCATGCCCCGGGCCACCCGCCGTGAGACGTAGAAGGCGCTGGAGAGGTTGGTGCGCACCAGGTCGTCCCAGTCGGCGTCGGCGAAGTCCGCGATGGGCGCGCGGCGCTGGACGCCGGCGTTGTTCACGACGATGTCCGGGATGCCGTGGGCGCGCTCGATCGCGTCGATCCCCGCGTCGACGGCCGCCGAGTCGCCGACGTCGAAGGTGGCGACGTGAGCCGTCACCCCGGTCGTCGCGGTGATCTCGTCTGCGGCACGGCCGGCTGTCGCGGCATCCCTCCCGTGGACGATGACCGTCGCGCCCGCCTCGGCGAGCCCCTGGGCGAGGGTGCGGCCGATGCCGCGGCTGGAGCCGGTGACGAGGGCGAGCCGGCCGGTCAGGTCGAACGCGCCGCTCATCGGATGGTCCGGACGGTGACGGTCGTGGCATCCACACCCTCGCCCGCCTCTTCGCGCGACACCTTGATGGCGTCGTCGGTGCGCGTGAGGTCGCGACGCAGGGTCTCGGGGACGAGGAACGTCGAGGCGGTCGTGATCAGCGCCAGGGTCGCCATGTAGATCGCCAGCAGCAGCCAGTTCGCATCGCTGACGGCGATGATGTAGGCGCCGAGCACGCCCGCGAGGCCACCGGCGAGCACGGCCGACAGCTCGCGCGCCATCGCGACGCCGAGGTAGCGGTGACGGTTGCCGAACAGTTCGGGCAGCATGGCGCACTGGGGTCCGAGCATCGAGTTCACGGCGACACCGATGCCGATCGCGACGACCGCGATGGTGATCGGATAGCTGCCGAGCGACATCAGCCACCAGGCCGGGAACGTGAACACCAGCATGAACAGCGCGCCCGCGCGGTAGACCGTGCGCCGGCCCATGCGGTCGGACAGCGCACCCGTCAGCGGAACCGAGAAGATGCCGATGAGGGAGCCCAGGGTCACACCCCACGTCAGCAGGCTGCGGTCGGCCTGGCCGCCAACGGTGGCGACGAAGAAGGTGAGCGCGAGGGTGTTGAACATGTACGAGCCGCCGTTCTCGGCCATGCGCAGTCCGATGCCGACGATGACGCCCGGCAGACCCCGGGTGAAGATGTCGCGCACGGGATGCTCGGCGATCTGCTCGCTCTTCTCGAGCTCGATGAACGTCGGCGTCTCGCGCAGACGCATGCGGATGAACAACGCGAGCAGGATGAGCACGAAGGACGCGAGGAACGGCACGCGCCAGCCCCAGCTGAGCAGCTGGTCTTCGGGCAGCAGCGAGATGAGGCTGAACACGACGGCGGCGAGCAGGGTTCCCGCCTGGATGCCGATGAACGGCAGCGCCGAGAAGAAGCCGCGGCGCTTCACGGGCGCGTACTCGGCCATGAGGACGGTGGCCCCGGCCTGCTCGGCGCCGGCGCCGAAGCCCTGCAACAGACGCATGAGCACGAGCAGGATCGGCGCGAGGATGCCGACGGCCTCGTAGGTGGGCAGCAGGCCGATGGCCGTCGACGCCCCGCCCATCAGCAGGATCGTGATGACGAGCACCCACTTGCGGCCCAGCTTGTCTCCGAGGACGCCGAAGAAGAGCCCGCCGAAGGGCCGAGCGAGGAAGCCGACGCCGTAGGTCGCGAAAGCTGCCACCGTGGCGAGGGCGGGGTCGTCCTGCGAGAAGAACAGGACGTTGAAGATCAGCGCCGTCGAGAGACCGTAGAGCGCGAAGTCGAAGTATTCCAGCGCGCTGCCGATGCTCGAGGCGAGGGTGGCGCGGCGGAGGTTCGCGGCGTATTCGGGGTCATCCGTCGGCTGCGGCGTCGGTGTGGATGCAGTGGTCACGGCCATCTCCTTCGATCGGCTGGTGTCTTGCGACGAGCCGACTGTACCAACCGTGTGGACACAGTTCAATATGTTGAACCGCATTCGTCCGGGCTCCGGGCGCGAGGTCTCGGGGACGGGTTCGGGCCGCGGTCGGCCGTTCGCGGCGGGATCGGCCGTTCGCGGCGGGATCGGCCGTTCGGGGCGGGATCGGCCGTTCGGGGCGGGATCGGCCGTTCGCGGCGGGATCGGCCGATCGGGGCGCGAAAAAGGCGCCCCGAACGGCGGAATGCGCCCCGAACCCCGCGAGGGGATGCCGCGATCAGGAGGGGCGGGAGGCGCTGAACGGATTCGTGAGAGCTCGCGCGGCCGTGCGCAGCGCGGCGCCGACGCGGGCGATGCGCTCGGAGGTGGCATCCGCGACAGGGATGCCGACGCCCAGCGCCAGCTGCGGATCGCCCGGCGCCCAGCCCTCCAGCGGCACGGCGACACCGACGATGCCGCGGAACGACTCCTCGTCGTCGACCGCCCACCCGCGCTCGCGCGCCGCGGCGATCTTCTCCAGCACGGCGTCGACGTCGATCGTGCTGTGCGAGGTGAGTCGGGGAAGCGGACGCCCGCGCGACAGCATCTCGCGCACATCGTCGTCGCCTCGGGTCATCAGCAGCGCACGGCCCGTCGCCGACAGCGCGGCGGGCAAACGCGAGCCCAGGGGCGTTCCCAGTCGCACCGTGCGCGACCCCTCGTAGCGCGCGAGGTAGAGGGCGTCGGTGTCGTCGAGTACGGCGACCTGGACGAGTTCGCGGGCGAGGACCGGCGAGGTCTCGCACACGGCGTAGAACTCGCGCACCTGGTTGAACTGCGCGGCGAAGGCGCCGCCGAGCTCCGCGGTGCGGATGCCGAGGCGGTACCCCAGCGGGACGCGCTCGATCATGCGCCCCGCCTCCAGCGACAGGCACAGATTGGCCGTCGAGGACTTCGCCAGACCCAGGCCCGCAGCGAGCTCCGTGAGGGTCAGCGCGCGCCCCGCTTCGGCGAGAAGCCCGAGGAGTCGGATGCCGCGCCCCACCGCCGGAGCAGGATCACGGACGACGCCGCCCTCTTCGTCATCGCTCACCGAGACCTCCCCGTCGTGCGGACGCCACCGCAGCGGCGCGTCAGTAGAACTCGACCGTATCGACAACGGCGCGCATCGGTTGACCGTCGAGAAGGCGCGTGGCGTTCTCGGCGAAACGGCGGGCGATGCGCTCCTCCTCTTTACTGCTCAAGGCCGCCGTGTGCGGGCTCACGAGCACGCGCGGATGCCGCCACAGCAGGGACTCCTCGGGCAACGGCTCCACCTCGAAGACGTCGAGTGCGGCGAACGACACCCGCCCGTCGTCGAGGGCCCCGAGCAACGCCGTCTCGTCGATCACCGTTCCACGACCGACGCTGGCGAGGATGACCCCCGGCTTGACCGCCGCGAGCACGCGCTCGTCGATCAGATGGTGCGTCTGATCCGTGCCGGGGAGGGTGACCACGATGGCATCCACATCTCCGACGGCGCTGACGAGCTCATCGAGCGGAACCAAGCGGTCGACCCCCTCGACGGGCGCGCCGGAGCGGGTGGTCCCCCACACCTGTGCACCGAGGGCGTGGAAACGGCGGGCGCACTCGGCGCCGATACCGCCGAGACCGACGACGAGCACGGTCATCTCGTCGACCTGGCGCATCTCCCAGCGGTCGGTCCACGCGTGATCAGCCTGCTGCCGGGCGAGACGGGGCAGATCTTTCGCCCCGGCCATCACCCCGAAGACGGCGAACTCCGCGAGAGGTCCGCCGTGCACGCCCGCACTGGTGGTGAAGACGACACGTTCGAGCGCGTCGCGGTCGAGGCCGGCGGCCTTCACCTGGCCACCCCCGCCGGCGGCCGTGGTCATCACCCACCGCAGGCGCGGATTCGCCGCGACCGTGCGGGCGAGGGCGGCGGGGTCGACATCGGGGATGCCGAAGAGCGCGTCAGCGGAGTCGACCATGGCGTCGAACTCGTCCTGCTCGTCCGCCGACCGCTCGTGGGTGGGGTCACCGGACCAGTCGGCGGGTCCGCGCATCGGATGAGCCAGCCGCGCGTCACGCACGAGGTCCAGCCGCGGCTCCAGCCGCTCGATGAGTCGGCAGTGCTCTTCCTTCAGGGGCACGGCCACCACGGCGCGTAGTCTGTCGTTGGTCGACATCGTCGTCTCTCCCTCCGCCGCGAGCGGTTCGAGGCCGACGCGGACTGACGTGAATCCTCGTTCATCATATTGAACCCTGTTCAGCCTGTTGTCCACCCGGTAGAATCACCGCATGACCCCGCTCGACGAAGAGAACCGCACTCCCGCTCCGGCCGACGTCCGCTTGGGCGTGTGGGGGCTCGGAGCGATGGGCGAACCGATGGCGCAGCATCTCCTGGGCGCCCGCGGAGCACTCACGGTGCACGCCCGGCGCCGACGTCCCACGCTGATCGACGCGGGAGCGAACTGGGCGTCGACAGCCCGCGAACTCGGCGCGGCCACCGACGCCGCGCTGGTCATGCTCCCCGACCTTCCTCAGCTCGAGGAGCATCTCGACGGACCCGACGGCCTGCTGGCCGGCGTCGGGGATCGCGACTTCCTGCTGCTCATCGGCTCGACGTCGTCTCCGGTCGGCGTCCGCGAGTTGGCGGAGCGCCTGCCCGCCGGCATCCGCGTGGTGGACTGCCCCGTCTCGGGCGGCGAGGACGGCGCGAAAGCCGGGCGATTGTCGATCATGCTCGGCGGCTCCCCCGCCGACACCGATCTGGCCGCGGCCCTGCTCGCCCCGTGCGGGACGCCCGTGCGCCTCGGTCCTCTCGGTGCGGGCGAGGTCGCGAAGGCGTGCAATCAGCTGGTCGTGGCATCGACGATCCTCGCGCTCGGCGAGGCGACCGAGCTCGCCGCCCGCTCCGACGTCGATCCCGCCGCCCTCTGGGCGCTGCTCGGCGGCGGCTACGCCGGGTCGAACCTGCTCGAGAGCCGCCGCGACAAGCTGGTCGCCGGCGACGACTCCCCCAGCGGCATCGCCGGCTACATGGTCAAGGACCTGCGATTCGCGGCCGACATCGCCGCCGCCACGGGCACCCGGCCGTCTCTGCTGCCCGCCCTGCGCGACGCGTTCGATGAGATCGTCGAACGCGGCCTCGGGGAGCGCGACATCGCGGTCACCCGCCGCTTCACGGCAGCGCGCAGCGACGAGTAGCGAGCGGAGACGCGTCGCCGTGACGTGCGGGGTCACGAAAGCGCGCAGCGACGAGTGACGCCCGGAAGCGCCCCGGTGGTCGCTACCACCGGGGAGTCGTCTGTGCTCAGAGAGCGAAGACGACCTTGCCCGAGCGCTGCGAGTCGCGCGCCGTGGCGAAAGCCTCCTCGGCATCCGTCACCGCGAACTCGTGCGTCAGCGCGCTCTCGATGCCGGGGGTGGATGCGAGCAGCTCCACCGCCCGATCGATCTCGTCGAGGAAGCGGAACGCGCCGAAATAGCGCACCTCCTTCGAGATGAAGGGTGCCAGGTTCACCGAACGAGGATCATCGGGAAGCATCCCGACCTGCACGACGGTGCCCCCGGGGCGGACCGCCCGTAGTGCCGTGGAGATGGACACGGGGACGCCCGAGCACTCGAGCACGACGGCATAGGCGCCCGCATCCACGTCCGCCTGCGACACATCGATCGTCGCGTACGCGCCGAGTGCCGCGGCCCGATCGAGCGGTCCCGCGAGCACATCGGTCGCGGTCACGCGAGCCCCCGCCGCCACCGACGCCGCGATGGCCATGAGACCGATCGGCCCCGAGCCGGTCACGAGCACGTCGAGCCCCGCGACCTCGCCCGCCTTGCCGAGCGCGTGCAGCGCCACCGCGAGCGGCTCGGCGAGGACGGCACGGCGCACGGGCAGATCGTCGGGGAGCGGACGCACCATACCGGCGTCGACGACCAGGTATTCCGACGCCGCGCCCTGCGTGTGCGGCCAGGTGGAGGCGCTGCCGAGGTAGGAACCGCCCGGCCAGAGATGGGGCGCGTCCTCGATACCGTCACGGGGGGTCCCGAACCGCGCGGGATGTACCGTCACCGGGGTGCCCGGGGCGAGGGCGCCGGAGGGATCGAGATCGATCCGTCCCGACAGCTCATGTCCGGGGACCAGCGGTTCGCGTACGACGAAGGCACCGTTGGCGCCCTCGAAGAAGTAGTGCAGGTCGGATCCGCAGATTCCGACGTACTCCACGCGCAGGCGCACCTGCCCCTCCCCGGGCTCAGGGAGAGGCACCTCACGGATGACCGCGGTGTTCGCCTTTTCGATCAACAGAGACTTCATCGTCATTCCTCCCGCGGTCAGACGACCGCCGTCATCCCGCCGTCGACGAAGATGTTCTGTCCCGAAACGAAGCTCGATGCATCGGAGGCGAGGAAGAGCAGGGCCCCGCGGAGCTCGTCGACGTCTCCCCAACGTGCGGCGGGGGTGCGCTGCGTGAGCCAGCGGGTGAACTCGGGGTCGTCGACGAGAGCACGGTTCATGTCCGTGGCGAAGTACCCCGGGCTGAGGGCGTTGACCTGGATGCCGTGGCGGGCCAGGTCCGCCGCCATACCGGCGGTCAGCTGGGCGACACCGCCCTTCGTGGCCGAGTAGGGCGCGATCGTCTGTCTCGCCAGGCGCGATTGCACGGAGGCGACGTTGACGACCTTGCCGGAGCCACGCTCCGCCATCGCGGGTGTGACGAACCGCGACACGTAGAAGACTCCCGACAGATTCGCGGCGACGATGTCGTCCCAGTCGCTCACCGCGAACTCGTGGATGGGTGCGCGGCGCTGGACTCCGGCGTTGTTGACGAGGATGTCGGGGACGCCCACCTCGGCGAGAAGCCCCGCCACCGCGCTCTCGACGGCGGAGGCGTCGGTGACGTCGAAGGTCACCCCGTGCGCGGGGTGGTTCGACAGCTCCTCCGCCTGGGCGCGGGTCTGCTCGACGGCTGCCGCATCCCGACCGTGCACGATCAGGCGCGCTCCCCCGCGGGCGAGGGCGAGCGCCAGGGCGCGACCGAGCCCCCGGGACGACCCGGTGACCAGCGCCAGACGATCGGAGACGTCGAACAGGTCGGTGTTCGAGCCGGTCACAGGATCGACCCGACGCCGAATACGGCGAGAGCGGCGACGAAGCCCAGCACCGACTCGATGGCCTGCTGAACGGTCCAGGTCTTGAGCGTCGTCTTGACGTCCATGCCCATGAGCCGACCGACCAGCCAGAAGCCGGAATCGTTCACGTGACCGGCGAAGACCGATCCCGCGGCGGTGGCGAGCGTGATCGCCACGATCTGCAGCGGCGAGAACCCGCCCGCCATGACGGCCGGGGCGGCCAGGCCCGCGGCGGTGACGAGGGCGACGGTGGCCGAACCCTGCGCGAGGCGCAGGATCACGGCGATGACGTAGGCGGCGACGATGACGGGCAGGCCCAGGTCGCCGAGGCTGTCGGCGAGCGCGTCACCGATACCCGAGGCGCGCAGCACCGCACCGAACATCCCGCCGGCGCCGGTGATCAGGATGACGGAGCACACGGGTCCGAGCGCAGAGTCGACGACCTTCTCGAGGGCGGTACCGTTCTCGCCGCGGCGGAAGCCGAACACGACGGTGGCCACGAGAACGGTGATGAGCAGGGCGACAGGCGAGTTGCCGAGCAGGACGAGGACCTGCACGACGATGTTGTCGGTGTCGACCACTCCCGCGGAGCCGAGGGTGGTGAGGCCGGTGTTGAGGAAGATGAGCAGCATCGGCAGCAGCAGCACGGCGATGACGGTGCCGGGCTTGGGCGGATTGCTGGGCTGATCGGCGTCGACATCACCGAACAGCAGGGGAACGGGCAGCACGATGCGACGCGAGACGAAGGTGCCCCAGAGGTAACCCGAGACGTACCAGATCGGGAACGCGATGATCAGGCCGACGATCAGCAGCAGACCGAGGTTCGCTCCGTACAGCTCGCTCGCCGTCACGGGGCCCGGGTGCGGGGGCAGGAAGACGTGCATGACCGAGAAGGCGGCGGCGGCGGGAAGGCCGAACAGCAGCACGTTGTTGCCCGAAACGCGCCGCGCGATGGCGAAGATGATCGGCAGCATCATGACAAGACCGGCGTCGAAGAACATTGGGAAACCGAGGATCAACGAGACGATGCCGAGGGCGAAGGGCGCACGCTTCTCGCCGAAGATGCGCACGAAGGTCTCGGCGAGCGACTGCGCACCACCGGAGTGCTCGATCAAGCGTCCGAGCATCGCGCCGAGGGCGACGAGGAGGGCGACGGTACCGAGGGTTCCTCCGAACCCCCCGGTGAGTGTCGACACGATCGCCGACACGGGGATGCCGGCGACGAACGCCGTCACGAGCGACACGATGATGAGCGCGAGGAACGCGTGCACCTTCAGCCAGATGATGAGCACCAGGATGAGCGCGATGGCGCCCGCCGCGATGGCGAGCAGCGGCGCGGTGCCGAGTGTTTGAGTCCAGTCGTCCAAAAGATCTCCGTCGATACAGGGGGTGCGTGGCGTCGGGCACACTCGGCTCGTCCGCGGTCGCCGAGAGGCGTTCGCAGGATTCTCACACAATGATCATATTTTTGACAAGATATGGTCGTACCTAATGCACCTCAGGAGGGGTCATGGCGCGAGCGTCGCACGACTCGGTGGTGGATGCCATCGGCATGCGCATCGTCGACGGCGACCTCGCCACCGGACGCGTCCTGACCCTCGCCGACCTCGAATCCGAGTACGCCGTGTCCCGCACCGTGGTGCGCGAGGCGGTGCGGGTGCTCGAGGCGATGGGCATGCTCGCGCAACGCCGCCGGGTGGGCATCACGGTGCGTCCCCCCGCTGACTGGAGCGCTCTTGACACCCGCCTCATCGGGTGGCAGCTGGCCGGCCGACGCCGAGACCAGTTGATCGTGAACACGACGGAGCTGCGCGCGGCGATCGAGCCGGTGGCGGCACGCCTCAGCGCCCGCCGCGCCACCGACCTGCAGCGTGGCGAGATCCTCCGCCTCGCGGACGAACTCGCACGCCTCGGCGCGGCCGGTCTGGGCAACTCCCCGGAGTACCTCGCCGCCGACATCGCCTTCCACGACCTCATCCTCATCTCCAGCGGCAACCTCATGCTCGCCGCCGCTCGCGCACCTATCGCCGCCGCGATCGAGGGCCGCGCGATGCACGGGCTCACCCCCGGCGTTCCGAACCCCGATGCGCTCGACAACCACATCGAGACGGCCGCCGCCATCGGCCGCGCCGATGCCGATGCCGCCGAAGAGCACACGCGCCAATACGTCGCCGCGGTGCTCACCGAGGTACGTCGCACCATCTGACCGCCCCTCGGGCCGTCAGGCCCCACGCCCTTCGACGAAGAGAGAGCCCATGGCCACCCCCGCACCCGTCCTCGTCTTCATGGGACCCGCCGGCACCGGCAAGTCCACCGTCGCCGGCATGCTCGCCGGCCACCTCGGTTGGGACTTCCAGGAGGGCGACGACCTGCACCCCGAGGCGAACGTCGCCAAGATGGCATCCGGGCACGCGCTGAACGACGACGACCGCTGGCCCTGGCTCGACCGGGTCGCCGCCTGGATCGACGGCCGGATCGCCGCGGACCGTCCGGGCATCATCACGTGCTCGGCCCTCAAGCGCAGCTACCGCGATGTGCTGCGCCGCGACGACGTGACCTTCGTGCTGCTGATGGGCGACCCCGCGCTCGTGCTCGAGCGGCTCCTGCGCCGTCAGGGTCATTACATGCCCCCGTCGCTGCTCACCTCGCAGTTCGACACCCTCGAGATGCCGGATGCCGACGAGCAGGCGATCCGCGTCGACCTCGACCTCACCCCGCAGGAGCAGGTGCAGGAGGTCGTCGACCGTCTGCGCCTCTCCCCCGCCTGAAACACGGGGGACCCGAGCCGATAAAGTGGCATCGGCAACCCCACGTGCGCCCGAAACCCCTTCTCGCAGCCGATTTACGGAGCAACGAATGACGTCGACCCCCTCCCCGACCGGACCCTCGACCGACCAGGACCAGGCCCCCCACCGGGCCGCACAGGTGCACGAGGGCGCCCCCGACATCGAAGACGTCGAGCGCCCCACCGCCGAGGCCGACTCCCGCCCCGAGGGCGAGGGTGATGGCCGCGCCAACATCGGCGTCGTGGGCCTCGCCGTCATGGGCTCGAACCTGGCGCGCAACCTTGCCAGCCGCGAGGGCAACACCGTCGCCGTGTTCAACCGCAGCGCCGACAAGACCGAGCACGTGCTCGAGGCGCACCCCGAGGCCAACTTCGTCGCCTCCTTCTCGTACGAGGACTTCGCCGCGTCGCTGGCGAGGCCGCGCACCGCGATCATCATGGTCAAGGCCGGCCGCCCCACCGACTTCGTCATCGACGAGCTGGTGAAGGTGTTCGAACCCGGCGACATCATCGTCGACGGCGGCAACGCCCTGTTCACCGACACGATTCGCCGCGAAAAAGCCGTGCGCGACACGGGCATCAACTTCGTCGGCATGGGCGTCTCGGGCGGTGAAGAGGGAGCGCTCCTCGGCCCCTCCATCATGCCCGGCGGCTCCGACGAGGCGTGGGCCACGCTCGGCCCGATCTTGAAGTCGATCGCCGCGGTCGCCGAGGGCGAGCCGTGCGTCACCCACGTCGGCCACGACGGCGCCGGACACTTCGTGAAGATGGTGCACAACGGCATCGAGTACGCCGACATGCAGCTCATCGCCGAGGCCTACGACCTGATCCGTCAGGCGACGGGTAAGACCCCCGCCGAGATCGCCGACGTGTTCGCCGAGTGGAACCGCGGCGAGCTGGAGTCGTACCTGATCGAGATCACCGCCGAAGTGCTGCGTCAGGTGGATGCCGAAACCGGCAGCCCCCTTGTCGATGTGATCCTCGACCAGGCCGGCGCGAAGGGCACCGGCGCGTGGACCGTTCAGACCGCGCTCGACCTGGGCGTCCCCGTCTCGGGCATCGCCGAGGCCACCTTCGCCCGTTCGCTGTCGAGCCACCCCGAGCAGCGCGAGGTGTCGCGCGAGCTCCCCGGGGCCTCCGTCACCGAGCTGCTCTCGGGTGAAGAAGCCGACGCCTTCATCGAGCAGGTGCGCCTGGCGCTGTACGCCTCGAAGATCGTCGCCTACAGCCAGGGCTTCGACGAGATCCGTGCCGGCGCCGCCCAGTACGACTGGAAGATCGACCTGGGCGCGGTGTCGAAGATCTTCCGCGGCGGATGCATCATCCGCGCGCAGTTCCTCAACCGCATCGCCGAGGCGTACGACGCCGACCCCACGCTGCCGGTGCTGTTGACCGCTCCGTACTTCGTCGAGGCCCTCGGTCGCGCGCAGTCGTCGTGGCGCGGCATCGTCGGGCTGGCCGCGGCCTCCGGCATCCCCGCCCCCGCGTTCAGCTCGTCGCTGGCGTACTACGACGGCCTGCGCGCCGAGCGTCTGCCGGCCGCGCTCATCCAGGGGCAGCGCGACTTCTTCGGCGCCCACACCTACCGTCGCATCGACAAAGAGGGCACCTTCCACACCCTCTGGTCGGGCGACCGCACCGAGATCGAGGCCGAGGACACCCACTGACCCGGCTGGTCACGAAGCGGCGACGGGCACTGCTCGTTGCCGCTTCGGCGTTGTACGCCGCGGGCGTGTGGTGGATGACGCTGCGCCCGACGATCGTCGACCCGCAGGTCGAGAGCGCGACCCGGCGCCTGGTCCGGGTGCTGCAGTCGGTTCCCGGGATGCAATGGGTCACCTACGACGGAGTGGAGTTCACCGCCAACGTCGCGATGTTCCTGCCACTGGGGCTCCTCGTCGTCGCGTGGCGCGGGCGCTGGTGGCACGGCATCCTCGGCGGGCTGTTGGTGAGCGCGGGGATCGAGACGTGGCAGCTGCTCATGCTCCCCGGCCGCGTCACCGACGTGCGCGACCTCGTCGCGAACACGCTCGGCGCGGCCCTCGGGGTGGGCGCGGCGGTGGTGTTCAGCCGTTGGCTCATGCGCTCACAGGAAGCCCATAGCCCGCGCCATAGAAAGGTCATAGATTCCCCCTCACAATGAGTGCATGACCGCGACCGCCGCCGCCCCCGCCTTCACCCGCCCCGACGGGAGCGCGCTGCGCGTGCTCGTCGTCGACGACGAGCAGATGCTCACCGACCTGCTGTCGATGGCGCTGCGCATGGAGGGCTGGGAGGTCAAGACCGCGGGATCCGGCTTCGACGCCCTGCAGTCGGCTCGCGACTTCGAACCGGATGCCATGGTGCTCGACATCATGATGCCCGACCTCGACGGCATGGCCGTGCTGCAGCGCTTGCGCCACTCCGGCAACGACGTTCCCGTGCTCTTCCTCACCGCGAAGGACGCCGTGGCCGACCGCGTCGCGGGCCTCACCGCCGGTGGCGACGACTACGTCACCAAGCCGTTCAGCCTCGAAGAAGTCGTCGCGCGGCTCCGCGGCCTCATGCGCCGCGCGGGGACGGCGCTCACCCGCGACTCCGAACCCATCCTGCGGGTGGGAGACCTGTCGCTGAACGAGGACAGCCACGAAGTGGTCCGCGGCGGCAAGGAGATCGAGCTGACGGCGACCGAGTTCGAGCTGCTGCGCTTCCTCATGCGCAACCAGCGGCGCGTGGTGTCCAAGGCGCAGATCCTCGATCGCGTCTGGAACTACGACTTCGGCGGTCGCTCCAGCGTCGTCGAGCTGTACATCTCGTACCTGCGGAAGAAGATCGATGCGGGGCACGAGCCGCTCATCCACACCGTGCGCGGCGTCGGCTACATGATCAAAGCTCCTCAGTGAGCCTCCCGCCCCGGCCCGCTCCCCCGCTGCCCGAAGGGCCCCCGCGCGAAAGCGTGATCACGCGGCTCCGCCACCCGTGGACGCTGCAGGCGCGGCTGATGACCGCGGTGATCGGCATGGTGGCGTTCATCCTCGTGATGATCGGCATCTCCACCAGCGCCATCCTCAGCCAGGTGCTGTACGTCAACCTCGGTGCGCAGGTCGACGAGGCGGCCTCGTCGGTGCAGTCGCGTACGGCCTTCTCGTCGAGCGCCGAGAGCGTGCTGGAGTCCGCACGGTCCCCCGACGGCACCCTGCTCGTCACGATCTCCGGGACCCGTCTCACGGGGGCCGTGGTCGACGACGAAGGTCCCCGTGAGCTGAGCGCCGACGACCTCAGTCAGATCGCAGACAGCCTGCAGTCCAGCGACACCCTGCAGTCGAGCGACCCCTACGCCCAGACGGTCGACCTCGCCAACCTCGGCGAGTACCTCGTGCGCATCTACCCCACTCCCGGTGGTGGGGCGTTCCTCGTCGGACTTCCCCTCTCGAGCGTCACGGGCACGATCGGGGCGATCCTCACAACCGTCGCCCTGGTGACCGCGGGCGGGCTGCTCCTGCTCGCGGTCATCATCGCCATCGTCATCCGCCTCGGTCTGCGCCCCCTGCGCGCCGTCGCCGACACCGCGACACGTGTCGCTTCCATGCGGATGGAAGAGGGCGACGTGTCGATCACCGAGCGCGTGCCCGCCGACCAGGTCGACCCGCACACCGAGATCGGCCAGGTGGGCATGGCGCTGAACACCCTCCTCGACCGCGTCGACGCCTCGCTCGGCGCGCGACAGCGCAACGAAGAGCTGATGCGCCGGTTCGTGGCGGATGCCAGTCACGAACTGCGCACGCCCCTGGCATCCATCCGCGGGTTCAGCGAACTGTCGCTGCGGGCCATGCGGCAGGCGCAGGACGACGAGAGCCGGCAGCGCGTCGCTCTGGCGGTGGAGACCACGGAACAGTCGCTCGAGCGCATCCAGGCGCAGTCGGTGCGCATGACCCGCTTGGTCGAGGACCTCCTGCTGCTGGCCCGCCTCGACGAGGGCCAGGAGCTGGTGTACGGCTCGGTCGACCTGACCCGCCTCGCGGTGGAGGCCGTGGGCGACGCCCGTCCTGCCGGCCCCGACCACGCGTGGACGCTCGACGTGCCCGACCGGCCCGTGGAGCTCGCCGGCGACGCCTCGCGCCTGCACCAGGTCGTCGCCAACCTGCTCGCCAACGCCCGGACGCACACCCCGTCGGGCAGTGAGATCGCCGTCTCGGTCGCGCACGAGGGCGACCACGCGGTCCTGCGTGTGCACGACAACGGTCCCGGCATCGACCCCTCTGTCGCCTCGCAGCTCTTCGAACGCTTCGCGCGGGCGGATCGCTCGCGCGACCGCAAGACCGGCGGCACGGGGCTCGGACTCTCCATCGCCCGCGCCATCGTCGACGCGCACCAGGGCACCATCTCGGTCCGCAGCACCCCCGGCGACACGACGTTCGAGGTGCGGCTCCCCGCCAAGCCCGCGGATCCGGCGTGAGGCGGATCTCCCGCGCAACGACCCGGAAGTCCCGACGGCGCTCTGCGTCCGTGGTTTCTCACCCTCCGGGAATGCTCTTGTCGATAAGCTGTGCGTTGCCTGGGAACCCGGGCCCTTCTCGCGGACGTCGAGATGAAGCATTCGGAGGTATGTGTGCTGGTTCGTGCACGCAATTGCGGTGCTCTCGCCGTCGCGGTCTTCGCCTTGGTCATCTCGACCGGATTTCCGGCCCACGCTGACGTGATCCCTTCGCCGGAACCGACCGTCGAGGTCGTCGACCAGCCGGCGTTGCCCGCGGGCCCCATACCTTCCATCGAACCATCGGTGCCGGAGGGGACCTTCGACCCCGCTCCGACGGAGCCCGTGCCGACTGCGGTGCCGACCGTGGCTCCCCCGGCCCCCGTGGGCGCATCCCTCGAGTCGACCCGGCCCGACGGCACCAGCGTCGAACTCTTCCGCTCGGGAGACGCGACGACGACGTATCGCGGGACCGGCGGTGAGGCGCCTCGAGGCACTGCCCCCGCCCCTCCGGCGGTCGAGCCGGAGAGGCAACGCACGGAGGTCACCCCCGTATCGCCCACCCCCGTCACCGCCACCGCCTCACCCACCCCTGGAACCGCGACCGCATCGCCCTCCCCCGATGTCGCACGGGGAGATTCGGCGGGGTCGGGCGCGGCCGTGCGGTCGACGTCTGCGCAGAGAACACCCGCTCCCCCCCTGCCCGTCCTGATCCTCGGGATGGTGGTCCTCGTCGGCGGACTGTTGATCATGAGGTATCGCGGTCCCGTGTACGAAGCCGCTATGGGGACACCGAAGCGGTCGGTGACGAGAGGTTCCGGCGAACGCGCGGGGGGCCTTCAGGGGGCGGTCCGACTCGGTGTTGCGGGTGCGGTCGTCACCCTCATCGGAATCATCATGAACGGTTATGCGGCGTGGCAGCTCTGGAGCTCCCTCTCGTCATGACGGGCGCATCCGGTCACGAACAGGACCCCGCATGGACATGAGGCTCGAGCTCATCCCCCTCCCCGTCTCCGACGTCGACCGCAGCAAGGCGTTCTACCTCCATGCCGTGGGATTCCGCCTCGACCATGACGTCGAGCCGGGGAACGGCATGCGCGTCGTCCAGCTCACTCCGCCGGGGTCCGCGTGCTCGATCGCCTTCGGCACGGGCATGACCCGACCGGATGCCGGTCCCGTCCACGGCATCCATCTCGTCGTCGACGACATCGCGGCGGTGCGCGAGGCGCTCCGGTCGCGGGGCGTCGACGTCGGGGAAGTCCGTGACCTGGGCGGCGTCGCCTTCGCGTCGTTCAGCGATCCCGACGGCAACACGTGGGAACTGCAGTCGCTGCGCGGGCTGCAGGCACGCTGATCCTGGGCGGTGGCGAACCGGCCCAGCCCTCCCGTTCGTCGAACGCTCCCTGAGCGGTTTCGCCGACGAAGGCTCAGCCCCAGAGCGGCCTCACCGACGCGGCCAGCGCTCGCAGCTGCCCGCCGTCGACGATGACCCGCGACTCCCCGATACCGAACGCGGGCCACTGCAGAACGAGCTCGAGGGGGCCCTCGGGCGGGAGCGGCCAGAGCCACAGGCTCTCGCGCATCAAGTACTTCAAACTCCCACCGCCTCCCCCACCGCGGATGACACGCAGGGTGTGTCCGTTGCTCGGATCCGTCACCGGAGCGCCGAAGCTTCGGTCCTCGAAGATCCGCTCCCCGTCGTCCAGCGCCATCCCCCATCGCAGACGGTCCTCACCGCTGGCACCTCCTCCGCCGTGACCGGAGAACTCCGTCTGCGCAGCCCGCCACTGCCGATGATCCCGAGAGCCCCGGCGCAGGTGCCGTTCGATCAGCAGTTCGACTCCGTCCGAGAACACGCGTGCGCTCGCGAGCGCGACGACGACATCGTCGCCCCGGCCGATGACTTCCGACACCGCGAAGGACGCGGGGAGCTCGTCGCCCGGTGGCTCGAGCCAGGGGGTGCGCTCGGGCTCCGGGGCGAACACGAGCTCGTCGTCGGACGGAGGATCAGCGGGGAAGAAGTCCATTCCCCCACTCTTCCGTCCGGCGCCCCCCGCCGCCACCGGCGGCTTCAGTACCCCGCGAACGCGTCGGTCGTGAGCGACTTCGCCTTCCCCAGGGCAGGTGCGAGGGCCGCGATCAATCGCGGCGGCCCCGAGACGTACGCCGCGCGCTGCGCGATGTCGGGCACCGCGCGCACCAGCCCCTCGGCATCCACACGATCGGGTCCCGCCCACGTCCAGCCGGCGGGCAGGTCGCGCGGCTCGTCGCGGGAATACACGACGACGGGGATGCCGCTGGCGGCGATGTCGTCGCGGAACGCGAGCTCCGCCGCATCCGACACCACGTAGACCAACACGACGTCACGGTCCTGGCCGGTGGCGACGAGGTGACGCAGTTGCGAGACGAAGGGTGTCACCCCGATACCGGCGGCCACCAGCAGCACGGGCGCCGTCGGGCGCGACGGCAGCACGAAATCGCCCCACACACCGGTGACGGCGAGCGTCGACCCCGACTCGACGGCGGCCAAGGCCTTCTTGTACGACGATTGCGATCCGTCCTTGAACGCGATCCGCACCTCGGGAAGGTCTTCCGGCGCCGACGCGATCGAGAACTCCCGACGGGTGCCGCGGGCATCGGGGCGCCGATGCGGCACGTCGAGCTCGAGGTACTGCCCCGGGGAGAACGGGAACGGCCGGGCAGCGTGGAACGTCAATTCGCGCACGGTGGGCGTCAGCTCACGACGCCGGTCGACCCGCAGGCGCACGGCCGCCCGTAGGCACAGCAGGAACGCGAGCAGGTTGCCGATCAGCAGTGCGCGCTCCTGACCGAGCGTGATGTCGCCCACGGGCACCGGCCAGCCCGCCAGAACGCCGACGACGATCGCGACGAGGTACTGCTGTGTGCGACGCGGGGGCAGGGTGAGGGGCTCGGACAGCATGAAGGCGCCGAGGAAGAGGAAGGGCGACGAGAACGCCACCTGCATCAGCACGGCGGGTACGTCGACGGGGAAACCCGCGGCCTGGAACTGCACCGTCGTGCGCGCGAACGCCACGACCATGGCCACGGCCCAGAACACCACCACGATCGGCAGCTTGTCTGTGCGCAGCAGGAGCAGGACGCCGAGCACGAGCACGGGGGCGGCGAGCCAGGGCGAGCCCACCCACCAGGCCGAGGAGCCCAGGTCGGGAGCCCAGATGCTCACGATGGTCAGCACGCTCGCACCGGTCGCGGCAGGGTTGAAGATATGGCGCCCGCGCCAGACGAGCAGGTACTTCGACGCGGATGCCACGACTCCCGCGAGGGCGAGACCGGCGAGCCCCAGCGGCTCGATCGCCGGGCGCAGCACGAACAGCAGGATCAGGGCCGTGATCAGCGATGACTCCAGCCGTCGCGGCATCCGGAGCACGCTCTGGGCGACGAGGTCGGTGGCGGCGCACGCGAGAGCGAGCACCACCGCGCTGACGACGAGCTCGAGCGGGGCGGGAACGACGAGGCCGGCGACGGACAGCACGAGGGCGATCAGCGCGAGCAGCCCGAGCGACGACAGCACGAGGCGATACATCGAGACCCGGCCGATCAGGCCGAGCATGCGGGTCGAGCCCGCGGTGAGCGTGGCGCTCATGAGAAGACCTCTCCAGTGAATCCGGGCGACCACTCCACGCGGCCGTCGGTGCGCATGCGCACCCAGTGCGCGTTCCAGGATGCCGCGAGCTCGGGGCCGCCGTCGAAGAACAGTGCCGTGGCGAGCGCGTCGGCCCGCATTGCCGTCTCGGCCAGCGCCCAGGTGGCGGCGAATGCCCGCACGGGCGCACCGGTGCGGGCATCGAGCACGTGATGCAGTCCGTCGCCCCACGCGCGGCGGTTGACGGCCGAGGCGCACAGCGCGCCGTCGGTCACCGTGGCCACGCCGATGGCAAGGGTGGGGTCGTACGGGTGCTCGAGCGCGACGCGCACCGGAGCGCCGCGCGCGGCGAGGTCGCCCGACGCGTCGACGACGACATCGCCGTCGACGTGCGCGCGCACCACGTCGAGCACGAGGTCGACGAGACGGCCCTTGCCCAGCGCGCCCACATCGATGATCGACGTCGTGGACACGCTCAGTCGACCGTCGCGCCACGATACGGCATCGCGCCAGGTCGGCGCCGGCTCGGTTTCGGCCGAGGGAACGAGGGTCAGGCGCGCGTCGTAGCCCAGGCGGGCCAGCGCTTCGCCGACCAACGGGTTCACCGCTCCGGCGGTTGCGGCGTCCAGTTCGTCGTAGAGCGAGAGCATGGCATCCGCGTCGGACGGTGCGGGGACGGATGCCGCCCGGCCCTGCGCGAGCGTCGACACCGTGGAGTCGTCGCGGAAACGCGACCACTCTCGGTCGAAGCGCTCGACGAGGGCGGCGACCTCGTCGCGGGCGATCGACGACAGCGGGTCGGCCGTGTCGATCGCCCACGTCGTGCCGATCGCGTCGAAGACCCAGGTCGAGCCCGTCGCGGTCGGAGGGATCATGATGGTCAGGCCTGGGCCTCGGTCTTGATGGTCTCGACGGCGTTGTTGAAGCCGCCGCTGGTCAGCGACGAACCGGCCACCTTGCTCACCGAGATCTCGTCGAGCTTCTTGCCGACGACCTCCGCGGCGATACCGCCGATGAACTCGCTCTGGTAGCGCCGGGACTCCGCCGCCTGCGGGTCGCCCGTCACGTTCACCTCGGTGATGGTGTCGCCGGCCAGGGTGAGGGTGACGTCGACGGTCTCGACGCTCTCGGGGGTGGCGTACTGACCGGTCGCCTCGTAGGTGCCGTCGGCGTAGGTGCCCGACGTCGTGGCACTGCCCGTGGCGGCACTCTCGCTGGGCGCGGTCGTGGGCGCCGAGGTGGCCGCGGGGGCGGCGGT
>NZ_CAUQWC010000027.1:0-21250 GCF_963521695.1 uncultured Microbacterium sp. | reverse complement strand
GTGCACGAGGTGCTGCGAGACGTGCTTGCGCGAGGGCGCAGCTCGCACGCAGTTCGGTTCGGCGCGCTGTGCACCTCCGGCGCGGTCGTCGTGGTGGCGGGTCTGCTCCTATGGCCGACTCACGACGGGTCGGCGGCATCGGCGCCCGAGCCGTCGGTCTCACGCGTCACCGGCGAGTCCCCGTCGGCGACGGCACCATCGGCGTCGGCCCCGGCCGCCGACGCGCAGCCGGCGTCCGTTGCACCAACGGTGACAGCTCGGTCAGTGCCGTCCGACGAGGCCCTGGGCGAGGCCGAACAGCAGCCACAGGCGAACCCTTCGTCGCCCGGCGAGTTCGTCGGGACCGCCCGTGACCTGTTCGCGGAGATCGATCAATGCCTCGGTGATACCGCCTGCGTGGCGGCACACGAGGAGGACTCGGAGTTCCCGCGCGAGCCGCTGCTCGCCGGAGCGGACGACGCCGACATCCGCCTCATCGACGACTTCGGCGGAGTCGTCGTCATCCGGCTCAGTATCGACTCCACCACGCAGTACGTGACGCTCGTCCGGCAGAAAGACCGATGGCTGGTCCGCGCCGTCAGAACGGTCGCGGACCAGCCATCATGAGCCGGTGTTCAGCCTCGTCAGATGCCGAGGTCGCCTTCGAACTGCGCCGCCTCGAGACGTGCCTTGACCGCGCCGAGGAAGCGGGCGGCATCCGCACCGTCGATCGTGCGGTGGTCGTACGACAGCGCGAGGTACACGTAGGAGCGCACCGAGATCGCGTCCTTGCCGTCGACCGACACGACACCCGGTTTCTTCACGACGGCGCCGAGACCGAGGATGGCCGACTGCGGCAGGAAGACGATCGGGGTGTCGAACAGCGCACCGCGCGAACCGGTGTTGGTCAGCGTGAACGTGCCGCCCGCGAGCTCGTCGGGCTTCAGCTTGTTGTCGCGCGTGCGCGCAGCGAGATCGGCGATCTCGCGAGCGAGCTGCGCGATGTTCTTGTCGCCCGCCTCCTTGATGACCGGCGTCAGCAGACCGCGCTCGGTGTCGACCGCGATCGCGACGTTCTCCTGGGCGGGGTAGACGATCTCGTCGCCCTCGACCGTGGAGTTGATGATCGGGTACGACTTGAGCGCCTCGATGGCCGCGATCGCGAAGAACGGCAGGAACGACAGCTTGTCGCCGGTCTTCTGCTGGAACTCGCCCTTCATACGGTCGCGGAGGGCGGCGACCTTCGTCACGTCGACCTCGACGACCGTCGTCAGCTGCGCCGTCGCCTGCATCGACGCGACGGCGCGCTCGGCGATGACCTTGCGCAGACGCGACATCTTCTGGGTGGTGCCGCGCAGCGGCGAGACCTCCACCGGCGCGGGAGCTGCGGCGGGCGCGGCAGCCGCGGGATCGGACGACGCGGCGGGTGCGGCCTTGGCCGCCTCGGCCGCCTTCAGCACGTCTTCCTTGCGGATGCGACCGCCCACGCCGCTGCCCGTGACCGAGGCCAGGTCGACGCCCTGCTGCTGCGCCAGACGGCGCACGAGGGGCGTGACGTAGGTGATGTCGTCGTTCGACGACGCGGCCGGAGCTGCGGGCTTCTCCTGCACAGCCGGGGCGGCGGGCTTCTCTTCTGCGGCCGGGGCCGGGGCGGCGGGCTTGTCCTCCGCGGGCGAGGGCTTCTCCGCGGCGGGGGCAGGCTGCTCGGCCGGCTTCTCTTCGACGGCCGGAGCGGCGGGGGCTTCGGGCTGCGCCGCGGGGGCCGCACCGCTGCCGATGCGGGCGAGGGCGGCACCGACGTTGACCGTCTCGTCTTCCTGCACGAGGATCTCCTGCAGCGTGCCCGCGACGGGCGAGGGGATCTCGGTGTCGACCTTGTCGGTCGAGATCTCCAGCAGCGGCTCATCGACGGCGACGTCATCGCCGACGGCCTTGAGCCAACGGGTCACCGTTCCCTCGGTCACGCTCTCGCCCAGTTCGGGCAGCGTGACCTCGGTCGAGTCGCCATCGGCAGCCGGGGCCGACTGCTCTGCCGGGGCCGACTGCTCTGCCGGGGCCGACTGCTCGGCCGGCGCGGACTCGGCGGGCGCGGCCTCCTCGGCGGGAGCCGACTCTTCTTCGGCCGGAGCGGCCTGCGGGGCGTCGTCGGACGACGACGCGCCCGAGCCGTCACCGATCTTTGCGAGGACGGCGCCGACCTCGACGGTCTCGTCTTCCTGGACGAGGATCTCTTCGATCACGCCCGCGACGGGCGAGGGGATCTCGGTGTCGACCTTGTCGGTCGAGATCTCCAGCAGACCCTCGTCCTCCTGGACGGTGTCACCGACCTGCTTGAGCCAGCGGGTGACCGTTCCCTCGGTAACGCTCTCGCCGAGAGCGGGGAGGACGACGGAAGTGCTCATGAATAGTTCTCCTTCGTACCGGATGCGGTATCTAGCTTAGTGACCGGTTTGTGGTCAGAGTGCGTGCAGGGGCTTGCCGGCGAGGGCCAGGAAGGCCTCGCCCAGCGCCTCGCTCTGGGTGGGGTGGGCGTGGACGAACGGCGCGATGTCTTCCGGGTGCGCTTCCCATCCGACGGCGAGTTGCGCCTCGGAGATGAGCTCGCCCACCCGATCGCCCACGAGATGCGCCCCGATGACGGGCCCGTCGACCCGCCGGACGATCTTGACGATGCCCGAGGTGCCGATGATTTCGCTGCGGCCGTTGCCGGCGAGGTTGTACTCGTACGCCTTCACGGCCTCGGATCCATAACGATCCTGGGCCTGCGCTTCGGTGAGCCCGACGGAGGCCACTTCCGGGTGCGAATAGGCGACGCGGGGAACGTGCACGTCGGGTACGAGCACGGGCGACAAGCCCGCGATCTCCTCGGCGACGAAGATGCCCTGCTGGAACCCGCGGTGCGCGAGTTGCAGGCCGGGCACGATGTCGCCCACGGCCCAGACGTGCGCGGATGCGGTGCGCAGACGGTCGTCGGTCTGCACGAAGCCCCGGTCGAGCACGACTCCCGCGTCCTCGTAGCCGAGGCCCGCTGTCACGGGTCCGCGGCCGACAGCGACGAGGACGTAGTCGGCGACGAGCTCCGATCCGTCGTCGAGGGTGACGGTCGCGGCGTCCGCGGTCTGCGACAGCGAGGCGAAGCGACGACCGAGCTGGAACGAGATCCCGCGCTTGCGGAAAGCGCGCTCCAGCGCCTTGCTCGACGACACGTCCTCGGCGGGCAGCAGGTGCGGCAGCGCCTCGACGATCGTGACCTCGACGCCGAACGAGCGCCACACGCTGGCGAACTCGACGCCGATGACCCCGCCGCCCAGCACCACCACGCGCTCGGGGATGACGTCGAGATCCAGCGCCTGGTCGCTCGTCAGGACGCGGCCGCCGATCTCGAGGCCCGGCAGACTCCGGCTGTACGAGCCGGTCGCCAAGATGACGTCGGTGCCGCGGTACACGTCGTCGCCGACGCGGACGGCGGGACCGGCCTCGAGCGTGCCCTCGCCGGACACGACGCGGATGCCGCGCGCCGAGATGAGACCCTCGAGGCCCTTGAACTTCTTGGCGACGATGCCCTCGCGGTAGGCACGCACGCGAACGGGGTCGATCCCCCCGAGGGTGACGTCGACGCCGATGTCGGCGGCGCCCCGCGCGGCGTCGGCCACCTCGCCCGCGTGCAGCAGAGCCTTGGTCGGGATGCACCCGCGGTGCAGACACGTGCCGCCGAGCTTGTCCTTCTCGACCAGCACGACGTCTTTTCCGAGCTCGGCGAGGCGGATCGCCGCGGCGTACCCGCCGCTTCCGCCGCCCAGCACGACGACGTCTGCCGTGTACTCCGTCATCGCGCAGCCTCCGCGGAGAGCATCTCGACGAGCGAACGGACCGTCGCGCCGGTCACACCCTTGTCGGTGTACCCGAACGGCGCCGACTTGTTCATACCGACTCCGGCGATGTCGAGGTGCACCCAGGGGATGCGGGCGGCGTCCGCATTGTCGGAGACCCGACCGATGAAGTGCCGCAAGAAGAGTCCGGCGAAGAGCGAGCCGCCCGCCGGGTCGCCGATCTTGGCGTTCTGCAGATCGGCGATGGGGGAGTCGAGGTCGTCGACCATGTGGTCGGGCAGCGGCAGCTGCCATGCCGGCTCGGAGGCTCGGCCGGCCGCCGCGAGGTACCCCGCCACGGCGTCGTCGTCGCCCATGACACCGGCGTGGCGATTGCCGAGGGCGACCGTGATGGCACCCGTCAGCGTCGCCACATCGACGATGAGGTCGGGCTTCTCGCGGCTGGCCGCAGCCAGACCGTCGGCCAGCACCAGGCGCCCCTCCGCATCCGTGTTCAGCACCTCGACGGTGGTGCCGTCGAGCGTGCGCAGGACGTCTCCGGGGCGGATGGCCCGGCCGGACGGCATGTTGTCGGCGATGCACAGCCACGCGCTGACCTTGACGGGCAGGCGCATCTCGGCTGCGGCTTTCAGCACCGCGAGCACGGTGGCGGCGCCGCACATGTCGTATTTCATCCCGACCATGGATGCCGCGGGCTTGAGCGACAGTCCGCCGGTGTCGAACGTGATGCCCTTGCCGACCAGCGCGACGTGACGCTCGGCACCCGCGGGGGAGTAGTCCAACCGCACCAGGCGGGGCGGACGGTCGGACCCCTGCCCGACACCCAGGATGCCGCCGTACCCGCCCTCGCGGAGGGCCGCCTCGTCGAGCACCTCGACTTCGACGGGGAGTCCCTCGACGGCCTTGACCGCAGCGTCGGCGAAGTCAGCGGGTCCGAGCCACTCGGCGGGGGTGGTCACCAGGTCTTTCACCAGCGCCACAGCGCCCGAGACGGCGGCGACGGCCACGGTGTCGGCATCGGACGGCGCCGCGGACGCGACGACGCTGACGCGCGACGCGCGCACCTTTGCGGACTTCTTCTTGTAGTCGGCGAAGCGATAGCCGCCGAGGGCCGCACCCTCGGCCAATGGACGCCACGGCGCGTCGACGAGAGCCTGGACCGCCACGTGCGCGAACCCGGTGAGCTGACGAACGCCCGTACCCGCGGCATCCCGGAGCGCCGAGTCGCTCGGATCGGTGCCCGCGCCCACGACTGCCAGCGGCGTGTTCACGCCCGGCACGTGCACGCGCTGGAAGGAGCCGGTCGCGCCCGTGAAGCCGACGGCCGACAGTGCGCCGCCGAGGCCGTCCCATCCGTCGGGATCCGGTGCCCCTTCCGAAACAGTCGGGACGATCAGGAGGATCGCGTCGGCGTCGGACTCGAGAACGGGGGCGTCGGTGTACGCCACAGAGGGGAAGGGCATGGTGTCCATCCTAGGTTCGCGCGTGTTCGCTAGCAGCGGGACGCACCGCCGCCGGCCCGGGGGGAGCGCTCGTAAAGTGGACGCATGCCCGTATCCGCACCGCTGTACGACCGCGCTCCCGCGGCACCGCCCGTGCCGTCGGGTTTGCCGCTGGTGATCTCGCTCACCGGGTTCACCGACGCCGGTGGCGCCGTGACGCGGTTGGTCGAGTACTTCCGCAACGACCTCGAGCCCAACCCCGTGGTCGTGTTCGACAACGACCTCCTGCTCGACTACCGCGCACGCCGGCCGCTCATCACCTTCGTCGAGGATCACCTCACCGACTACCGTCCCGCGCGTCTCGAGCTGTCGCTTGCGCACGACTCGACGGGGCAGCCCTTCCTTCTGCTGGCCGGCTACGAGCCCGACTTCCTGTGGGAGGCCTTCGCCGAGTCCGTGCTCGAGCTGGCTGCCGGGCTCCAGGTGTCGTCGGTGACGTGGGTGCACGCGATCCCCATGCCCGTGCCGCACACGCGCCCGATCGGCACCACGGTCAGCGGGACCCGCCCCGATCTCGCCGAGGCCCACTCGGTCTGGCGTCCCCACACGCAGGTCCCGTCGACGGCGGGCCACCTGCTGGAGTTCCGCTTCGCCGAGGCCGGAGCCAAGGTGGTCGGCTTCGCCCTCCTCGTTCCCCATTACCTGGGCGACACCGAGTACCCGGCGGCCGCCCTGGCCGCCCTCGACAGCCTGACCGCTGCCACGGGCCTCGAATTCTCGGGCGAGGTGCTGCGCGAAGAGAATCGCGAGTTCCTGACGAAGGTCACCGAGCAGGTCGAGGCCAGCGACGAGCTCACGCGCATGCTCGAGAACCTCGAAGAGCGTTACGACGCCTACATGGCGGGCTCGACGCAGGCGACGCCGATCATCCACACGGGCGATCTGCCCAGCGCCGACGAGTTGGCCGCCGAGTTGGAGCGCTTCCTCGCGACACGTCCCGGCGACGACGATCGCCGCGGCAAGCTGGGCTGACCCCACGACGGCGGCTCCCCGCCGACGACGTGGGAAGGATCCCGGATGCCGAGTCTCGGCATCCGGGAATGCTCGTCGGCGCATCCGCGTTGTCTACGCATAGATCCCCGGTCCGCGTCAAGTCCTGGTCCGAGGATGTGAGACAATAAAGAACCTGACCCATTGTCAACCGGTCCAGGAGCCCCCGCTCCTCGGATCGGGACTTGACAAGGGTCTTACTAGTGTCCGAGAACGACCGGCGGCCGTGCAACGTACGTTCCCGGTGAAAGGCGAAACGTGGCAGGCACGACAACCAAGACCCGCTCCCGGAGTGCGAAGGACGCCGAGCTCGAGAACTCCGAGGAGACCGTGACGGCGTCGACGACGACGACCGCGAAGAAGGCTCCCGCCAAGAAGGCCCCCGCCAAGGCCAAGGCCGCGCCGGCCAAGGCGAAGACGAAGGCGAAGAAAGACGACGACCTCGACGAAGACGAAGAGGTCGACGAAGAGGCCGAGGTCGTTCTCGAGGCCGACGACAGTGACGACTCGGAAGACTCCGACGACGCCGTCAAGAGCGACGCAAAGAAGTCCGACGACGATGACGACGACGATGCCCCGGCCAAACCCGCCGAGGTCCTGCCCCAGGGTGCGATCGTCATCTCCTCCAGCGACGAAGACGACGTCCCCGTCTACTCGGCACAGATCACCGGTGCCACGGCCGACCCGGTCAAGGACTACCTGAAGCAGATCGGTAAAGTCCCTCTGCTGAACGCGGCCGAAGAGGTCGAGCTCGCGATGCGCATCGAGGCGGGCCTGTTCGCCGAAGAGAAGCTGTCGAACATGTCGGCGGCCGAGAAGACGAGCCAGCTCGGTCTCGACCTGCAGTGGGTCGCCCGTGACGGTCAGCGCGCCAAGAGCCACCTGCTGGGCGCCAACCTGCGCCTGGTCGTTTCGCTCGCGAAGCGCTACACCGGTCGCGGCATGCAGTTCCTCGACCTCATCCAGGAGGGCAACCTGGGCCTGATCCGTGCGGTCGAGAAGTTCGACTACACCAAGGGCTTCAAGTTCTCGACCTACGCCACCTGGTGGATCCGCCAGGCGATCACGCGCGCGATGGCCGACCAGGCCCGCACCATCCGCATCCCGGTGCACATGGTCGAGGTCATCAACAAGCTGGCGCGTGTTCAGCGTCAGATGCTGCAGGACCTCGGTCGCGAACCCACGCCCGAAGAGCTCAGCCGCGAACTCGACATGACCCCCGAGAAGGTCATCGAGGTGCAGAAGTACGGCCGCGAGCCGATCTCGCTGCACACCCCCCTCGGTGAAGACGGCGACAGCGAGTTCGGTGACCTCATCGAGGACACCGAGGCCGTCGTCCCCGCCGACGCGGTGGGATTCACCATGCTGCAGCGTCAGCTGGAGTCGCTCCTCGATTCGCTCAGCGAGCGTGAGGCGGGCGTGATCCGCATGCGCTTCGGCCTCGGTGACGGTCAGCCCAAGACCCTCGACCAGATCGGCGACACGTTCGGCGTCACGCGTGAGCGCATCCGCCAGATCGAGTCGAAGACCATGGCGAAGCTGCGTCACCCCAGCCGCTCGCAGTCGCTCCGGGATTACCTCGAATGAGCGGCGAGGCCAACGCCGGCAAGGCGCTCACCCGCACCGTCGAGGGCACGTCGTACGCCCGCATCCCGATCCGCACCCGGGTCGTCATGCCGGGCGACGACCTCGACGCCTTCATCCGCGAGTACGCGAAAGATGCCGTGCAGCCGGGCGACCTGCTGTTCGTCACCGAGAAGATCGTCGCGATCACGCAGGGACGCTCGTACACGCTCGACAGCATCAAGCCCCGCAAGCTCGCGCTGTTCCTGTCGAAGTACGTCACCCGCACGCCCTACGGCATCGGGCTCGGCATGCCCGAGACGATGGAGATGGCGCTGCGCGAGTGCGGGACGCCCCGCATCCTGATCGCAGCGGCCGTCTCGGCCGTGACGAAGGCGTTCGGGCGCAAGGGCGACTTCTACCGCATCGCCGGCGACAAGGCCCGCGCGATCGACGGCCCCACCTCGGGCACGATCCCGCCGTACAACCAGGCCGTGGTGCTGGGGCCCGACCGCCCCCGCGAGGTCGCTGCACGCCTGAAGTCGCTGCTCGGTGGCGACCTGCAGGTAGCGGTCGTCGACATCAACGACCTGGGTGGCAACATCCTCGGTTCGACGATGGACAAAGCCGGAGAAAAGCGCCTCGTGGCGATCTTGAAAGACAATCCGCTCGGTCAGGGACACGAGTCCACGCCGCTGGGCATCGTCCGCCACGGCTGACAGAGACACCTTGAAGGCCCGTTCCGTTCGCCGGGACGGGCCTTCGGTGTTCCCGGATGCCACGGCTCGTCACGGATGCCGCGGCTCGGGCGGACCCTTCGCAAGCTCAGGGTCGTCGCCAACCGAGGTGGCTGAGCCTGCCGAAGCCACCGCCTCCGCCGAACCCTCCCGCCCGGGGGGGGGGTGAGCCTGTCGAAGCCACCGGCGCCCATTCGACCCCGGACCCTTCTACAAGCTCCGGGGCCTCCTACGCCGCCCGTCGACGCCGGAGCGGCAGAAGGGCCCACCCCCTCACGGGAGCGGGCCCGCCCGGCATCCGGTGTCAGAAACCGATAGCGGCCTGGTAGCGCGGCTTGTGACCGGTGCGGATACCGGTGACGCTCGGCTTGTTCTCGTAGACGCCCGCACCCCAGTTGCCCTCGACGAGCACGGGGCCGTCGGGGCCGACGACGATGTCCCAGCCGACGTACTGCACCTGGGGTACGACGCGCGCCACCTGGTCGACGAAGGCCTTGACCTCGTCGATCAGCGGCAGTCGGAAGTCGGCGATGCGGACGCCCGAATCGGGGTGCAGCTCGTGCACGTGCCCGTGGGAGTCGTAGCCGGCGCCGAGCGCGCGGCCGTCGTCGTCGAGCATCGTATAGAAGCCGCCGAAGGTCATCTGGTCACTCACGGCGCCGCGGCCGAACTTCTGTGCCATCGCGAGGATGTGCGTCGTCTCCCCGTCGAAGAATGCGGTGACGCGCGTGGTGTTCACGGTGCCGGGGCAGACCGCGGCGAGGTCGTCGTGCTGGCGGATGACCTCCTCGACGAGGATCTCGCCGCGTTCGAGCAGACCGCGGTGGAAGGCGTCCCAGTCCGCGACCTCGGCCGCGTGGTAGCGGTGCACACCGGTTCCCGCCTGTCCGACCGGCTCTTTCGTGACGATGGTGCCGAGACGCTCGGCGAAGGCGCGCAACTCGTCGACGTTGTCGGCATCGACCACCATCCACTCGCGGCGGAGGAACTCGCTGAAACGACGATCGAAGGCGACTTTGTCCTGGAAGATGCCGCGGAAGTCGGGGTGGTCGTACTTCTGCGAGATCTGGTTCGACACCGGGTGCGTCATGTAGGTCGCACGCTCGGCCGGCGTGAGGATCGCGAAGTCGTAGTCGATGTAGTCCTGGAACCCGACGTTCTTCACGCCCGCCTGGAAGAGCATGTCGCCGACGACGAGCGGCAGCGATTTTCCGTGCTGCGCCGAGGCCTCTTTGGCCCGTTCGATCACCGAACCCACGTCGATGCGGCGGGCGCGTCCGGCGAGGTAGCGCAGACGGGTGACGGGGGAGAAGCCGTGGGTAGGCATGCACGCTCCGGGGTCGGGGACGACGGACCCCGTTAGTCTAGATGTGTGACCTCCACGCTCCCTGCCCGCGCGCCCGGGGCCGGGACGGTGGCGCCGGTGGCCCTAGTGTCCGACGCGGCGCTGCGGCGCAACGCCGGGCGGGCCGTGGGCGGTCGCGACGACGTGCTGACAGCGGACGGCTGGGGCCACGGCGCCGAATGGGTGACCTCCGTGCTCGCCGATCTCGGGATGGATGCCGCGGCCCTCGACGCCGCGGTCCTGTACGGCCTCCCGGGTTCGGGCACCACGCCCGTCCTGTCGCTGCGCGGACGCGCACTGGGAACGAAGCCGTTGCTGCGGGGCGAGGGCGTCTCGTACGGCTACACCCACCGCGCGTCCGCCGACACGAACGTGGCGCTCGTCACGGGCGGGTACGCGCAGGGCGTGGTGCGCTCCCTGGGCAACGCGGTCACCGTGGCGATCGAGGGGCGGCGCCACCCGATCGTCGGTCGCGTCGCGATGGACGTCTGCGTCGTCGACGTCGGTGACACCCCGATCCCGCGCGGCACCGAGGTCGTCTTCTTCGGCGACCCGGCCGCCGGCCACCCCTCGCTCGCGGAGTGGACGGATGCCACGGGCTGGACCGCAGCCGAGATCGTCGCCGCCGTGGGCGCACGGTCCGACCGCCGGGTGTCCGCGTGAGCGCGGTCTACCGCGTCGATCTCGACGCCTTCGCACGCAATCTCCACAGCGTGCGCGCGGCCGTGGCGCCTGCGGCGCACATGCTCGTCGTCAAGGACGACGCGTACGCCCACGGGCTCGATGCCCTCGTGCGCCGGGCGTGGGACGAGGGCGTCCGCTGGTTCGGCGCCTTCGACGTCGCGACCGGAGGCGCGGTGCGCGCGGCCGTCGGCCCCGAAGCCCGCATCTTCGTCTGGCTCATCGGCGGGGTCGACGACCTCGCGGCCGGCGCGGCCGCCGACCTCGACCTCGGCATCGGCGACGAGGCGCTGCTCGACGACCTCGCCACTCTCACCGGGGGCCCGGCCCGTGTACACCTCAAGATCGACACGGGCCTGCACCGCAACGGCATCCGTCCCGAGCAGTGGGACAGCGCCCTCGCGCGGACCGCCGTCCTCATCGCCGACGGTCGAGCGGTCTTCGAGGGGATCTGGTCGCACATCTCCGAAGCCTCGGATGCCGACGACGACGACGCCCGAGCGCTGTTCCTCGCCGCGCGCGACGCCGCGCGCGCCGCGGGCCTTCACCCCCGCTTCTCCCACTTGGCCGCCAGCGCCGCCGGCTTCGCCCGCGGGGAGTTCCGCGAAGACCTCGTGCGGGTCGGGGCGTTCTCGTACGGCATCCGTCCCGCCGGGGGCCCCGACGAGACCAAGCTGGGCATCGAACCCGTCGCCGCCCTGGTCGCGACCGTGACCGCCGTCGATCCGGCGGGCGTGCATCTCGACGTGGGGAGCCTGCACGGCCTGCCGAGCGCCCTTTCCGGGCGCTTCGATGTGGTCACCCCCGCAGGTCCCCGCCGCGTCGAGGACATCGGTGCGACCGCGAGCGTCGTCGCGCCGTGGGACGACGCCCGGACGGGTGACGAGATCGTCGTCTTCGGTCGGGGGGCACTGCACAGCGCGACCGATCTCGCGGAGATGATCGACACCATCGGCGAGGAGATCTCGTTGCGCGTGTCGCCCTCGCTCCCTCGCGTCTACACGGCGTGAACGTCAGGACACAGAAAAGGCCCCGTCCCGCTTCGTGAGGAGCGGTCGGGGCCGGATCTGGTGTGAGGGCTCAGTCGGCGGACGAAAGGCGCGCGGTCTCGTCGTGCCACGACGTGGCGATGCTGCGCAGCTTCTCTTCGTACTTGCGTCCGTGGTGCGCGCAGAACAGCAGCTCGCTGCCGTTGACCTCGGCGGCGATGTAAGCCTGCGCGCCGCAGGAGTCGCAGCGATCCGCCGCCGTCAGACGGTGGTCGAGAACAATCGCGTCGGGTGCGGTCGTGGTGGTCATCTCGGGTGCCCTCCTCATGTGGTCGTGGGCGAGTCTCCATATACAACCACGTGGATGTTTCCCCTATGCCGCGCCTTGATCACATTTCGCTGTGCGCGTACGGTGACCCGACCTCGCTGTGTGTCTGCCAGGCGATGTCGGCGGCCCCGATTACGCTGGGAGATCGTGACGTCCGAGTACTCCGCCCACCACCTGCAGGTCCTCGAAGGCCTCGAAGCCGTGCGCAAGCGCCCCGGAATGTACATCGGCTCCACCGACTCCCGCGGCCTCATGCACTGCCTCTGGGAGATCATCGACAACTCCGTCGATGAAGCCCTCGCCGGCCACGGCACCCGCATCGACATCGTGCTGCACGCCGACGGCAGCGTCGAGGTGCGCGACCGCGCGCGCGGCATCCCCGTCGACGTCGAACCGCGCACAGGTCTGACGGGTGTCGAGGTGGTCTTCACCAAGCTCCACGCGGGAGGAAAGTTCGGTGGCGGCTCGTACGCGGCATCCGGTGGTCTTCACGGTGTCGGCGCGTCGGTCGTGAACGCCCTGTCGGAACGCCTCGATGTCGAGGTCGACCGCGGCGGCAAGACCTACGCGATGTCGTTCCACCGCGGCGAGCCCGGGCTCTTCGCCGGAGACGGTCCCGATGCACCCTTCACGCCATTCGAGCGCAGCAGCGAGCTGCGGGTCATCGGCAAAGCGCCGCGCGGTGTCACGGGCACGCGCATCCGGTACTGGGCCGACCGGCAGATCTTCACGAAGGACGCAGCCTTCGGCCACGACGAACTCGTGCAGCGGGTGCGCCAGACGGCGTTCCTCGTGCCCGGGCTCGAGCTCGTGGTGTTCGACGAGCGCGCGGAAGAACCGGTCGAGACGAGCTACCGCTTCGACGGGGGCATCTCGGAGTTCGCGGAGTTCCTCGCCCCCGATGCCGCGGTCACCGACACCTGGCGCCTGAACGGCACCGGAACGTTCACCGAGACCGTACCGGTGCTGCAGCCCGGCGGTTCGATGATTCCGACCGAGGTGCAGCGCGAGTGCGAGGTCGACATCGCTGTGCGCTGGGGGACCGGTTACGACACCACCTCGCGCTCCTTCGTCAACATCATCGCCACGCCCAAGGGCGGGACCCACCAGCAGGGCTTCGAGCTGGGGCTGATGAAGGTGCTGCGCGCGCAGGTGGAGCAGAACGCCCGCAAGCTCAAGGTGGGGAACGACAAGGTCGAGAAAGACGACCTGCTCGCCGGCCTCACCGCGGTGTTGACCGTGCGCCTTCCCGAGCCGCAGTTCGAGGGGCAGACCAAAGAGGTGCTGGGCACCCCCGCGGTGCGCCAGATCGTGGCATCCGTCGTCCAGAAAGAACTGGCGGAGCGATTCGCTTCACCCAAGCGCGACGACAAGGCGCAGACCGCTCAGCTGCTCGAGAAGATCGTGTCCGAGATGAAGGCGCGCATCTCGGCTCGCACGCACAAAGAGACGCAGCGTCGGAAGAACGCGCTCGAGTCGTCGTCGCTGCCGTCGAAGCTCGTCGACTGCCGCTCGAACGACGTCGACAATTCCGAGCTGTTCATCGTCGAGGGAAACTCCGCCCTCGGCACCGCGCGTGACGCACGCAACAGCGAATACCAGGCGCTGCTGCCCATCCGCGGCAAGATCCTCAACACGCAGAAGGCGTCGATCAGCGACATGCTGTCGAACGCGGAGTGCGCCTCGATCATCCAGGTCATCGGGGCCGGGTCGGGTCGGTCCTTCGACCTCAGTGCCGCCCGCTACGGCAAGATCATCCTCATGAGCGACGCCGACGTCGACGGCGCGCACATCCGCACCCTGCTGCTGACGTTGTTCTTCCGCTACATGCGCCCTCTGGTCGAGGCCGGGCGGGTCTTCGCGGCCGTACCGCCGCTGCACCGCGTCATCGTGATGAACCCGGGCTCCAAGCCCAACGAGACGATCTACACGTACAGCGAGCAGGAGCTGCACACGTTGCTCGCACGCCTCAAGAAGTCGAACAAGCGCTGGCAGGAGCCCATCCAGCGCTACAAGGGCCTCGGCGAGATGGATGCCGACCAGCTCGCAACCACCACCATGGACCGCGCCGGGCGCACGCTTCGTCGTGTTCGCGTGCAGGACATGGAGGGCGCAGCCCAGGTGTTCGACCTGCTGATGGGCAGCGAGGTCGCGCCGCGCCGCGAGTTCATCGTGCATTCCAGTGACCGATTGGCCCGCGAGAGCATCGACGTCTGATTACGGAGCCCTCCGCGGCCATGGCGGCCGCCGGTCCGAGTTCGGCGGAGGAGGTCAGGGGCCTCCCGGCCGGCCGAACCGTCACGCGGAGGTCGTTCCCGACACGCCGACGTGACGGCACCGCGAATCGGTGTGTCACCCACAGAATCCGCGCGACGGTCCCGCCGCCCGCTGGGCCTCGAGTCGCGACGTCAGCGGACGACGGTACCTATCGCGCCCACCGCGGCGTCGAGGGGCTGGCCCGAGGCGTCGCGCTTGGCGCCCGGCTCGGGCAGCGCCCGCACCGAACCATCCGCACCCACCGCGCGCGGTTCGACACCGACCCAGGCAAGTACGAGGGCGTCTTCGCCTCGCAGCAACCGCTGTGCACGGACGCCGCCGGTGGCGCGCCCCTTCGCGGGGAACTCCGTGAACGCCGAGACCTTCGCGCTGCCCGCGTCGGTGCCGGCAAGCGCGGCCGACGATCCGGCCACGGTGACCACGACGGCGTCGAACGCCGAGGCACCCACGACGGCGAAGGCGATGGCGCGCGCCCCGTCGGACAGGCGGATGCCGGCCATCCCTCCCGCCGAGCGCCCCTGCGGCCGCACAGACGACGCATCGAAGCGCAGCAGCTGCGCGTCGTCGGCGACGAACACCAACTCCGCGTTGTCGCCCGCGGGGGCGGCTCCGACCACGCGGTCCCCCTCGCGCAGCGCGATGATCTCGATCTCGTCCTTCGTCCCCAGCTCGCTCGCCGCGACCCGCTTGACCACACCCTGCTCGGTACCGAGGGCGATGGTGGGACCGTCGGTCAGGGGAACGAGGCCGATGACCGTCTCGCCCTTACCGAGCGCCAGGTACTGTTCGACCTTCATGCCCGCGGCCACCTGCACCGAATTGGCCGGCACCGAGGGCAGGTCGACGGGGGAGAAGCGCACGAGGCGCCCCGCGGAGGTGACCGCACCGATGTCGCCGCGCGTGGTGGTGTCGACGGAGGAGCGGATCGCATCGTGCTTCGAGCGGCGGGTGGGCGCGACCACGCCGCCGCCGGGGGCATCGGCGACGAGCTCCGCCCGCACCATGCGACCGGTGGCCGACAGGTAGACGCGGCAGGGCGCGTCGGCGATCTGCAGGTCCGCGGCCTCGGCGGCCTTGGCCGAGCGAGGTTGGACGGGCCCGCCGTTGAGCAGCAGGGTCCGTCGCGGTGTGCCGTACGCCTCGGCCGCGGCATCCAGTTCTCGGGCCACCTGCTGTCGCAGCAGCGTCTCGCTGCCGAGCAACTCGACGAGCTGCGCGATCTCGGCATTCAACTGGTCGCGCTCGGCCTCGAGCTCGATACGCGAGAACTTCGTCAGGCGCCGCAGACGCAGCTCGAGGATGTACTCGGCCTGCGGATGCGAGAGGTCGAACACCTCCTGCAGCTTCGAGCGCGCCTGCTCGCCGTCGTCGGACGAACGGATGACCTGGATGACCTCGTCGATGTCGAGGATCGCGATGAGCAGGCCCTCGACGAGGTGCAGCCGCTCGCGCCGGCGCGCCAGGCGGTATTCGCTGCGCCGGGTGACGACGCGGATGCGGTGATCGAGGTACACGCGCAGGAGGTCGCGCAACCCGAGGGTCTGCGGCTGCCCGTCTACCAGGGCGACGTTGTTGATGCCGAAGGAGTCCTCGAGCGGCGTGAGCCGGTACAGGTGCTCGAGGACGGCCTTGGGGTCGAACCCGGTCTTGATGCCGATGACCAGCCGCAGACCGTGATGGCGATCGGAGAGATCGGTGACGTCCGCGATGCCGGCCAGTTTTTTCGCCTGCACGGCGTCTTTGATCTTCTCGATCACCCGCTCCGCACCCACGAGGTACGGCAGCTCCGTGATGACGATGCCGGTCCGACGCGGGCCGAGAGATTCGATCGAGGCCTTCGCCCGCGTGCGGAAGGTGCCGCGACCGTTCGTGTACGCGTCCTTGATGCCGTCGAGGCCGACGATGATGCCGCCCGTGGGAAGATCGGGGCCGGGGACGAACTCCATGAGCTCCTCCACCGTGGCATCCGGGTGCTGGAGCAGGTGCGTCGCCGCCGAGACGACCTCGACGAGGTTGTGCGGCGCCATGTTGGTGGCCATGCCGACCGCGATACCCGTCGCCCCGTTCACGAGGAGGTTGGGGAAGGCCGCTGGCAAAACCTCGGGCTGCTGGAACTGGCCGTCGTAGTTCGGGATGAAGTCGACGACGTCTTCGTCGAGGTTCTCGGTGAGGGCCAGGGCCGGGGGAGCGAGACGGGCCTCGGTGTAGCGCGAGGCCGCCGGGCCGTCGTCGAGCGAGCCGAAGTTGCCGTGACCGTCGACCAGAGGCACGCGGAGCGTGAAGTGCTGCGCGAGGCGCACCAGGGCGTCGTAGATCGGCGCGTCGCCGTGGGGGTGCAGCTTTCCCATGACCTCGCCGACCACGCGGGCGCTCTTGACGTGACCGCGGTCGGGCCGCAGCCCCATCTCGGCCATCTGGTACAGGATGCGGCGCTGTACGGGCTTGAGACCGTCTCGGGCGTCGGGGAGGGCACGCGAGTAGATGACCGAGTAGGCGTACTCGAGGAACGACCCCTGCATCTCGGTCGACACATCGACGTCTTCGATGCGCTCGACGACGGGCGACGTCGCGGCGGAAGAGGAACGGGAATCGGGCATAGGAGGGCCTCGGGTCGGGCGGGCGTCCGGGACGGACGGGAATCGGGAGCCGTGTGGAAGACTTGCCCCGATGTCACTCAGCTTACCGGCGGACCCGCCGCGCTCTCGGAGCCTCACCGGTGTCCTGACGCAGTCCGTCGCGGCGTTGGACGGGTCGTCCGAGTGGTTCGCCCCTGCGCGGAGCGTCATCGTCTTCCTCGTCGACGGTCTCGGCGCGCACAACCTCGCCGCTCGTCGCGGTCATGCGCGATTCCTGGCCGCCGCCGGTGGTCGTCGCGACGTCGCGCGGACGGTGTTCCCCTCGACCACGGCCGCAGCCCTCACCAGTCTGCTGACGGGGGTCGACCCGGGCGTGCACGGCATCGTCGGCTACCGCACACGGATCCCGGGCACGCTGATCGCCTCCAATCAGCTTCACGGGTGGGAGACCGACGGGCTGGACCCGCACTCCTGGCAGCGCCGCGAACCGCTCTTCGCCGCCCTCCCCGATCGGGCGTTCGTCGTGTCCAAGCCGATGTACACCGGGACCGGCTTCACCGAGGCGACGCTGCGGGGGGCTGCTTTCTTCCCCTCCGACGACCTCGACGAGCGAGTGACGATCGCGGCCGACCTGGCCGCTCGGCATCCGGGTTCCCTCACTTACTTGTACGCCCCCGAGCTCGACACCGCCGGGCACCGCGACGGCTGGGAGTCCGACCGCTGGACCGACGCGCTCGAACGCATCGACAGCGCCGCCCGCCGACTCACCGAGGCCGTCGATCCGCGCACCGGTGTGATCGTCACCGCCGATCACGGCATGGTCGACGTGCCGGTGCACAAGCACGTGCTGCTGCGCGAGGGCGACCCGCTGCTCGACGGCGTCGCCCTCGTCGGCGGAGAGCCGCGCATGCTCCACCTCTACGCCGAGGACGGAGGCGCGGATGCCGTCGCCGCGGCGTGGAAAGAGGGCGAGCCCGGTCGCGCCTGGGTCATGACGCGCGACGAGGCGATCTCCGCCGGTCTCTTCGGCGCGGTCGACGACGAGGTCGTTCCCCGTATCGGCGACGTGCTGGTCGCCGCACGCGGACGCTTCGCCTACTACGACGATCGCGAGGCCGACAAGCGCCCGCAGCGGATGGTGGGCCAGCACGGCTCGCTCACCGACGAAGAGCGCACGGTCCCGCTCCTGCGCCTCGGCGCGTTCGCCTGAGACCCGTGGATGCCGAAGATCCCGGCATCCGTGGGATGCGCGCTGTCAGCTCTCGTCGGACCGCGCACCGAAGACGATCTCGTCCCATGAAGGCATCGACGGGCGCCCCTTCGCACGGCGGGCCGAATCGGCCTGCGGACGTTCGGGCTCGGGCGAGGGGGCCGCGGGCTCGTCGACGAATCCCGGCTCGACGGCGTCGAACAGCGCCACGGGCGGGCCCGACGGACGCGGCTCCGGCTCGACCTCGGTGATGCCGGGTAGCGGCTCGCGCTGTCCGCGGCGGCGACGAAGTGCCTCGAGCAGGTCGGCGGTCTCGGCCGAGGTCACGGGAGCGTCGGGTGCACGCTTGATCGCGGCCGCCTGCACGGCCGGGGCGACCGGTCCCGTGGCCTCCACGCCCGGTTCGTCCTCGATGTCGAGGCGTCGGGGACCGAAGGACCCGCTGTCGAAGCGCGAGTCGTCTTTCTGCACGGTGTCGAGGGCGCGCAGGCGCGGGATGAGCCCTTCGGGCAGCGATCCCTGACGCGAGAGCTGGATCGCGTCGGCGTTCTGGGGCGAAAGCGTGCTCCGACGCGGATCGAATCCCCATCGGGCATCGTGGTCGACGCCGTTGGCGGTGAACTCGAGCTTCACCAGCCAGCTCGCGCCCTCTTTCCAGCTCGTCCACCGCTCGGCCGAGGCGGCCGCCTCGGAGAGCTTGGCGCGGACGGCTGCGCCGAAGGTGATCGGGGCGTCGTGCTCGATGGTGCCGCCGAGCAGCACCGGCACCGCGAGGGCTTGGCTGACGACGTGCTCGCGCTCGGCGAGGACGGGACCCTCGAAGCGTTCGATGTCTTCGATGCGCGCGTTCAGCAGAGACGCGACCTCGCGGGCGGACATGCCGGCCCGGATGTGCGCCTGGATCTCGCGGGGGCTGGGACGCGGGGCGCGGTCGTCGTCTTCACGGTCCCGGCGTGCGCGGCGCGCTTCCACGCGCAGCACCTCGTCGAGTGCGAGGGCGAAGCGTTCGCCGGCCTGGGTCGCCACGACGAGGACGTCATCCTCGGTTCCGATGACTTTGAGCTGTTCCATGCGAAACACCCCTCCGATCTGCGGTCAGGGCCCATGCTGACATGCCCACCCCGTGCTTTCGGGAATATCGCGGGCGCGCCGCGAGTTTCACGCCTCGCCCGGCACGCATACCCCTTCGGGAGCATTTGCTTATCGAAGGCCGGTCATGCAAACTATGGCCGCCCGATCGGGCACCCGATGGGGCACAGCACCACGAAATCCGGAAGTAGAGACCTGCACGCATGGCAACCGATTACGACGCACCGCGCAAGACCGAGGACGACAGCGAGTCGATCGAGGCCCTCAAGGAGCGCGTGCCCGACAAGGCGTCGGGGTCGATCGACAACGAGGATGCCGACAACCCTTCGGGCTTCGAACTGCCCGGCGCCGACCTCTCCGACATCGAGCTCGATGTCGTCGTCCTTCCCCCGCAGGAGGACGAGTTCACCTGCATGAGCTGCTTCCTGGTGAAGCACCGCTCCCAGATCGCTGAAGAGAGCGGCCCCGGCTTCATCTGCCTGGAGTGCGCAGCCTGACCTGAGCGCGCTGGATCGCCGCCACCAGGCGATCCGGCGTGCGGGTCGAGATGACCCACATCGGGGTCGGGTCGTCGGGATCGTTCACCGGCACCGTCACGATGCCGTCGATCCCGCCCCGGATGACATGCCACGCCCGGCGATCGAGCCCGCTGCCGCGCGCGGTACGGGCCTCATCGGCCACGACTCCCGCGGGCTCACCCAGCAGATCCACGGCGATGTGCGCGCGCCCGGCGCGCAATTCGCCGTCGCGCACCTCCACGATCGGCGAGAGGGCGAGCAGCGCCACCACGATGGCCACCGACACGACCAGCCCGATGAACAGGGCGAGGGTCGTGTCGAGCGGTGAGAAGACCACGGCGGCCATGGGCCCGCACACGGCGGCGGCGACGAGCGCCCACAGGGACGGACTCAGACGCTCGCGATACTCGGCTGCGGTGCGAATGCCGCACCCCCTCTTCTGCATTACCCTCGTGGGGTGACCGAAACGGTGGATGTCCTCATTGTCGCATCCGAGCCCCCGGTCTTCGCCCACCCGGGCGACGCCGGTGCCGACCTGACCGCCGCGGAGGCGGTTCGCCTCGAACCCGGCCGCCGCGCGCTCGTGTCGACGGGCGTGCGGATCGCCCTGCCGGAGGGGCACGCGGCCTTCGTGGTACCCCGCAGCGGCCTCGCCGCCAAGCACGGCATCACCATCGTCAACTCGCCCGGCACGATCGACGCCGGCTATCGCGGCGAGATCAAGGTGGCGCTGTTGAACACCGACCTCCACGAGGCCTATGACATCGCGGTCGGCGACCGCATCGCCCAGCTCATCGTGTTGCCCGTCCCGCCCGTGCGCTTCGTCTCCGTCGACGACCTACCCGACAGCGCGCGCGGCGACGGCGGCTTCGGATCGAGCGGATACCAGAGCCTGCAAGGGAGCACCCGATGACCGACGACGAGACGCAGACCACCCCCGAGGCGGAGCAGCCCGTGACCGACCTCGCCCCGCCCGCCAAGAGCGCGCCGATCGACCGCGAGAGCGCCGGTCCCTTCGACGAGGCCGAGGCCAACCCGGTGCGCCCCTACATCGATCTCGGCGGCATCAAGATCCTGCCCCGCGAGGGCCTCAACCTCCGCCTCGAGGTCGAGGAGCAGACCAAGCGCATCGTCGCCGTCGGCCTCGATTACGCCGACTCGACCCTGCAGGTGCAGCCCTTCGCCGCCCCGCGCACGAGCGGTCTGTGGCAAGAGACACGCGAGCAGATCCGTCAGCAGGTCAAGCAGCAGGGTGGCCGCGTCGAGGAGCGCGAAGGCCCCCTCGGCCCGGAGCTGCTCGCCGAGGTGCCCGTCATGGCGGGTGCCGACGTCGCCTCGCAGCGTCTTGCTCGTTTCGTCGGCGTCGACGGCCCGCGTTGGTTCCTGCGCGGAGTCGTCGGGGGAGCCGCGACCAGCGACATCGAGGCCGCGGCCGCCGTCGAAGACCTGTTCCGATCGATCGTCGTCGTGCGCGGCACCTCGCCGATGCCGCCGCGCGATCTGATCCCGCTCCGGATGCCGGGCACCGCCGGCACCGCATGAGCGACGACCCGACCCGGCCGGCGCCCGACGGCGACCGCGTTCCGCTCGAGCCGCCCACGGCAGCCGAGAGCGTCGGAGCGGCGCTCGGGAGCGC
>NZ_CAUQWC010000026.1:0-21575 GCF_963521695.1 uncultured Microbacterium sp. | reverse complement strand
GCCCGACGCCGTCGACGCGCGTCTCGCCGCCCAGGTGGCGGACGCCGCCGAACGGGGGTGGGCCCGAAGTCATGACGAGGTGATCCCTACGCTCCGCGCGGTGGCTGTCCCCCTCGCGGTGCAGGGCCGGGACCCCGCCGCGATCGCCGCCGTGCACGTGTCGACCGACCTCGACGACGCCGCGATCGCCGCGCGGCTGCAGGCCGCCGCGGAGGCGGTCCAAGCGGCGCTCTGAGACCCGCGAGTTCTTACGGATCCGTCAGAACCTCCGGCGCGAGGGGCACGGTCTGCTGATCTTGATCCGCGCCCGAGCACTGTCGGGCACCGATAGAAAGCAGCCGATATGTCCCTCCTTCGTCCCGCGGCCGTCGCCGTCGCCGCCTGCACCGCTCTCGCCCTGACCCTCGGTGGCGTGGCGAGCTCGGCCTTGGCCGTCGAAACCCGTCCCGCGTCGTTCCCGTCCTTCAGCACCTCCGCCCCGGTGCCCCCGACCGCGGCCAACCCGTTCCCGGGGGTCTCGTTCATCACCCCGGCTCCGAGCAAGACGAAGCTCGCCTACAACACGCAGGTGCAGGTCACCTTCGCCGGCGAGATCAGCGCCGTGGGCACGTCGACGTTCTTCGTCACCGACGACCGCGGGGCGCGCATCGCCGGCACGGTGTTCCTGGCACCCGTCTACGGATCCGGCGGCCGCGAGAACACGTGGGTGTTCAGCGCCAAGAACGGCTTCCCGCGCAACGCGCAGCTGACCGTGCACCTTCAGGGGATCACCACCTCGACGGGGTCGAAACTGCCGACGGCGACGTCGAAGTTCTCCACGGGAACGTCGTACCAGTACGGCGGTCTGTCCTGAGGGCGAGCGGCGCTCGGCCCCGCGTGGCAGCGGGATCATATATGATCACTCCCGTCAGGCGCACGAGGCCGTGCGTCGCTGCTCGAAAAAAGGGCACGTAGCGCGAGAACCGCGCGAGACACATACGGCTCATTCCCGTTCCTGTTTCGCGAAAGGCTCATCATGCCCATCGTCTCCGCGCACGTCGCCCACACTCTCGGTCGCCACATCGACCACGTCTTCGGGGTGATGGGCAACGGCAACGCCCACTTCCTCGACGCCCTCCATCGCCAGACCGACGTCGCCTTCACCGCGATGCGGCACGAGGCGGGCGGTGTCGTCGCCGCCGACGCCCACTATCGCGCGTCCGGCCGCATCGCCGCGGCGACCGCCACGTACGGCGCGGGCTTCACCAACACCCTCACCGCGCTCGCCGAGGCAGCTCAGGCCCGCGTCCCCCTGCTGCTGGTCGTAGGCGACGAGCCCACCTCCGGCCCCCGCCCGTGGGGCGTCGACCAGGTCGCCCTGGCCTCGGCGGTCGGCGTGCGCACGTACACGGTGGGAGACCGGGATGCCACGGCCACCGTCCTCATCGCGCTCGAACACGCGCTGACCTACCGCGTGCCGGTGGTGCTGGCCATCCCCTATGACGTCGTGACGCGTGAGGCGGGCCCGCTGACGGATGCCGGGACCGTGATGCTGCCCGCGCCCCTCGCACCGCGGGGGCCCGCGGCGGAGGCGACCCTCGACCGCATCGCCGACGCCCTCGCCGGCGCCGAGCGGCCGTTCCTGCTCGCCGGCCGCGGCGCGTGGCTCGCCGACGCGGGCGCTGCGCTCGGGCGTCTCGCCGAGGTGACCGGTGCGATCACGGCATCCACCGCCCTCGGTCGCGGCATCTTCCCCGACACCGCTCACGACCTCGGGGTCACGGGGGGCTTCGGCGCCGCGGGCGCGATGGAACTCGTGCGCGAGGCAGACGTCGCGGTGGTCTTCGGCGCGGGGCTCAACCAGTTCACGATGCGCTTCGGCGAACTCTTCGCCCCGCGCACGCAGGTCTTCCAGATCGACGTCGCCCCCACCGCCACCCACGCGCAGGTGGGCGGGTTCGTTCGGGCGGATGCCGCGCTGGCGGCCGAGGCGCTCGTGGAGCGTCTTCTCTCCCACGGCGCCGTGTCGTCCGGCTGGCGTGACCGCGTGGACGTGGCTCCCCTTCGCGAGCAGGAGCCCGGCGAGGGCCTCGCCCCCGATGGCCGCCTCGACCCCCGCTCGGCCGCCGCGCGCATCGCCGAACTGCTGCCCGAAGACCGCGTCGTCGTCTCCGACGGGGGCCACTTCCTCGGCTGGTCGAACATGTACTGGCCGGTCGCCTCGCCCGATCGAGTCATGATGGTCGGCACCGCCTATCAGTCCATCGGACTCGGCTTCCCCTCGGTCGCGGGAGCCATCGCCGCCCGGCCCGAATCGACCGTCGTGCTCACCACCGGCGACGGCGGCGGGCTCATGGCGATCGCCGACCTCGAGAGCGCGGTGCGCTCCGCGCGGGGCCACGGCATCGCGGTGGTGTGGAACGACGCCGCCTACGGCGCCGAGATCAACCTCTACGGCCTGAAGGGCCTCGCCCGCGAGCCCATGCTGATCCCCGAGGTCGACTTCGCGGCCGTCGCGCGCGGCTTCGGTGCCGAGGGCGTCGTCGTGCGCGAGGTGGCCGATCTCGAAGCCCTGGCCGAGTGGACGCGGCGCGATCCCGAGGACCGCGCCTTCCTGCTGCTCGATCTGCGCATCAGCGGCGACGTCATCGCGCCCTATCAGCGCGAGATCATCAGGGTGAACGCGTAACCGCGGTCGGGCTCACCGCCGCGACTGCCGAGCCGGTCGCCGCGAACGGCCGCACGCGCGGCGCCGCCGACATCTCCGATTCCCTCAGCCTGCCCAGGGCCCTCGGCCTCAGCGAACCCGCGCTTCACTACGGACCGTCCGACCCGCCAGCGTCGCGGGCGGCCGCTACGGTGGGGTCACATGGGGACGAGAACGCGCCTGATCGCCGCGGGCACCGCGATCGCACTGATCGGCGGCGGCGTCGTGGTGCTGTACTTTTTTCAGCCCTGGCGCAGCTGCGACTACGAGGACACGTCGGCGGGCTGCGCGATGCTGCCGCATGACGCCGCGGCGATGGGGATCGCGGCGGTGGTCTTCGTCGTGGGGGTCGTCGTTCTCGCGGCGGGCGGGCTGATGCGCACGTCGCGCGCGTGATCGAACCGCGTCCCCTTCGGCAAGTGATTCCGCGATCGAGGTGCTCTCCGCCGCCCCTTCCGCGGCAGTCGGCCCGCCGCCATCGGAGAAACGATGGCGCGGACCGCGGTCACCGGGCCTGACGTCGTCACGGTCTGGTGGCGATCGCGCGCGGCTCGATGCCCGACCGCGCCGCGTGATCGCGACCGTTGACATTCCCCATGACGTCGTCGCGTCGCGCCGCATCCGCTCGTTCGCCGCAGATGGTCGACCCCGCGCGCGTGGGGCGACAAAGCGAGGCAAACAGCGCCGGGCACGAGAGGGACAATTGTCGCAGATAGTCAGGAGCGAGCGGGACCGAACCACGCCGGCGGGCCGGCGGCGCGTCACGGTGAGGAGCGAAATTCTCTCCACAGATTGCGGATGCCGTCCCGACGCGCCGCTCCGAAGCTGCGATGTTTCAGGGGTGAGAGCTGCATCCCTGCCCGCCGATCTGCCCGAGTCCTTCTCTGTCGGCGAGGCGTTGCAGCTCGGCGTGTCGCGGCGACGACTCCGAGCTGCCGACCTGTCCTCCCCCTTTTACGGCGTGCGGACACGCTCGGCCCCGCCGGACGATGCGTTCGAGGCATCCGTTCGCCGTCGATCGGCTCAATACGCCGCGCGGATGCGAGAGTGCGAGTTCTTGTGCCTGGTCGCCGCGGCTGTGGCGTGGGGCGCGCCGCTACCCTTGTCGGTCTTTCGCATCCGCGACGGATCGAACCGGCTCGTCGAGCGCCCCCTCGACGTCGGTGTGCTTCTGCCCTCGCGCGCGAGCAGGGCGCGCGGAGTGCGCGGCACCTCGATCGCGGCGGGGATGGGCAGTGTCCGTACGGAACCCGTGAGCGGCCTGCACGTGACAAGCCCGGCGACGACGTGGGCGATGATGGGCGCCCTGCTGCAGCGGGACGACCTGGTCGCCCTCGGCGACGCGTTCGTGCGCGAGCCGATGCGCTCGGGTGACCCACCGGCGCTCTCGACGATTGCCGAGCTCACGGCAGCCCTCGAAGCGGGGCGCCGGCGGGGTGCGGTCACGCTACGCGAAGCGCTGTCACTGGTACGTACGCGCTCCTGGTCGAGGAAGGAGACCGAGACGCGGTTGGTGCTGATGGCTGCGGGGCTTCCCGAGCCGTCGCTGAACTGGCCGGTGGTCGTGGAGGGAAGGGTGGTGGCGCTGATCGATGTGGCCTATCCGGAGCGCGAGGTGGGCTTCGAGTACGCGGGCGAGCAGCACCTCACAGACCCGCGACAGTGGGCGCGCGACATCCGTCGCTACGAGATGCTCGCCGACCTTGGGTGGCGCATCATCCGCGTCACCGCCTCCGACCTCGCCCAGCACCGCGTGCAGTTCGTGGACAGGGCGCGCGCCGCGCTCACCGCGCAGCCCCGCCCCCGCTGACATCTTTCCGCGCAGCCGCTGCGTCGGCGGCAGCTCGCCGCCCACCGAGCCGCGGCATCCATTCACTTGACTCGCATGGCCGCGCCACGCCCCCACGATTGACCATCCCACGCAAACCGACCGACGGCCCCGCGTCCCGTTGCCGCTGATGGTCAGCATCACTGAGCCTGACCGACCATCTCAGGCAAACCGACCGACGGCCCCCGCGTCCCGTTGCCTCAGATGGTCAGCAGCACCGGGCATGACCGACCATCTCGGGCGAACGTATCTCGCCGCGCCACGAAGCCGACGCGCGCAGTCTCGAGCTCGGGTGCCGGCTCGGATGTCCGCACACGCCGACGGCCCCGCCGCACACGAGCGCAGCGGAGCCATCGACCACGACGATCAGACCCGCGACAACCCGCGGATCGGGCTGACCTCTTGCTCGGCCTCGTGGTCGGGGCCGAGGGGGATGCCGCTGCGGTCGCGCAGCAGCAGGGTCGCGACGAGTCCGAGCACCGCCATGATCGCGAGATACACCGTCACCGAGACCGTCGTTCCGGTCAGGTCCACGAGCGCCGTGGCGATCGTGGGGGCGAACGCCCCACCGCAGATCGCGCCGATGGCGTACGAGATCGAGACGCCGGAGAAGCGGATGGATGCCGGGAACAGCTCGGCGTAGAGCGCCGCCTGCGGGCCGTAGGTCAGGCCGAGTCCGACCGTCAGCAGCACGAGACCCAGCGCGAGCATCCCCACGCTGCCGGAGTTGACGAGCGGGAACAGCGCCACGATCGCCACGAGCAGCGCGATCCATCCGATGACGTAGGTGTTGCGGCGCCCGATCTTGTCGCCCAGCCAGCCGCCGATCCAGGTGAAGACGAACCACGACACCGCCGACAGGGTCACGGCGCCGAGCACGTCGGCTGTCGCCAAGCCCAACGGACCGTCGGGATTGGTCGCATACCGCTGGATGTAGCCGCCGGTGGTCATGTAGCCCACGGCGTTGTTGCCGGCGAACACGAACGCGGCGATGATCACGAGCAGCGCGTGCTTGCGGAACAGCTGCACGATCGGCATCCGGGTCTGCTCCTTGCGTTCGGCGATCTCGACGAACACCGGGCTCTCCTCCACCTTCCGACGCACGTAGTAGCCGATCAGGATGAGCACGAACGACAGCAGGAACGGTACGCGCCAGCCCCACGCGAGGAACGCGTCGCCGGGGGCGATGAGCGCCATGAGCGCCAGCATGCCGCTCGCGAGCAGCAGCCCGAGGGGAACGCCGAGCTGCGGCGACGCGCCGAACAGGCTGCGCTTGGCCTTGGGGGCGTGCTCCACGGCCATGAGCACCGCTCCGCCCCACTCACCACCGGCCGAGATGCCCTGCAGCACACGCAGCAGGATCAACAGAGCGGGAGCGGCGACGCCGATGACGTCGTACGTCGGCAGGACGCCGATGAGGGTGGTCGAGGCTCCCATGAGGATCAGCGTCAGCATCAGCACGACCCGGCGGCCGTACTTGTCGCCGAGGTGGCCCGCGAGGAAGGCGCCAAGCGGGCGGAAGAGGAAGCTCAACCCCACGGTGAGGAACGCCAGAATCTGCGCGATGCCGGGACCCGCGGGTGCGAAGAACAACTGACCGAACACCAGCCCCGCAGCCGACGCGTAGAGGAAGAAGTCGTACCACTCGACGGTGGTGCCGACAACGGTGGCGAAGACCACGCGGCGGCGGTCCGTGGACGTGGAGATGGTGCCGGTGGGCGTGAATCCCGGCGGTTGCGAGCGAGACATGGGGACTCCTTCGAGACGTCGTCGTCATGGGCCCCGGCGTCGTCCTCGGTGACGAGGCGCCGTTTGCGGGGGCGTTGGTCATCGTATACGATTTCGGATACGACGCAAGGGAGCTTCCATGATCGACCGCACCGACCCCCGGTTCACCGTCCTCGATGGGCGCCCGGGCAAGATCGTTGCCGTCCACCTCTCGTACGCCTCGCGCGCCGACCAGAGGGGCCGCCGACCCGCGGCCCCGTCCTATTTCTTCAAACCGTCGAGCTCGCTCGCCCCCTCGGGTGCCGAGATCGTCCGCCCCGCCGGCACCGAACTCCTGGCGTTCGAGGGCGAGATCGCGCTGATCATCGGCGAGCCCGCGCGGTGGGTGACTCCGGATGCCGCGTGGTCGCACGTGGCATCCGTCACCGCGGCGAACGACTTCGGTCTGTACGACCTGCGCGCGAACGACAAGGGCTCCAACGTGCGGTCCAAGGGCGGCGACGGCTACACGCCGCTCGGTCCGGAACTCATCGACGCCCGCGCGGTCGACCCCACGGCCCTGCGTCTGCGCACCTGGGTCGACGGCGACCTCGTGCAGGACGACACCACCGCCGGCCTGCTCTTCCCTCTCGCGCAGATCGTCGCCGACCTGTCGCAGCACTTCACCCTCGAAACCGGCGACGTCATCCTGACCGGCACCCCGGCGGGCTCGTCGGTGGTCGTTCCCGGTCAGACCGTCGAGGTGCAGGTGGATGCCGGGGCGCACTCGACCGGCCGGCTCCGCACCACGGTGGTGCAGGGCTCGCGGTCCTTCGACGCCGGACTCGGCTCACTCCCCGCGGTCGACGACACCCAGCGCACCGAGGCGTGGGGCTCGTCCGAGGCCGCGGCCGCAGGGGCCCTCGCGGGGACAGGGGATCACGCCGGAACAGGACGCCCCGACGCGGATCGTCCTGTTCTCGCCGGTTCCCCTGTCCTGACGTCCGACGACCCGGCACCCCACCTCGCCCCGAGCACCTCCGGGAAGATGGATGCCACGGCCCCACGCCTCACGCCGGAGCTGCGAGCCAAGCTGTCTCGCGTCCCCGTCGCCGCCCTCAGCGGACAGCTCCGCAAGCGCGGCCTCGACGACGTCACGATCGACGGCGTGCACGCGCTCACCCCCGGCAGCCGCTTCGTCGGTACGGCCCGGACCCTGCGCTTCCTCCCCCACCGCGAAGATCTCTTCGCCGCGCGCGGCGGCGGCCAGAACGCGCAGAAACGCGCGTTCGACGCGGTCGGCGAGGGCGAGGTCATCGTCATCGAGGCGCGAGGCGAGACCGGATCGGGAACGCTCGGCGACATCCTCGCCATCCGCGCCCACGCGCGGGGAGCAGCAGCGATCGTCACCGACGGCGGCGTCCGCGACGCCGAAGCCGTGGCCGCGGTCGGCATCCCCGTCTTCACCGCCGGCCCGCACCCCGCCGTGCTCGGTCGCCGGCACGTCCCCTGGGAGACCGACGTGGCCGTCGGCTGCGGCGGCACGACCGTCGAGCCCGGCGACATCCTCGTCGGCGACGGCGACGGCGTCATCCTCATCCCTCCCGCGATCGCCGAAGAGGTGGCCGACGCCGCCCTCGCGCAAGAAGAGGAGGACGCCTGGATCGCCGGCCGCGTGGCATCCGGTCATCCCCTCGACGGGCTCTTCCCCATGAACGCCGACTGGCGCGCGCGCTACGAGAGCGAAAGGAACGCCTGATGGATGCCACGACCCCCGCGACCTCCCGCAGCAAATCGCAGCAGGCCTATCACTGGGTCAAGGAGCGCATCGCCTCGCAGGAGTTCACCCCCGGCTACCGCCTCGTGCTCGGTACGATCGCCGGCGAGCTCGACATGAGCGTCGTGCCGGTGCGCGAGGCCATCCGCCAACTCGAGGCCGAGGGCCTGGTGATGTTCGAGCGCAACGTCGGCGCGCGCGTCTCGATGGTCGACGACACCGCGTACCGCTTCAGCATGCAGGCGCTCAGCCTGCTCGAGGGGGCGGCGACCGCACTCTCCGCACGTGCCCTCACCACGAACGACGTGCGCCGCGCGCGCGAGATCAACGAGCTCATGGTCGAGACCCTCGAGCACTTCGACCCGCGCGCGTTCACCGCACTGAACCAGGAGTTCCACGCCATCCTGTTCGCCAAGTGCGTCAACCCGCGCATGCTCGAGCTGGTGCAGGCCGAGTGGGCTCGCCTCGGCCACCTCCGCGATTCGACGTTCAGCTTCGTCCCCGGCCGCGCCGCCGAGTCGGTGCGCGAGCACGAGAACATCCTCGTGCTCATCGAGACCGGCGCCCCGCTCGCCGAGATCGAGAAGGCCTCGCGACGCCACCGCTCGGCCACCCTCGACGCCTACATGATCCACGAGCACCCTGACCAGGTGCTCGGCCTGCCCGCCTTCTGATCTCCGGATGCCGCACACCCCACGCCCCGACGGCACCGTCGCCACGGAACCTGCGTCACCGGCATCCACCCCCTCCACCGAAGGAGTCCGCATGACCACCCCGCTCACCACCGCCCGCCGCATCCCGGCCGACCTCCCCGAGCGCATCCAGCACTACATCGGGGGCGCCTTCGTCGACTCGGTCGACGGCGACACGTTCGACGTGCTCGACCCGGTGACCAACAAGACCTACCTGACGGCCGCCGCGGGCAAGAAGGCCGACGTCGATCTCGCCGTCGCCGCTGCCCGCACGGCCTTCATCGAGGGACCCTGGCCGCGCATGCTCCCCCGCGAGAGATCCCGCGTGCTGCACCGCATCGCCGACATCGTCGAGTCGCGCGACGAGCGCCTCGCCGAGCTCGAGAGCTTCGACTCCGGCCTCCCGATCACTCAGGCGCTGGGCCAGGCCCGCCGCGCGGCCGAGAACTTCCGCTTCTTCGCCGACCTGATCGTCGCCCAGACCGACGACGCGTTCAAGGTGCCCGGCCGTCAACTCAACTACGTCAACCGCAAGCCGATCGGCGTCGCCGGCCTCATCACGCCGTGGAACACGCCCTTCATGCTCGAGTCGTGGAAGCTCGGACCCGCCCTCGCGACCGGCAACACCGTCGTGCTCAAGCCCGCCGAGTTCACTCCGCTGTCAGCGTCGCTGTGGGCCGGGATCTTCGAGGAGGCGGGCCTGCCCGAGGGCGTGTTCAACCTCGTCAACGGCCTCGGCGAAGACGCCGGAGACGCCCTCGTGAAGCACCCCGACGTGCCGCTCATCTCGTTCACCGGCGAGAGCAGCACCGGGCAGCTGATCTTCGCCAACGCCGCTCCCTTCCTGAAGGGCCTGTCGATGGAGCTCGGCGGCAAGAGCCCGGCGATCGTCTTCGCCGACGCAGACCTGGATGCCGCGATCGACGCGACCATCTTCGGGGTGTTCTCGCTCAACGGCGAGCGCTGCACCGCCGGCAGCCGCATCCTCGTGGAGCGTTCGGTGTACGACGCCTTCGTCGAGCGGTACGCAGCGCAGGCCGACCGTGTGAAGGTCGGCTACCCCGACGACCCCGAGACCGAGGTGGGAGCCCTCGTGCACCCCGAGCACTACGCGAAGGTCATGTCGTACGTCGAGATCGGCAAGACCGAGGGGCGCCTGGTCGCCGGCGGCGGTCGCCCCGAGGACTTCGACGAGGGCAACTTCGTGCGCCCCACGGTGTTCGCCGATGTCGCCCCCGACGCGCGCATCTTCCAGGAGGAGATCTTCGGACCCGTCGTCGCGATCACCCCCTTCGACACGGATGCCGAGGCTCTCGCGCTCGCGAACGACACCCGCTACGGCCTCGCGGCCTACGTCTGGACGAACGACCTGAAGCGCGCGCACCTGTTCGCCCAGAACGTCGAGGCCGGCATGGTGTGGCTGAACAGCAACAACGTCCGCGACCTCCGCACCCCCTTCGGCGGCGTGAAGGCCTCGGGACTCGGGCACGAGGGCGGCTACCGCTCGATCGACTTCTATACCGACCAGCAGGCCGTGCACATCACGCTCGGCGGCGCCCACAACCCCACGTTCGGCAAGGCGCCGGGGCACTGACCCCGGCTCCGCGCGGAGGGGGCGACTCTCTCGCCCCCGGGCGAAATCACACGTTCCGCCCGAGATCACCGGGTCCGCGCCGCCCCCATCGCGAGATTTCGACGCGATCGTGTGATCTCGCGAGAACCCCGCACCCCCGGCATCCATTCCTCTTCACACGCAAGGACGCGACATGACAGACCGCAGCCAGATGACCCGCACCTCCTCGGGCTTCTTCGTCTCGCAAGAGGCGCCCATCCAGGCCGAGAACCCCATCCCCACCCCCTCCTCCCCCGCGCCCGACATCGTGCGCTGCGCCTACATGGAGCTCGTGGTCACCGACCTCGCGGCATCCCGTGTCTTCTACGTCGACATCCTCGGCCTGCACATCACCGAAGAGGATGACGAAGCGATCTACCTCCGCTCGACCGAGGAGTTCATCCACCACAACCTGGTCCTACGCCAGGGCCCGATCGCCGCGGTGGCCGCGTTCTCGTATCGCGTCCGCAGCGCGGAAGATCTCGACAGGGCCGTCGCGTTCTACAGCGAGCTCGGCTGCGAGGTGCGCCGCGAGCCGAACGGGTTCACGAAGGGCATCGGCGACTCGGTGCGCGTCGTCGACCCTCTCGGCTTCCCGTACGAGTTCTTCTTCGACACCGAGCACCAGGAGCGCCTGTCGTGGCGCTACGACCTGTACTCCCCCGGCGAGCTCGTCCGCCTCGACCACTTCAATCAGATCACCCCCGACGTGCCCCGGGCGGTGAACTTCATGCAGTCGCTCGGCTTCCGCGTCACCGAAGACATCCAAGACGAAGAGGGCGTCGTCTATGCCGCGTGGATGCGCCGCAAGCCCACCGTGCACGACACCGCCATGACCGGCGGCGACGGGCCCCGCATGCACCACGTGTGCTTCGCCACGCACGAGAAGCACAACATCCTCGCCATCTGCGACAAGCTCGGCGCCCTCCGCCGATCGGATGCCATCGAGCGCGGCCCCGGTCGCCACGGCGTCTCGAACGCGTTCTACCTGTACCTGCGCGACCCCGACGGCCACCGCGTGGAGGTCTACACGCAGGACTACTACACCGGCGACCCCGACAACCCCGTCATCACGTGGGACGTGCACGACAACCAGCGCCGCGACTGGTGGGGCAACCCGGTCGTTCCGTCGTGGTACACCGAGGGCTCTCTCGTGCTCGACCTCGACGGCCGGCCCCAGCCCGTGCGCGCCCGCACGGATTCGAGTGAGATGGCCGTGACGATCGGCGCCGACGGCTTCAGCTACACGCGCCCGCCCGAGGACACGGCATCCGCAGCCCCCTCCGCCGAGTTCAAGCTCGGCAACCAGCTGTAGCAGGCGCCCCGCGAACCGCGTCCCACTTATGGCTGCCCACGCCCTCGCCAACCCGCCGAAACTGGGACACCGCCCGCACAAAGTGGGACAAGGCCCCGCTCAATTACCCGCGTCCCACTTATGGCTGCCCGTACCCCCGCCACACCGCCGAACCTGGGACACCGCCTGCACAGCCGGGGACAAGGCCTGACCACAATGGGGACGACGTCCGCACGACGCACGAAGGACAGCATGCTCACCGACGCACAGATCAACGCCATCGCCGCCGAGCTCGCCGAGGCCGACCGCGCGCATGCGGTGATTCCGCGGATCACCGCGCGGTATCCGGATGCCGTGGTCGACGACTCGTACGCCATCCAGGGCCGCTGGCGCGACACGCAGATCGCCGCGGGCCGCACCCTCGTGGGGCGCAAGATCGGGCTGACCTCCAAAGCGATGCGGCAGGCGACCGGCATCACCGAGCCCGACTACGGCGTGATGTTCGACGACACCGTGTACCGCTCGGGAGACGAGATCCCGGTCGCTCTCTTCTCCAACGTGCGCATCGAGGTCGAACTCGCATTCGTGCTGAAGACGCCACTGGAGGGGCCCGACTGCACGCTGGACGACGCCCTCGCAGCGATCGACTACGCGGTGCCCGCGCTCGAGGTGCTCAATTCGCACATCGAGCTCGAGGGACGCACCATCGTCGACACCATCAGCGACAACGCCGCCTACGGGGCGATGGTGCTCGGCGACGTCCGCAAGCGCCCCGACGAGATCGACCTGCGCTGGGTTCCGGGCGTCCTCAGCCGCAACGGCGAGATCGAGGAGACGGGTGTCGCCGCCGGCGTGCTCGGCCATCCCGCGACCGGTGTCGCGTGGCTGGCGAACAAGTTCCATCAGCACGGCGCGCGCCTGGAGGCGGGCGAGATCATCCTGGCAGGATCGTTCACACGCCCGATGTGGGTGTCGCAGGGCGACGACGTGCTGTGCGACTACGGACCGATGGGAACGATCTCGTGCCGCTTCGTCTGAGCCCCACCTTCCGCGCCGCCCTCGCGGCATCCGATCGCCCGCTCGCCGGAATGTGGGTGTGCTCGGGCAGCGCGGTGGTCACCGAGGTCGCCGCCGGCTCCGGCCTCGACTGGCTGCTGCTCGACATGGAGCACTCCGCGACCTCTCTGGAATCGGTGCTGACCCAACTGCAGGTCGCCGCCGCCTACCCGGTGACCCCGGTCGTCCGGGTGCCGTGGAACGATCCCGTGACCATCAAGCGGGTGCTCGACGTCGGGGCGCAGAACCTCATCGTGCCGATGGTCTCGTCGGCCGACGAGGCCCGAGCCGCCGTCGCGGCCACCCGGTATCCGCCCCAGGGCGTCCGCGGAGTCGGCAGCGCCCTCGCCCGCAGCGCCCGCTGGAACCGCGTCGACGGCTACCTCGCCGAGGCCGCCGAGCACGTCTCGCTGGCGGTGCAGATCGAGACGACCGCGGGCGTCGCCAACGCCGCCGAGATCGCCGCCGTCGAGGGGGTGGATGCCGTCTTCGTCGGCCCCTCCGACCTCTCGGCATCCATGGGGTTCCTGGGGCAGCAGTCGCACCCCGACGTCGTCGCGGCGGTGCACGCGGTGTTCGCCGCGGCACAGGATGCCGGGACCCCGGTCGGCGTGAACGCCTTCGATCCCGCGGTCGCCGATGCGTACCTCGACGCGGGTGCCGACTTCGTCGCGGTCGGCGCCGACGTCGCCCTGCTCGCCCGCGCATCGGAGGCGCTCGCGGCGCGCTTCGTCGCCCCGCGGGGCAGCGCGCGCGAGAGTTACTGACCGCGCGCCGTCCCCAGCGCCGCCAGCTCCGCACGCGACGAGACGCCGGCCTTTCGCAGCAGGTTCGAGACGTGGAACTTCGCCGTGTTCTCGCTGATCCCCAGACGTTCCGCGATGGCGCGGTTGCGCGAACCCGCGACGACCAGGCTGAGCACCTCGCTCTCGCGGGGGCTGAGATCGACCGCTTCGTCGAGGAAGTCGGGCCGCGGCGGCGGGTCGAGCGGCAGCACGACCGCCAGCTCAGAACCCCAGCCGGGCGTCGACGCGACATCGAAGGAGCCGTTGAGCGCGCTGACCCGCTCCACGATCGGCCCCAACGAGTCGTCGTGGGCGGTGAGGGTGCCCGCTCCGTCGTCGCGGATGCCGACCAGCAGGTTCAGCCCGTCGCAGTCCCACTGGATACGCACGCGGTGGGGGGTACCTCGATCGAGCAGGGCGAGCACGGCGCTGCGGACGATGGCCCGCGCCTCGTGGGCGACTTCGCCCGGCAGGGCACGTCCGGTCGCCGGCGGCTCGACGAACTGCACGTCGAGGTCGCCGTGCCGGACGAGCGGGCGGAGGTCGGTGCGCAAGCGAGCGAACGCACCGGTCACGGGTTCCAGCAGGGCGCTGCGCTGCTGGTCGGTCGACGTCCGCAGAACGACGAGGGCGGCGGCCGCGGTCTCGACGGCCAGGGCGCGCGCGGCCCGGTCGTCGAGCCTCGTCGACCGAAGGATCGCCAGCATCGACTCGAGCGTCACGGCGTGACGGTCGGCCTGCTCGGCGACGATGCGTTCGTGCTCGATGGCGGAATCGCGAGACGCGGGCGACGACAACTCCGCGGATTCGTTCACCCGCCCAACCTACCCCATCGGTGGGCACCTACCCGATCGGGTAGGTCACCCTGTGCCGTCGACCGGCCGCATGCTCCCCTCGCCCGGCGAATCATGGAGGAATGACTCCTCCTGACGTCGGCATGGCGGCATCCCTCGCCCGCATCTCGGGCGAGCTGACCTCGGTCCTCGACCGTCTCTCCGCCGGACCCGCGGGTCTCGATGAGGTGCTCGACGTTCTCGCCGGCGCCGACCGCGTCTTCGTCCTCGGCGCCGGCCGCTCGGGTCTCGCCCTGCAGATGACGGCGATGCGCCTCATGCACCTCGGCCTCGACGTGCACGTCGTCGGCGAGACCACCACCCCCGCGATCCGCGCCGGTGACGTGCTCCTCACCGCCAGCGGGTCGGGCACGACGACCGGGATCGTCCGTGCGGCCGAGACCGCGACCGGGGTCGGCGCGCGCATCGTCGCCATCACCACCGCGCCCGGTTCGCCGCTCGGCCAAGCGGCCGACGCCCTCGTCGTGGTGCCCGCCGCGACCAAGCTCGACCGCTCGGGAACGACCTCCGCCCAATACGCCGGCGGCCTCTTCGAACAGGCCGTCGTGCTCGTCGGCGACGCGCTCTTCGACGCGCTCTGGCGGCGCTCGGACCTCTCGGCCGACGACCTGTGGCCCCGCCACGCGAATCTCGAATGACCCTCCGCCCACCGACAGTAAGGACCCCCGAATGAAGCTGCAGTTCGCCATGGACACCCTCACGACCGAGGCCGCCCTCGATCTCGCCGCCGCCGCGGCGCCCCACGTCGACATCCTCGAGTTGGGCACGCCGCTCATCAAGAGCGAAGGCCTCTCGGCCATCACCGCCATCAAGAAGGCGCACCCCGACAAGATCGTCTTCGCCGACCTCAAGACGATGGATGCCGGTGAGCTCGAGGCAGACATCGCCTTCGGCGCCGGAGCCGACCTCGTGACCGTGCTCGGCAGCGCCGGAGACAGCACGATCATCGGAGCGGTCACCGCCGCCAAGAAGCACGGCAAGGGCGTCGTCGTCGACCTCATCGGAGTGGCCGACAAGCCGGCCCGCGCCAAGGAGGTCATCGCCCTCGGCGTCGAGTTCGTCGAGATGCACGCCGGCCTCGACGAGCAGGCCGAAGACGGCTTCACCTTCAGCACGCTGCTGCGCGACGGAGAAGCGTCCGGTGTCCCGTTCTCGGTCGCCGGTGGTGTCAACGCATCGAGCATCGCCGACGTGCAGAAGTCGGGCGCTCAGGTCGCCGTCGCCGGCAGCGCCATCTACAGCGCGCCCGATGTGGGCGCCGCGGCCGCCGAGCTCCGCGCCGCGATCGTCTGAGCACGGCCCTCTCCGGAAACGACGGAGGGACCGAGCCATCAGACTCGGTCCCTCCGTCGCCGAGGCTCAGGCCTCGGTGGTCTCTTCGTCCTCATCGTCGTCGCCGATGATCTCGATGTCTTCGACCTCGAGGTCGGGCGTCAGCTGCACGTGCACGAGCGCGTCGGGGAACGACGTCTCACCCGCGAAGACCACGATGATCGCGTCGGCGAACACGCCCACACCGATCGCTTCGAGATCGGTGCGGAGGTCGACGTCGGCGTCGAGCTCACCGTCGTCGAGGGCGTCCTCGATGTCGCTCGCGACCTCTTCGACGATGCCGCGCCAGCGGTCCTCGCTCACCGTGAGGATGTCTTTCAGGCCCGTCATGATGGCGTCGAGATCGGGGGCGTCCTCGTCGTCGAGCTCGGGATCGAGGTCGACCTCGACCTCGACACCCGCGGCCTCCAGCTGCGCCGCACCGATGACGCTGTCTTCGTCGATCTGGGCGTCGTCGAGAAGGCCGCTCTCGGTCACGCGGCGGAGGAGGTCGTTCAGCACTGACTCAGTCATGAGAAAACCTTGCCACGTCGGGCGGGTGCGCGCCTCCCCCATTGCGCGCGCGAATCCGTCTGTTCAGTCGACGGCACGGCATGGTTCACCCGTCGCGCGGTGGTGAGAGGCGATGGCGCGCGTCCCGTGCTGCGCAGATGCGACGCGCACGCGGAGATCAGACGGATGCCGCGCGCTCGGCGGCCTCGACGACGTTCGTCATCAGCAGGGCCACCGTCATCGGTCCGACACCCCCGGGGTTGGGCGAGACGAAGCCCGCCACCTCGGCGACGTCGGGGTGCACGTCGCCGTACACGCGCGACTTACCGGTCTCGGGGTCGGTCTCGCGGGTGACGCCCACGTCGAGCACGGCGGCTCCGGGCTTGACGTCTTCCGCGCGCACGATGTGCTTCACGCCCGCGGCGGCCACGATCACGTCGGCCTCCCGCAGGTGCTTCGACAGATCGGCCGTGCCGGTGTGCGTCAGCGTCACGGTCGCGTTGATCTCGCGGCGGGTCAGCAGCAGGCCGATCGAGCGGCCGATGGTCACGCCGCGCCCAACGACGACGACCTCCTTGCCCTTCAGGTCGTAACCATTGCGCAGCAGCAGCTCGATCACTCCCCGCGGCGTGCAGGGCAGCGGGGTCAGGATGGGTGCGTTGACGTTGAGCACCAGGCGGCCGAGGTTGGTGGGGTGCAGGCCGTCGGCATCCTTCGCCGGATCGATGCGCTCGAGCACTCGATCCGTGTCGATGTGCTTCGGCAGCGGCAGCTGCACGATGTAGCCGTGGCACGCGGGGTCGGCATTGAGTCGGTCGATGACGGCCTCGACCTCTTCCTGCGTGGACTCTGCGGGCAGCTCGACCTGGATCGAGTTCATGCCGATCGCCTCGGACTGCTTGTGCTTCATGCCGACGTACAACTGCGACGCCGGGTCGGCGCCCACGAGCACGGTGGCGATACCGGGCACGATGCCGCGCTCGCGCAGAGCGGCGACCCGCTCGGCCAGTTCGTCCTTGATCGCCGCGGACGCGGCCTTGCCGTCGAGAATCGTCGCCGTCATGGCATCCCTCTTCCTGAGTGTCGATGGGGGTCGTGCTGGGGGTCGCGCGGGGTATCGATCGGGGTCGCGCGGGGTATCAATCGAAGCCGCGCGGGGTGTCGATCGGGGTCGCGCGGGGGTGTCCACCCCACGCATAAACGCTTCCTGCTCGCGTAAACGCGCTGTGCTCGCGTTTATGCGAGCGGATCGCGTTTACGCGTGCTGAGCGGTGACGCCGGCGCCCGTTGGAGGCCGCGAGGCCGCCGGATGGGGACCGGCCGCCACCGCGCGCATAAACGCTTTCCACGGGCATAAACACGCTCTGCTCGCGTTTACGCACGCGGATCGCGTTTATGCGTGCTGAGCGGTGACGCCGGCGCCCGTTGGAGGCCGCGAGGCCGCCGGATGGGGACCGGCCACCACCGCGCGCATAAACGCATTCCACGGGCATAAACACGCTCTGCTCGCGTTTACACGCGCGGATCGCGTTTATGCGAAGCCGATCACGTTCACGCGAAGCGGGTCGGATGCCGTGTGCGCCAGAGCGGGACCGGATGCCGACACCCGCCGCCGTGCCGACGGCGGGTCACCCGCCGAGACGGGGCCGCAGCACGCCACCCCGCCCCGGCGGGGCTCACTGCTGCAGGTCGGGGTACAGCGGGAAGGCGTCGGCCAGCTTCGCGACACGTGCCCGCAGGGCCTCGACGTCGGCGCCCGGGATCAGCGCGAGGGCGATGATGTCGGCCACCTCGGTGAACTCCACGTCGCCGAAGCCGCGGGTCGCGAGCGCCGGGGTGCCGATGCGCAGACCCGAGGTCACCATCGGGGGACGCGGGTCGTTGGGCACGGCGTTGCGGTTGACCGTGATGTGGATCTCGTGCAGCAGGTCTTCGGCCTGCTTGCCGTCGATCTCGGCCTCGCGGAGGTCGACGAGCACGAGGTGCACGTCGGTGCCGCCCGAGCGCACCGCGATGCCGGCGTTCTTGACGTCGTCCTGGGTGAGACGGTCGGCGAGGATCGACGCGCCCCGCAGGGTGCGCTCCTGACGTTCCTTGAACTCCGGCGTCAGCGCGAGCTTGAACGCCGTCGCCTTCGCGGCGATGACGTGCATGAGCGGGCCACCCTGTTGACCGGGGAAGACCGCGGTGTTGATCTTCTTGGCGAGGGCTTCGTCGTTGGTGAGGATGAGGCCCGAGCGGGGGCCGCCGATCGTCTTGTGCACGGTGGTCGACACGACGTGAGCGTGCGGGATGGGGCTGGGGTGCACGCCCGCGGCGACGAGACCGGCGAAGTGAGCCATGTCGACCCACAGCAGGGCGCCCACCTCGTCGGCGATCGCGCGGAAGGCTTCGAAGTCGAGCTGGCGGGGGTAGGCCGACCACCCGGCGATGATGACCTTCGGCTTGTGCTCGAGGGCGAGACGGCGCACCTCGTCCATGTCGATGATCGAGGTCTCGGGGTCGACGCCGTAGGCGACGATGTCGTAGAGACGGCCCGAGAAGTTGATTTTCATGCCGTGGGTGAGGTGACCGCCCTGGTCGAGGGCGAGGCCGAGCAGCGTGTCGCCGGGGCGGGCGATGGCGTGCAGCACGGCCGCGTTCGCCGACGCGCCCGAGTGCGGCTGGACGTTGGCGTACCCGGCACCGAACAGCGTCTTGGCACGCTCGATCGCGAGGGACTCGGCCACGTCGACCTCTTCGCAGCCGCCGTAGTAGCGACGACCCGGGTAGCCCTCGGCGTACTTGTTGGTGAGTACCGAGCCCTGCGACTGCAGCACCGAGACGGGGACGAAGTTCTCGGACGCGATCATCTCGAGGAAGCCGCGCTGACGGTCGAGCTCGCGCTGCAGAACCTCGGCGATCTCGGGATCGACCTCGGAGAGAGGGGCGTTGAAGTACGGATCGGTCATGCGATCTCCTTGACGATGGTTCGGGATGCCACGGACTCGGCGAATCCGCGGAGATACCGCATCGACCCAGGCGTACGGTCGAATACCGTCAAGCGGTCGCTCCCCGGTGGTGTCCCACCTCAACGCCAGTCGCGACGCTGCCACTTTAGCGCGTATGACGCGCGCGTCCCCGCGTGTCGTGGCATCCACCGCTCCCGCACAGGGTCGGCCCGATGCGGAGGTGGCTGAGCTCGTCGAAGCCACCGGGGTCCGCGTGGGTCCGGTCCCTTCGACAGGCTCAGGGACCTCGGTCGCGTCGCGATCCGCTCAACGGTGAGCGATCCCGGATACCGTGCCCCGCTGCCCGCGTAAAATGGCGGCGTGACCGACTCCCGCAACGTCCGCGCGCAGGCGCCTCTCGCCCCCGGCATGCGCTCGCGCCCGACCGCGATCGAGATCATCAGCGTCGCCTGCGGTCTCGTCGCTTTCGTCACGCTGGCCATCTGGGGCTTCACGGCCTGGCCACTGCCCTGGAACATCGTCGCGGGCCTCGGTGCACCCGCCCTCGCCATCGTGGTGTGGGCGCTGTTCGTCTCTCCCCGCGCGGTTCTCGCCGTGCACCCCTTCATCCGCGCGATCGTCGAGCTCTTCGTCTACGCCGCCGCCACGATCGCCTGGTGGAGCATGGGGCAGGCATGGATCGGACTCGTCTTCGCCGTCGTCGCGGTGACCGTGGGCGCGGTGAACGGCCGCCGGCGCTTGGCGTGAGCGCCGACGTCGTCGCCCTGCTGCGCGCGGAACTCGGCGAACGGGTCGACGTCCGTCCCGCAGCCCTTGAGGCCGCGCGTGCCGACAAGTCGGGTCACGCCTCCCCGGGCCTCCCCCTCGCCGTCGTGCACGCGGCATCCGTGGCTGACGTGCAGGCGACGTTGCGCATCGCCTCGGCCACCCGTACTCCAGTCGTCCCGCGCGGCGCCGGCACGGGACTCGCGGGCGGCGCCAACACCGGCGGCGGCGAGATCAGCCTCTCGGTGCGCGGAATGGACCGGGTGCTCGAGGTGCGGTCCGACGACCTCCTCGCCGTGGTGGAACCCGGCATCCTCAATGCCGATCTGAACGCGCTGCTCGAACCTCACGGCGTCTGGTGGGCGCCCGACCCCGCCAGCCGCGCCATCTCGACGGTCGGCGGCAACATCGCCACCGGTGCCGGCGGGTTGCTCTGCGCGAAGTACGGCGTGGTGCGCGACGCGGTGCTCGGCGTCGACCTCGTCCTCGCCGACGGCCGCCTGCTGCACCTCGGCCATCGCAGCGTCAAGGGCGTCACCGGTCTCGACCTCACATCGCTCGTCATCGGCTCCGAGGGGACTCTCGGCGTGGTGGTGGGCGCCACCCTGAAGCTCCGCCGACTCGTCGAGGGCGAGCGCGTCACGCTGACCGCGCTCTTCGACGACGTGCGCGCCGCCGCCGTGGCCTCGGCCGCGGTCACGGCATCCGGTGCGCAGCCCGCGATCATGGAGCTGATGGATGCCACGAGCCTCGCGGCCGTGCACCGGTTGCTGTCGCTGCCGACTCCTCCCCCGGGCGCGGCGCAGCTGACGGTGCAGACGGACGGGCCCGTCGCCGCCACGGAGGCCCGCGCGATCGCCGACGTTCTCCGCGCGGCCGGCGGCACCGTCACCGTCGCAGCCGACGCTGCCGAGGGCGAGGCGCTGCTGGCGATCCGCCGCGCCATGCATCCGGCGATGGAGACGCTGGGCACGACGCTCATCGAGGACGTCTCCGTTCCCCGCAGCGCGCTGCCCGACATGTTCGATGAGATCGCACGCATCGAGCGGCAGTTCGGACTCGTGATCCCGGCCGTCGCTCACGCGGGCGACGGCAATCTGCACCCGAACTTCGTGTTCGAGGGACCCGAGGTCCCGCCGGTGGTGTGGGATGCCGCCGAGGAGCTCTTCCGCGCGGCCCTCGCACTGGGGGGCACGCTGACCGGCGAGCACGGGATCGGTGTTCTCAAGCGGCGCTGGCTGGCCGACGAGCTGGGCGACGACCAGTGGCGACTGCAGCGCGACATAGCCCGGGTGTTCGACCCGCTCGGCATCCTGAATCCGGGCAAGGTCTTCGCGCCGTGAGGGTCGCGACGACACGGGCGTGATGAGAACGTGACGTGGCTCCCGGCGAACGTGCAGCGGTCTCCCATAGCATGGGAAGACTGACTTGTGGGGGGTTCGACCAATGACCGACGGTACCGACGGCGCCACGTACGCCTGGGCTCCGGCTGAGCCGAAGGCGCGCAAGAACCGCTCCGGCCTGTGGATCGGCATTCCTGCCGGCGCCACGGCCGTGGCCCTCATCGCCGCGTCTCTCGTGCTGATCGCGCCCGGTGCGTCCGTCGCCGGTGTGCAGATCGGCGGCCTGACCGCGGGAGCCGCAGCCCAGGCGATCGACGCCCGCCTGGCGCAGACGACCATCACCGTCGAGAGCCCCGCCGGTGAGGTGACCGTCACCGGTGCCGACCTAGGCGCCACGGTCG
>NZ_CAUQWC010000025.1:0-21613 GCF_963521695.1 uncultured Microbacterium sp. | reverse complement strand
CCAGCCCGGTGCACGAGTGACGGCGCGGGTGACCGCGGCCGACGGCGGCGCCGTCGCCGGGACAGTGCGGTTCGCGTTCGGCGAGAAGAACGTCGACGCGCGCGTGGTCTCCCGCGACGGCGCGTTCGTCGCCGAGGCCGTCGTCCCCGATGTCGCGGGCGAGGTGCGGCTCTCCGCTGCCTACCAGGGCCTCGACGTGCTTTCGGCTTCGGCGTCCGTGCCGGTCGACGTGCGCGTCGGCACCGCCGCGGCACCGCGGGTCGACGGCACCGTCTCGTCTCGCTGCGTGGCCGGCAAGGTGACCTTGATGCTGAAGGTGACCAACACGGGGTCCGTCCCCGTGTCGGTGACGGCGGCCGGCACGTACGGGACGAAAACCTTCTCGGCTCTCGGGGCCGGCAGCACCGCGACCGCTGCGTTCTCGACGCGCGCGGCGGCGATCCCGGCCGGGTCGATGTCGCTCCGCGTGGACGGCAACGGGCCGACGCGGGAGCTGACGGTGCCCATCGAGGCGCGAGTGTGCTCGTGATACCTACTAACCGAGGAAGTGGGCGCCGGCCTTCCGTAACGTGCCTCCCACGTCCCCGCTGCTCATCGACGGGTGGCGCCGAGAGGACAGATACAGTGAACTCCGTCCCGACGACCCCTCGTCGCGTCAGACGTTCCGCAACCAGCGGCACCGACTATCCAACCTCCACCGCGAGCCCTACCCGCGTGCCCGATGCCAGGGTCACCCCGTGACCGCGCGACGGACGTCGCGAGCGTCCACACGTCGCTCCTTAGGAACGACACTTTCGACACGCATCCTCACAAGCGCTGTCGTGGCCGCCGCCCTCGTCGCGACTACCGTCGTCGGCACCACGAGCGCCTCGGCCGCATCGGCTATCCGTTCTAACAGCACCTGCGTCACAGGTGGCTGGAGCACCGATCCGACCGTGACGAGTATGCCGGCGGAGCGGTACACCACCGAGCACTTCTCGTTCCGATGGACGAGTTCCGAGGTGTCACAGGCCCACGTCGAGAGTGCCGCGGCGAGTCTCGAGTCGTACTGGTCGACGTACCTCAATCCCTCCGGCATCGATTTCCCGGCGCCGTTCTGCGAGACCACCACGAAGCGCCGGGTCAATGTGCATCTCGACCCGACCTTCGGGTTGACGGGCGGCGTCACCAGCGAGGGTGCGATGGGGATGTGGATCAACTCCGGTGCGTACGCGGATCACCACGGCCTCGCCCACGAACTGGCACACGCCCTGCAGGGTGCCACCCGTGGGCTGCGTGACAACCCGTATGTGTGGTGGATGTGGGAATCGCATGCCAATTGGATGACGCACCAGCTTCCGGAATTCTTAGGTTAGAGAGACGCCAGAACGTGCCCGTCAGGCCGTGTTCGCGGTGGGGCAGATGCCCGCGCCGTGCCACGACCAGCAAGCACGAACGCGGATCTAGGGCGCCTCAATACTGAGGCAACCCATGCCCTATCAGCCGCAGCATCGACGACGTTCAGGGACAGAGGCTGATGTGAGTCTGGTTGCACTGCCAACGCTCCGAGAAGCTGACTACTGGTCTGGTTCAGTAGGGTCGCGGTTCGCCACGCCCCCGTTCGACCCGCAGCGTCCACGATCATCCACGAGGAGGAATCGGGCAGCTGCGCAATCCGTGCAAGTCGAGTTCACGACCGCCCACAGCAGGCGCCCGACGGCGCTTGTCCAGACGTGCTATGGGTTCGGGAGGTCGCCGCTCACGCTCGACTGGTCGCGCTTTGTCTTCCAACGGCGGTAGGTCAGATCGAACGCGAGCCACGCAAAATAGATGTGTCTAAGCATGCCGACCGCCCCGAGCTGCAGTGACCGCGGTGGGAAGTGGGGTGGCGTCACCGCTTGCGAACCGGGTCGGTCCGCACTGCAAACACCCCGCCTCCTTCACTGGATCGATCTCCACCATGTCGTCGGTGAGTGGGTGATACATCACCCAGTGATCAGGCGAGACGTGCTTATCGACGAGCCTGCTGATGGTCATTAACCAATCATCGACAGCGCGCGAGGCTGCGACCGCGTTGAGGGTGATGACGCTCGGAGCGTAAATTTCCTCATCGTCTATGTACCGCTGGCGACGACGCTGCTCGGGGTGCGTGGCCTCTTGCGTGAGTTTCCACGCGGGGATAAGGCCGTTGCACTGCAAGCATCCGCTTCCGGGCAAGCTCATTCGTGACACCGAGAAGATGTCGCTGATTTCACCGTCCTTCACGCTCACCTTCGCGCCGACCTGCGTATTCGGGATCAGGTACTGGTGGGTGATCGAGTTGACCAGACGTCGCGCCAAGGCGGAATCCGCAGCGAGGAAGATGTGATCACAGTCGGTGAGCAGGTTCGCTGTCTCCGGCTCCAGCACCGACCGCGGCACCACAGTGACGCGCACGTAGGAGGACGCCTCGAGTGCGACGCGCGCAGCGATCCTCACCTTGAACGCCGCGAACCGCTCCCCCATCGACCGAAGAAACGCCGGCCGACGCGGATTACGCAACCACGCCAGCGCGTCGGTGCGTCGCGCACCAACGACCCGCGGCAGGTTGGTCGAGTCGATACGGTCGGGGTCGATGAGCACCAGTTCCCCGACGCCGAGGCGAGCGAGGTATTCCGAGATCAGCGAACCCGCTCCGCCCAGACCTACGACCGCAACCTTGGACCTAGACAGGATGGCTTGCCCTCGATCACCAAAGATCCGGGTCTGGCGGTCATACCCGGCGTCCGCGATGGCCGCCGGCACGGGTTCAGGCGTCAGCTCAAGCTGAGGGCGGCCCACCACTCGAAGGTGGGAGATCTCCACCCGCTCTCCCCGGTTCAACCAGACATTGCCCGCGACCGCGCCGGCGGCGAAGACGAGGGCCCCTACGGGGACGCCGTCGTTGATGTCTAGGAGCGCAGGATACCCGCGTTCGTGCGAGGCCCTATCGGTGCCAGAGAAACCGACCGTGTTGGTTCCGCCGTGGTTGTGCACGGCCATGTATGCGAGCCCTTCTTCGGCGCAGACGTCGATGTTGTCGGCAACGAACTCTGCGGTCAATTTCCGGTACCCGCGGTCCCCCTCGACGTAGTCCGAACCATCGCGGGCGAGGACGACATCGCGCACGAGGAGCCGGTTGCCGCGGGCGCTGCGTGCGATCCCGCATCGCAGGACAGCGCCGTGCTCATCCCGGTCTCCCGGGAACAGGTGGCCCCGAAGCACGGCCCACTGTTCCCCGGTCATGGTCACCGACCAAGGCGAGTTCACTGCTCCCCCAGCCATCGAAGAACCTTCAGCGCCTTGGTCGCCGCAGTATCGACCGCGGGGTTCAGCCTGTTGCTCCGCCGCGAGAGCTGCATCGCAGGCACACCGCCATCACCGTACGCGCCGACGGAGAAACCCACACCGTGACCGTGGCCGTCCTTGCGCTGGAGGTCGGCACGGACGAAGTGCGGGTAGACGTCGGCTTCCGGGTAGGGGAACGTGATCTGAAAGACCAGCCACGATGTCGGCACGGTGTAGGCGGTGCCGATGGGCACCTCCTCGATGGTGACCCATGCACCGCCCTGACCATCCGGCACGTACGTCACGTTCGTGTCGGGGAACGTGTCTCGGAGCTCTTCGATGGCCTCAACAACGGTGCCTGTCGGGGTCATGAGTTGTCATCTCCGTCAACGGCGCGGAACTCGTCACCAGCCTGGACGCGGATCTGCTCCTCGTCACCGACCGGCTTGTACTTCCGTTCGGTTTTGCGCGACAGGAGGAACCCCGAGCCGATGGCGACGTTCTGCGCGATGGCAGCATCCTTGATCTGCTGCCCGGTGTGGCGGACGCCCTGCAGCACCACGGTCTGACGGTTGACCGTGATCCGGATCTCACGGTTCTTCAGCGGCTTCGTGAAGAACCTGTCGCCGTCGGTGATGCGGACAAGCTCACCGTCCTGGATGCGGTCGTCGATCTCGTCGACGATGTCCTTCCAGATGCCGTGGTCCTCGGGGACCGGCGGCTGTGGGACCAGGCGCAGCTGGTCTTCGGTGATGATCGCCGAACGCACCTGGTACTCGACCTCGTCGATGACGATGGTGCGGGCGCGATCCGTGTAGAAGCGCATGCCCTCCTCGAGCAGCAGGGTTTCGGCCGCGCCGACGGGGTGGTCCTGCGCATCGTCGAGGTCAAGCCAGATGTGCTCGGCGTGGGGTTCGACGAGTTCGCACAGCTGCGCACCGGTGACCTTGCGGTTGGGGACGACGATGGGCTGGCCATCGAGATGGACTTCTGAAGGTGCCACGGGCTCTCCATTCTCTTGGTGTGGTGGGGGTGTTCCCACGCAAAAGAAAGAGACGGGACAAGTCGAGATTCGTCCAGCCCGGGGCTACGCGCATTCCCTACAGTCGTTCGAGCCGACGTCGAACTGGCTCGTGTGCTTCACCAGGAAGCACGTGTCGCACCGCCTCTCGGTCGGCTCAGAGCAGTTGCAATGCCCCTTCGGGCACTTCGGCTCGTTGCAGGTGAAGCAGCGGACCTTCACCTCGAAGTTGCGTCCACAGGTGTCACAGTCATGCCACCGGGAGCTGGCTCGTGCGGCCGTGAAATCGCGCGGCGGCGAGTATGTCCGCCACGGCGCCGCCTCCTCGACCATGACCACCATCAACCGGTCCCCGACCCACGCCGCCTGACCGTAGAGCTGGTTGGACGAATGACCCTTCTGATACCAGATCTGCGCATCGTCGCGCGTCCATACCTTGAAAGCACTCGGATCATCCAGCGCGGCGCGGATCAACGGATTCCTGCTCTGGTCGCTTTGCTTGGCCGGAGGGAACACCGAGCCGCGGGCAGCAGCGAAGGTGACGATGCCCGCATTGTCCACGACTGCGACAGCGCCGGATGCTTTGAACAGTCCGATGAGGCGGACCGCGATGGCGGCACGTGAGGCGTTCGACGCCTCGAACAAATCGACGGCGGTCTGCGCGGTGGGGCCACCGAACGCCACGCACGCCTGATCGACCATGTCGTCGGGGAGGAGCACGCTGGCTGCGAACGCATCGCAACTGCCGTCTTCGAACGAGACGCGGTCTTTGCGCTGAACTACCGCTCGCCCCAGATCGAGGTTGGTGCGCTGGATGTGGTGTCCGAGCTCGTGAAGGAGCGTGAAGTGCTGTCGGCGCTTGGACATGGACTCGGTGACGATGAGCGTCGGCGGCGACGCGCGGTAGCCGCCGGCCACGGAGCACCCCAGTTCCGAATCGCCGGGTACGACCTCCGGCACCCGCAGAACGTTCACTTCGGGGTGGGCGCTCAGGCTCGCGAACGCGTCGAGGGTGAGATCGGAGATAGATCCACCGGCAACCGTCCATGCGGTCTTCATCGCTTCTGCCTGTGCGGTCACTCCCTCGATGTAGCGCGGCATCAGTCCTCCTCCCCCGCGAGGAGCGTCTCGAGGCGTTGACGCCAGATGTCGCGCCCCTCCCCCTGTTGGCGCGTGGCCAGCTGATAGGTGTCGTAGCCCAACCGCAACCGGCTGGCCTGCTCGTCCCCATCGACTGCGCGTCGCCGGATCCGTGGTCGCCATCGCGGTTCTTGCAGCTCGCGGACGAGGTCCGCGGGTAGCGGCTCGACTGCGGTGAGAATTGCCGTGCTGGGGATGCCCGAGACCTCGCTGAGCATGTCCGCCTCGGATACGGAGATCAACTCGGTGCCGAACAAGATGTCCATCGCTCGCGACTGGGTGCACGAGAGGGTGTTCATCACCACACCCAGGTCGATGTCGATGCGCTCATCGCTCGAGGTCGCTGTCGAGGGTTCGAGCCTGGGTGCTTCCTCGAGCGTGTCTACAGCCTCGAACAGTTCCTCGATTCTTGTGGTGCCGGACTCGGCCCGGGAGCTATGGCTGGTCGCTGCTGCCTTTCGAGTGGCCTGAAGCAGCGTGGGCGCAAGGGTCGCGAGCAGAGCGTCGAGGGAGGCAAACGGGATCCACAGCGCGTGGGACGGGAAGATGCTCACCGCTGTGGCGAGCTCGATGTCTGCCGCCTCGATGATGACCGCGGCACTGTTCGCCACGCCGGGCTCGACGCTGGCGGGGTAGACGTGAGCGAGCGCGGCCTCATCGTCGACCCGCTCAATCAGGACCATCGCGTCGGCGTGCGCCCACGTCGCCTGACGCAGCTGCCCCACCGCAACGGCGGGCGTGGATTTTCTTGTAAGGAACTCTGGAATCGCGAAATGCGCGGCGAGTTCGAACCAGCGCTCGGCGGCGTCAGATGGCACGTGTGTTCTCCCTGTCTGCTGAATCAGACGGGACAGATTCCGAATCGTCCAGCACGAGCCGGAGGAGGGACGCTACGACGTCTCTGGCCTCGGGGCCGTCCCCCGCGAGGTCCTGCAGGTGCATGCGAAGGCGTCCACGCGCGTTGTAGGCCGAGCTGCGGGAACATCCGAGTTCCGCGGCGAGCTGTTCAATGTCATCGCGGAAGCGGATCACCGTCACGTCCTCCACGGAGAGTTTCGAGAGGAGCGTGAAAGCAAATCGCTCGGCTCGGATCATCTGAGCGGTGTTGAAGACCGAGTCGGAGGCTTCTTCCGTGTCCGTAACAGCGTCCCAGTTAGCATCAGGGACGGGCTCCGGGTCAGAACCCACCTGAAGAGCCGCGGGGAACCGATTGCCACAGATGACAGTCATCTCGGCAACGTGCATTCGACCCGCCACGAGGAGCAGTTGGCGCAGCAGCTCTTCCAACTCCCCATGCCTGCCGAGCCAGACCCCACCGTCCGGCCTGCCGATCACCTCGATCTTCGAGCGCGCTGCCACATCAGCCAGATCCTCATGAGTGTGCGGCCGATCCTCGTCCGTCTCATCGGTGAGATACCAGTGGCGAGCGACTTCCGAGGCTGAAAACTCCGACGAGCGTGAGAGCCTTTTCTCAAGGCGATTGCGCAAAGCGCCAAACGGTAGCTTTCGTGCTGCACTGACTAGCCAATTCGTGGCCCAGCTGCGCGTGATGCGCTCGGCAGCGGCGTCATCAGAAGCAGCGAGAATTTGGATCACGTACGCCTGTCCCCGGTCCGCAAAGAAGGTTTGTACGAGGTCGGCGTCCGACTCCCTGCTACGCAGGGCCGGAAAGCTCCGGAGTACGGAGCCAAACACGCGGACCATCATGTTCAGAGCTAACGGCCCGATTTGTCCGAGCGCCAGAGCTTCGTCCCTAATGTGTGTCGTCGACACGAGTCCCCCTCGAGCCCGCAGTATCGATGGCGCGCGGCCCCCACCGCACCACCAATGTAAACGGCTCGAAGTCGCGGGCACTGCACCTACGCCATCATGACCGTGTCGCGGCTTAGTCGTCACCATCTGCGCAGAGACAATCCCCCTGGATCGATACAGCGCCTCACAACGCTTGACTTGCAGCCGTTGATGGGCGGACGCCCGCCGAGAATGCTCACCGCAATCGCCAGGTAGACGTATCCAGTCATGCAGTTCCGAGCCGCCGTGGCTCGGATCTGTGTGTTCAGTGGTCGTCTTCGTCCAATGCGAGAGCGGCTCCCTGCCGCTTCGTCCAGCTTGACCGCACGAGACGGCGGCCGACACGGATAACGGCTGCGCCGTGCCACCGCTCCCCCACTCGGGGCCTCGCCAACCATCGGCGGCGCCGGGCATGTTTCACGGTGTGGCAGCCCAAGCAACGACCGTGCCCGGCGACCGGCGCGAGAACTGAACTTAAAGTGACCATTTCCATGGTATAAAATAAAGTGATTCTGTCGGATTTGCGCTGATTACGAGGGAGACATGTGAACGCCATGAACGGACTTGGGGGAAGCGAGTGGTTCCGGGCTCGGTTCGGCGAGGCCGCACCCGCCGTGGCAGAAGCTCTCGTTCGGGCGGGCCGATCCGCGCACGACACTTCCGCTGACACCAAGGCGACGAGCGGCTTGCGCACGGACGAACCGTACGGTGCGACCTTCTGGCAGGTGCTCGCTCTCGGCGTTGTGGAGGAGCTCGCTGAGGTCCAGAACGTGCGCAAGATCCGCCCAAAGGGCAGCCGCTTCTACCTGCCCGTCGTCGGGGGGACCACCATTTACGCGGCGAAGTGTGCCTCGCAGTCCGGCCCCGAGGCTGATCGCCTCGTCATCCGCTGGTCGCAGTTCCGTGACGAACTGCTGTCCGATGTCGAGCGGCGCCCGGAGGAGTACCTCCCCCTCGCGGAGTGGCAAAACGACGAGGACGCCGAAGAGCTTGCCTCCCCTACATCTGAAGCTGAGGCTGTCGTGCTCGTCGCTTTCGTCGCAAGTGATCGTGCTGGCCTCGAGCGGATCCATATTGGCGATGGCTATCTCGACGCTCATGGTGCCGTGATCTGGGTACACCAGGAAGAGTTGCCTGTCGAGGCTGCGATAGACCTCGATGCGGCCAACGAGGCGAGCGAGCCACGTCGCTTCGACGAGGCGCCGATGAAGACCCTGGATATGGGTGTGCGTGGCGACGACGATGACCTCGCAGCGGGTAGCAAGTGAGACCGGTCTCGGGAGGGGCGCCGACCGCGAACCCAGCTACCGTCGCGCGCACGTTCGACCCCGAGCGGCTGCAACAGGCCCGGCAGCTCGCTCTGCGGACGAAGCAGGATGTGGCGGAAGCAGTCGGCGTGTCCGCCGCTGCCATCGGCCAGTTCGAGTCAGGCATCACGCCGCCGCGAGCAGACACGCTCCAGAAGCTCGCGGGGTACCTGAAGGTGCCGGTGGGATTCTTCGCGGCGGGACGGCCCCGGGTACGGCTCGAATCCGACAACGTCTACTTTCGGAGCCTGCGAGCCACGACTGCTCGACAGCGTAAGAAGGCGATCTCCTACACAGAACAGGTGTGGGAGCTGGCGAACGCGCTCGAGCGGCACGTGCGATTCCCAGCCATCGACATTCCCGGGTTCGCTGGCGGGGAGATCGCACCAGGCACGTTTCCTTCGGACCCCGCAGCCGCCGCAAGGCATCTACGGGAGGCCTGGAGTATGGGCGATGGGCCGGTGCCCCAGGTTGTCAGGTTGGCGGAGTCGAAGGGGATCGTTGCTGTCCTCGTCCCAATGGTCGAGGACGAGGTGGCCCGCATCGACGCCTTCTCCACCTCAGCCTTCAACCGACCCGTCATGGTGCTCTCACCGGACCGCGCGGACGATGTTTACCGCCATCGGTTCAGTGCCGCACACGAGCTCGGTCATCTGGTGCTTCACGGCGGACGAGTGGCTGGCACCACTGACATCGAGCGGGAGGCTGACAAGTTTGCTGCTGAGTTCCTTACCCCGCGCGCTGCGATGGAGACTCGGCTGAAGAGCCGGTTGGACATGGCCGATGTGCTGAAAGTGAGTCTGGAGTGGGGCGTGGAGCCGAAGTCGGTGATCTACAGAAGCCGTGAACTTGGGAAGATCTCCGACGCGACCGCACGCCGAGGCTACATTCGCCTCAACCAGGTCGGCGTCGTGCACGAGCCGGTCGCGCAGTTCCCAGGCGAGTTTCCCTCGTTGCTGTCGACGGCTGTCGAACTCGCGGAACAGCGCGGCGTGACAATCCCGGAGCTCGCTGCGGAACTTGCGTGGACGCCCGCGCACGTCCGCCGCATGCTCGGCGCACAAGACGAACGCCCTCGGCTGACAATCGTCGATTAGGCACGCAAAGAAGGAGGCAGCATTGGCAATTCCAGTCGTACTTCCCTCGCTCCGGTGGCGAAGCAAGAAGGAGGCCCGCGCGGCGTTCCGATTCCTTCACACGGGCGGACCATACGCACCGTATGACCGGATCACGGACCCCCGTCATGACCTGATGCTGAGGGAGCTCCTGGATCTGCACCCCGACGCGAAGGAGAAGATCGGCGACGGCGTCGAGCACTTCTTCGTCGGTCGTACCAGTGATGGCGACAAGTTCAACGTTCGACCTGACGCCACCGGAATCTGGATCGAGCGAACAAACGGCGAAAAAGTCGACTTCAGCTACAACACCTGCATTGACCAACACACGCCCGAATTGGACGCGAAGGAGGGCTTGCGCCTCGCTGTGGAGGACCGCCGACTGGACTACCGCGAAGCTCGGATCACAGACGGATCGTTCGCTAGCGACATCTCCGGCGTGACGTTCGCCGAGCGTCAGGACGGGTACGTCATCTATGACGAAGCCCTCGTGGGGTCAACTCACGTTTCGGTTCGCCGAGAGCGAGGGCGGCTGGGACCAGATCCTCGTCGCTTCTGGCGACGGCGGCGTACAGATCGGCAGCCATCTCATGGATGAGGGAGTCCACACGAGGTGGCTGGCCTTCTACGACAAGCACGCCAAGATGCGGCTCGCGACTGCGAGCGAGGCTAGCGCGCGTCCGCGTCCCCCGCAGGACGCCTGGACGACATAGGGAGAGTATGGGTCTCGCCGAAACTGTGAACGCTTCCGCACGGTGGCGCGCGGTACGGCATCGACATTGAGGAACAGAACCGGCGCTGCAACGTTCTCGTCCGCGTAACGGATCGCGCCACTACAGCGCGCAGCCTCCTCGAAAGCCAGGCGGAGGATGGATGTTTGTCGCGCGGCTCGCCCTCACGACGCACAGAGGGACAGCGAGTGACGTTCGCGCACTCGCAGCATCGACCCCGCGTGTTAGGCCTCAGGTTTGGGCGCTCGCTCGATTTCTTCGGCGAATGCACGAGCGATTGTAGCTTCATCGGGTAGTGCCTTTTGCGCGTCTTCGGCGAGCTCGTAGCGGCTCACCGCGACGGGCTGGTTCGTTGAAGCGAGTGCGTACCGCACCACTGTGTCATTCTTGCCGGCGACGAGAAGGATGCCGACAGTCGGTTGATGCTTGTCCCGGATGCGCAGACGGTCGTCGACGACGGCGACGTAGAAGCCGAGTTGACCGGCGTCCCGGGGATCAAAAGTGGTGGTCTTTAACTCGATAACGACGTACCGAAGCTGTTCGACGTGGAAGAACAGTAGGTCCACGAAGAAGTCGTCACCGTCGACGTCGAAGTGCACCTGGCGTCCGACGAAGGCGAAGCCTGGCCCGAGCTCGTGCATGGTCTCAAGGATGCGGTCGATCAGACGTTGCTCGAGTTCGCGTTCAGAGGCGTCGCTGCCGATGGCGAGGAACTGTAGAGCGTACGGGTCCTTTGTGAGTTCCTGTGCCTGGTCAGAGTCTCGTTGTTCTAATGTGCCGGCGAAGTTGCTCGGCGCCGCAGCATCACGCTCATGTAGCCGAGAGGTGATCTGGTGCGCGAGTACCGCACGGCTCCACCCGTGGTGGGCGTCCTTCGTGGCATACCAGTCGCGCAGTTCGGGGTCATCGAGCTTGTCGAGAAGCTCGATAACGTGCCCCCACGGCAATAGTCCAACGGGGCGTTGGACTATTGCGGTCGGGTCAGGCCACGCCTCCGCGAACCGCCGCATGTAGAAGAGGTTCGCGCGCAAAAACCCTTTCATCGACGGGAATGCGTCGCGCAAATCATCGGCGAGGCGCGTAAGAACCTTCGTGCCCCAGCCTGATTCTACTTGCCGGGTGAGTATAGTGCGGCCGATGGTCCACCACAGCTGTAGGAGTTCGTTGTTGGTCGTGCGCTGAGCACGGAGGCGGGAGCTTTGGACCTGGATCTTCAGCTCGTCGAGAGTAGATGCATACTCTGCCGACTCCATCTCGGTCATCCATCTAGCTTCTCACCGAGGAAGGGCTGACGACGCATGGGCTTCGGTGCCATTTCGGCTGCACTCATCAGACGCTGGGCTGCTTGTCGGGTGGGAACAGGTGCGCCGGCGGCTGTCGGTCCGGAAGCGGATCGTTGACTTGGTTCTCGTCCTTCGAATCTGCGAAGGGACCGTCGATGGCGAGTAGGGCTGTCATGTGCGGGGCGGCGTGGTTGATCCACCATGCACTTGTGCCGAGGCCCGGGTCGAGGCGTGCGGCCTCCCACTCTCGCCACAGCGTTTCAAGGCGCTGCACGGCCTCGTCGGTGTTCCACCACTCGGCTCTCCACCTACCGGTGCCGGTGCCCTTCGCTGAGACGCGGCGGCGGTAGGTGAACCGCCAGTATTTGCGCAGCCACTCGTCCACCGACCCGTAAACCGTCTCCGCCTCCGCCTCCGTCTCCGCCTCCGCCTCGACGTCGACTTCCTCTTCTTCCGCCACGGCTGGGGGCTCGAATGCGCGTTCCACAGCCGCTGCCGCGCGCTCTTGGAGCATGACAACCCGTTCGGGCGTGAGAGCGTCGCTCAGCGCCTCCTTGGCGAGGTTGGTGACGTGCTTGGTGACGACCGCGTTCGCGGCCTGAGTCACGATCGCGTCGATGTCGAGCGCGCCGAGGGCGTTCTCCACGGCGGAGCCCATGCCGTCCACGACCCCGAGGGGGCTCCCCGTTGCCGGTGTCGTGGCGTCGAACTCGTCGGAGTCGAGCGGGTCGATGTCATCCATCGGTGCGGTCCTTCGCGTCCGCGCGTTCCATCAGCGCCCGCATCGAGGAAGCCAGGTCGACTGGCGCGGCCGCGGCCGCGGGCACCGATGCGGGTGCGGGTGCGAGGTCGACCGGCGATACCGGCGCCGACGTCGAGGCCGTCACGACGGACGACGCCGCGGGAGTGGCCGCCGGGTCGTGAGCAGCGATCGACGCCTTGATCGCCGCGACCTGATCCTTCGCGCCCTCGTACCAGGGGACCGTGCGCAGTAGCGCTGCCCGGGCGCCGGTGGAGAGCATGACCGCGCGGCCGCGGGGCATCGCGCCCAGCTCATCGACGGTCAGGATGCGCTCACGCTTGAGCGCCGTCGACGTCGACCGCACGCCCTTGTTGTAGCTGGCCGAGGTCGTCTCCCGGTCGTAGTCCCCGACCAGCTCGGAGACGTTCTGCAGGAAGTCGTTCTCTTTGACGCTGCCGAGGTACAGGAACGCGTTCGACGCGCTCCACAGCTTGAGCATGCCTTCGCGGCCGAACACGGCCACGCCCTGCGACCAGGACTGGAACACCGACATGATCGGGATGCCGCGGGAGCCGAAGTGCGAGTACAGGTCGGGCAGATCCCGCCACCGGCACACGTTCGCCGCCTCGTCCAGGATGCCCACCAGCGGGGTCCGCAGCCGCCCACCGGGTGAGGTGTCTGCGAGGTCGGTTGCCGCCTCGAGGGTGGCGGCGGTGAGAGCGGTGACGAGGGGGCCGGCGGTGCCGGCGCCCTCCTTGGACAGCGAGTACAGCGTGCCGCGGCCGCGCACGAAGTCGGCGGCATCGAACTGCGGGCGGGGGTCCGACGCTCCGCGCGGGTTCACCCAGTCAGCGACCTGCGTGTTCTTCAAGCACGCGGCCATTTCCTGCCCCGTCGAGTACACCGATCCGCGCAGCTTGTCGGTGGACTGAATGATGCCGAGCACCGCGTCACCGATCATCGGGTAGCCGCCGTCTCGCAGCAGCCGAACCGGTTCCTCATCGGTGGAGTCGGTCAGCCACGAGAACACCTGTGCGATCGGGCGTCCGCCGACCGCGGCCGCGAGCAGCATCCCGGCAAGGAGGTTCTGACCGGCGCTGTCGAAGAACGCATCCGTCTTGGCATCCGTCGCCCGGGAGCCGGACGCGAAATACTGCGCCAGCTTCGCCGCGCGGGTGTCGTCGGTGACATACGACAGCGGGTTCCACCACCACGTCGCGTCCTCACGGGCCACCCCGTGCACGGCCGCATCAAGGGCGAGGCCGCGTTCCGCCGGTACGTTGCCCGCGCCAGCGACGAGCTGCGCCAAGCGAACTACACCGTCTCGGCCGTCGATCTCATCGTCACCCCGACCCGCACCGTCGAGGAAGTCATCCTCTCCACCGACGGTCCGAAGGGACGGGTCGACCTCCCGATAGCGATCGTCACCGACCGCGGCCCCGGCGGCCTCGTCGAAATCCGCATGTACTTCAGCACCTGGCCCATCACCGGCGAACACGCCATCCGCCCACCCCTACTCCAGCACGACCCGAACGTCCACGAGAAGGGCGCAGTCGGCGACTACCAGCGAGCCCTCGCCGCAGGAGACCTCGCCGCGACCCTCGCCGCATTCGAACCCCAGGCAACCGTCCGCGAACCCGCCGGAGGCGAGTACACGCACACCGGCACGGCAGAACTCACCGAGCTCTACACCCTGTTCTTCTCCAACGGCGGCGGCATCCCGCTCGAGCACTGCACCGTCCCCGATGACGGCCGCGCCTGCGCATTGGAATACAACGTCACCCAATGGGGACGCGCCGCGATGCCGCCCGAAGCAGGCGTCGCCGTCTACGTTCGCGGCGCATCCGGCAAACTCATCGCCGCCCGCATCTACGACGACTCGAACCCACCCCTCCACCGCCCAGACCCGTCCTTTGCGGGGTGCGTGCTTTAGGAGCAGGTTCCCGAGGCGCTTCACGCCAGCGGTGCGCAGGGCGTCTGGGGAGGGGTGCTTGCGGAGCAGGGCGAGTATCGCGGGGTGATCCAGGCGGGGGCCGATGACGCGTTCGAGGGCGGGGTGGATCTGGGTGAGCAGTCCGCGGATGCGGTTGCTGACCTGGGTGATCTGCCCGGCGAGGTCATCATCGAAGCCGCAGAGCATCGTCAGTTCCGCGACCTGCTCGTCCGCGACGGCGATGGAGCGGAGCGTGTGGGGCATCGTGCGGGCGGTGTCGGCGATGATCGCCGCGTCTCTGGCATCGGTTTTCGCCTCTCCGGGGTGAAGGTCGGCGATGCGTCGCATCACCAGCCCCGGCAGATAGCCGACGCTCGCGCCTGCGGCTCGGGCGACGGCGACGGGCAGGGCGCCGACGGTGGCTGGCTGGTCGACGACCAGCAACACCGGGCCATGCTCCGCGAGGTCAGCGATGATGTGGCGCAGCCGGGCTTCGTCCTGCGGCAGTGCCCGATCCAGTAGGCGCTTGCCCGAGCGGTCGAGGGCGACGGCATGGTGCTCGCTCTTGCCGACGTCCAGCCCGACGAACACCGCGATCCTGTCATAGCCGGCGATGGCTGTGGTCATGATGCTTCTCCGTTCTCTCGCGCGAACGGCAACCAGAGGGCGGCATGTCCCGGCATCCACGTTACGAACGGCCTCGCCAGCGGGCGGGTCGAGCTCCTATCAGCGATCACACACCGCCAACCAAGCCCGGCGACAACACCCCCCAGATCATGAGCGACAGGGGGCAGGGAACCATACCGGGCCCGGCAGGCTGCCACCGCTCAGCATGCCGCCAAGCGGGTCACGAAGAAAGTAACCGGGGGGCACCGGCCACGCCAGGCAAGTGCGGCGTCGCCGCTCCCATTTGAGGTTGGCACCGGACAGCTCGACTCCCTCGTCGCCTCGATGTTGCCGCTAATAATATTAGTATCCCAGACGATGCCGGAACCTGCTTGCTAGTGTTAAAATTGTCTCGGATATTGGGACTGCGGTGTGCAGGCACGATCTGATGGCTCGACCCGGCCCATCGTTACCCGCGGCACCGCGCCCACCAACGCCAACATCCCGACTGAGGTCCCCCTACCGGACATCTCCTTGGACGGGTCTGCCGGGACTGTAAATGTTGCCGCTTCGTGGCGGTACTCTCTCGGCGCTGCGTGACGGGTTCTGCCTACGCGGGCGTGTGGCTTTGAGTCCAGGCGCTGGGTGGCGCCGTGAGGGCCCCGTCACCGGTGCGGAACGACTGGAGCATGTAGTCGCCGAAGCGGCGCCAGGCATCGGGGGCATCGTGGCGGGTGCTGCGGACCAGCCCGGCGTTCGCATGCTGAAGGAGCAGCAGGTCGCTGTGGTCGAAGGCGGCTCGAACAGCACCAGCCTTCTGGGTCCGAGTCACGAGCGTGAGGGAAGCGTGGAAGGCGCGGCGCAGTTCGGTGCGGAAGAGGTCGGTGCCGGTGCCGGAGAGGAGGACTTCGCTGAAGGCGAGGTCGGTGGCCTGCTGTTCGAGGATGAACAGGACCCAGTCGCGAAACGCCTCCCACGGCCGTTCGAGAACGGCAGCGGCCGCCTCTTCGGTGCGGTCTGCGTAGCGGCGCATCTTCTCCTCGAGCACGACGGCGACCAAGTCGTCCACGGTGGGGAATCGGCGGTAGATCGTGCCGATCCCGACGCCTGCCGCGGCCGCAATCCTCTCGAGGGTGACGCTGGTGCCCTCCTCGGCGAACACGGTGCCGGCGGCGCAGATGATCGCCTGCCGGTTCCGCTCGGCGTCGGCGCGCAGGGGCCTGGTCGTTTCGGTCATGACATGCATTCTAGCTATGTGGAATAGATCCTCCACTCTGTGGTTACACGTAACCGGAGCGAACGCTCCACATGGCTACCTCCAAGAAAGATCACGAATCATGAAGGTTTTCGCGCTGAACGACTCCGACCAGACTCCCGAGGTCACCGAGGTCGACCTGCCCGAGCCCGCCGAGGGCGAGGTGCGCGTCCGCGTCCGTGCGGCGTCGGTGAACGGCTTCGACCTGTCGGTCGCGAGCGGCCGACTCAAGGGGATGATGGAGCACTCGTTCCCGGTGGTCCTGGGTAAGGACTTCGCCGGCGAGGTCGACGCGCTGGGCGCCGGTGTCGAGGGCTTCGCGGTCGGTGACCGGGTGTTCGGTGTCGTGATGAAGGCGACGCTGGGTGACGGCTCGATCGGTGAGTACGTGACTGTGCCGGTCGCGCTGGGCATCGCGAAGCGCCCGGAGAGCATCGACTTCACCGACGCCGCGGGCCTCGGGCTCGCCGGTACCGCGGCTGTCGACGCGTTCGACGCAGCGAACGTTACGGAGGGCCAGGTCGTCCTCGTCGCCGGTGCGACCGGCGGAGTCGGCCAGCAGGCCTTGCAGCTCGCCGTCCGCGCGGGCGCCGAGATCATCGCCACGGCCTCCTCCGAGGAGGAGATCGCCCTGGTCACCAAGCTGGGTGCCGCGCACACGGTCGACTACAAGGGCGATGTCGCGGAGCAGGTCCTCGCGCTGCGTCCCGAGGGCGTCGACGCGATCCTGCACTTCGCCGGCGCACCGATGCCGGTCGTCCCCGCGGTAAAGCAGGGCGGCGTGTTCGTCTCGACCCTGCTGCAGAGCTCCGCGGACGTGCCCGCCGAGGGCGTGAACGTCGTCTCGATCTACGCGTCCCCGACGGCCGACACCCTCGACCGCATCGCGAAGCACCAGGCGGAGGAGCACACCACCGTCACCGTGCAGCGTGTCTACGAGCTGGACGAGGCCGGTCAGGCGTTCGGCGACTTCGCCGCCGGCACTCTCGGCAAGCTCGTCATCTCCACCAACGCGCCCCCCCATGGTGGGGGGGGCCGCCGGGCCCCCGCGACACCTCGAAAGGCAACAGGCCATGGAACTCGGCGTCTTCTCGCTCTCTGACATCTACCCCGGCAGCCCCGACACGGCGGCATCCCGCACCGCGGACATCATCACCTACGGCGTTCTGGCCGAGCAGCACGGCCTTGACGTCTACGGCATCGGCGAGCATCACACCCGCGCGTTCGCCGTCTCCTCACCTGCCGTCGTCCACGCCGCGATCGCCCGCGCCACCAGCCGCATCACGCTGACGACGACCTCGACTCTGCTGCCGATTCTGGACCCCGTGCGCCTGTACCAGGACTTCGCGACCCTCGACCTCATCAGCGGCGGCCGCGCCGAGATCGGCGCCGGCCGCAGCGCCTTCGCCGAACCGTTCGCGCTGTTCGGTGAGGACATGGCCCAGTACGACGCTCTCTTCGCCGAGAAGCTCGAGCTGCTGCTGCGCCTGCGCGAGGAGGACACCGTGACCTGGCAGGGCCGCTTCCGCGCCCCGCTGCACGACGCCGAAGCGAACCCGCAGCCCGTTGGGCCCCTGCCCGTGTGGGTCGCCGTGGGCGGCACGCCCTCGTCCGCGCTGCGCGCAGGACGCCTCGGACTGCCGATGGTGCTCGGCCTCATCGGCGGGACTCTTGATCACGCCAAGCGCCTGATCGACCTGTACCGCTCCGCGGGCCGCGATGCCGGCCACTCCGACGACACGTTGAAGGTCGGCATCACTAGCCACTTCTACATCGGGGAGACCCAGGAGCAGGCGTTCGAGGACTTCTACCCCTACTACCACCGCTACCTCTCACCCGAGACGAACGGCGGCCGCGGCTTCTACGTCGACCGTGCCCAGATGATGCAGATGGCCGCCCGCCGCGGGGCGCTCATGGTCGGCGGTCCGACGCAGATCGCCGAGAAGATCCTCGACCTGCGCAGCGAGCTCGGCGTCGACCGGTTCCTCGGCCAAGTCGACCTCGGCGGTATGCCCCAGCAGATGGTCCGCGATTCCATCGCCCGCTTCGGCGACGTCGTCGCCCCCGCCGTGCGCCACGTCATCGCCCGCTGACCCCACCACTTCACGAAGGACACCTCGCATGAACGTCACCGTCTTCGGCGCCACCGGCGCCATCGGCTCCCTCACCGTCGACGAGCTCCTGGACAACGGGCACACCGTGACCGCCTACGCCCGCAACCCCGCCAAGGTCCCGCCCTGGTGGGACGGCTGCGTCCGCATCGTCATCGGTGAGATGTCCGACGCCGCCGCGATCGACTCCGCCGTCGACGGCGCCGACGCCGTGGTCAGCGCTCTCGGACCCAGCATGGATAGAAAGGCCACCGGCCTGCCCCTGGTCACCGGCACCCGGCAGATTCTCGCCGCGATGCATCGCCACACCGTGCGCCGCTACATCGGCCAGGGCACCCCGAGCATCGCCGACCCGCTCGAAAAGGAGACGATGCAGACCCGCCTGGTTTCCTTCATGGGACGCACGCTCCTGCGCCGCGCGTACGACGAACTGCTGGGCATGACCTCCCTCATCCAGAAGGCCGACGTCGACTGGACCATCGTCCGCTTCACCGCCCCCAAGGACGGCCCAAAGACCGGCAAGATCCGCGCCGGGTTCTACGGCACCGACAAGACCGGCTTCCCGATCACCCGCGCCGACATCGCCGCGTTCACCGCCGCCCAGGTCGACTCCGACACGTACCTGCGCCGCGCGCCCGCGATCAGCAACTGACCCTCTCCCGCTCCGACGTAAAGGCCCTGCCCTCATGGACATCGCTCTCTGGATCGCCTCCGGACTCCTCGCCGCCGCCTACATCGCCGCCGGCGCCACCAAGACCCTCCGCCCGAAGGAGCAGCTGACCAACCTGCCCTGGACCAAGGAGTACTCCGCCGGCACCGTGAAAGTCATCGGAGTCGCCGAGCTGCTGGGCGGCATCGGCCTGATCCTGCCCTGGCTCACCGGCATCGCCCCGGTCCTCACCCCGATCGCCGCCCTCGGACTCGTCCTCGTGCAGATCCTCGCCGCGATCCACCACCTGCGCCACAACGAAGCCAAATCCCTCCCGATCAACGTCGTGCTGCTGCTGATCGCACTGTTCATCGCCATCGGCCGCTTCGCCCAGCTCTGACTCGCACTCCCGAAAGGACCCCTCTCATGACCATCGCCATCCTCGGCGCCACCGGCAACTTCGGCGGCGACATCATCAACGCTCTCCTCACCCGCGGCGTCGACCCGACCGACCTGCTCGCCCTCGGCCGCGACACCATGCGCCTGCACCACTTCACCGACCGAGGCCTGCGCACCGCCGCCGTCGACGTCACCGACGCGTCCGCCACCGCCGCCGCCCTCGCCGACGTCGACACCCTCCTGCTCGTCTCCGTCGGCGCCCCCGGCCAGGGCCTCGCCCTGCGTACCGCGGCCGTCGACGCCGCGAAGACCGCCGGTGTGAAGCACATCCTCTACACCTCCGCCCTGAACGCGCCGACGACGTCGTTCGTCCTCGCGGCCGAGCATGCGGCGACCGAGGAGGTCATCACCGCCTCCGGCATCCCCGCCACCTTCGCCCGGATCGGCTGGTACACCGACAACCTCCGTCAAGACTTCGAGGGCGCCCGCGAGAGCGGCGTCATCGCGAACAGCGTCGGCGACGGACGCCTCGCCACCGCACCGCGCAGCGACATGGCCGAGGCGATCGCCGTCATCCTGACCACGCCCGGCCTCGAGGGCAAGGTCTACGAGCTGTCCGGCGACACCGCCTGGAACTACACCGAGTTCGCCCAGACCGCCGCCGACGTGCTCGGCACCCCCGTCAGCTATCAGACGCTCACCCCCGAACAGGAACGCGAGATGCTCACCGGCTTCGGCCTGGACGAGCAGACCGTCCGCTTCCTCGGCGTCCTCAACGCCGGCATGCGCGAGAACAACCAGGCCGCGAGCAACGGCGACCTCGCCCGCCTGCTCGACCGACCCACCACACCGCTGGCCGACACCCTCCGCAGCTGGAAGTAGCCCCACCACCCCGGACAGCCCTCCGACGAGCCGTCCGCCCTGAACCGGGAGGGATGCGACAGCCCACCGCATCCCTCCCTTCCTCCCACTCTCAGCAAGGAGCTCGGATGTCCACGACATCCTCCCGCGGCACCATCGGCATCATCGGCGCCGGCAAGTCCGGCGTCGCCATCGCCCGCCTGGCCCTGACCGCCGGCTACACGGTGAACATCGCCTCCTCCGGCCCCGCCCACGAGACCGCACTGATGACCGACATCGTCAGCCCCGGCGCCCACGCAGTCGACCTCGCCGACATCGGCGACGGCGCCGACCTCCTGCTCATCGCCGTCCCGCTGCGCCGCTTCCGCGACCTCCCCACCCACCTGTTCACCGGCCGCACCGTCATCGACGTCATGAACTACTGGCCCCCGATCGACGGCGCCCTTCCCGACTTCGCCGACACCGACCGACCGTCCAGCGCGATCATCCAAGACGCGATCCCCGACGCGTTCGTGGTGAAAACCTTCAACCACCTCGGCTACCACCAGATGGACGACCTTCCCCGCCCCGAAGGCACCGCCGACCGCATCGCCCTCGGCGTCGCCGCGAACGACTCCGCAGCGCTGACGCAAGTGACGGATTTCGTCAACGCCGTCGGATTCACCCCAGTGTCCATCGGCCGGCTTGAGGACAGCTCGATCCTTCAGCCAGAGACTCTTCTCTTCGGCGCCGCCCTCACCGCCGACGAGCTCGCCGGCCACCTACCCGCAGCCGTCCACTGACCCGCGCCCACCCCGCCACGCAAGAGAAGGGCGATCGATGACCCGACACCCCGCCCGAGCGACCACGAAGTGGTACCACTGGGTCCTCGCGCCGCTCTCCGGCGCGCTGCTCTCCAACGCCGTCCCGCACTACGTCAACGGCTTGTCCGGGAATGAGTTCCCCACCCCGTTCGCCGACCCGCCCGCCGTGGGCCTGTCCTCCCCGGTCACCAACAGCGTCTGGGGCGTCACCAACCTCGCGGCCGGCTACGCACTCCTGCGCTACACCCGCTCTCGCACCGGCAGCACCACCGCTCTCCCCATGGCCGTCCTCGCCGGCGCCTTCGCGTTCAGTGTGTTCCTCAGCCGCACCGTCAGCGCGCAACTCCCCCCCGCTGGTCCGCAGCGAACGCCACTAACCGACGCTCACACGCGCCTACACCCCCGACCGAAGGCGGTTTTCCCGTGCCGAGGAGGACGACATGGCGGATTTTGGAGCACTCGGGGGTAAGGCCGAGGATCTCGCGAACAGCGAGAAGGGCGAGCAGACCTCTGATGCGGCAATCCACAATGATGGCGATGCGGCGCGCTCGGCCACCGGCGGCCAACTCGACGACAAGATC
>NZ_CAUQWC010000024.1:0-21810 GCF_963521695.1 uncultured Microbacterium sp. | reverse complement strand
ACGACATCGTCGATGGACTGCTCCGCGACCGGGTAACGCGAATACGGCAGATCCCGCACCGTCTCGCGGGCCTCGGCGATGGTGCCTCCGGCATCCAGGGTCACCACCTCGGGCCGCGGACGCATGACCTCGCTCACGTGGCGGTCGCGCAGCGACAGCACGTCGTCGAGGATGCGACGCTCATCGGCCGGAAGCCCCTCGTGACTGGACACGATGTCGCGGAGCTCCTCCTCGGTGAGCTCCTCGCCGGTCTTGTTCGGGTCTCCGCCGAGCAGGCGCACGAGCACGTTGGTCGAGAGCGACAGCAACCAGATCACCGGCCGCATGAGCTTCGCGAACCCGTTCAGCACCGGGGCGACCGTGTACGCGAAGGCCGCGTTGCGCTGGATGGCCAGGCGCTTGGGTACGAGTTCGCCCAGCACGAGCGACAGGTAGGCGATCACGAGGGTGAGGGCGATCGTCGACACCGTCGCCGCCATGCCCGGCTCCAGACCGAGGTTCTCGAACAGCGGAGTGACCGAGGGCGCGATGGATGACGCCCCGTACGCGGCCGAGGCGAACCCCGCCACCGTCACGCCGATCTGCACCGCCGACAGGAAGGTATTGGGGTTGCGCGCGAGATCAGCGACCTTCTGCCCCCGTTTGCCCCGGGCGGCGAGGGCGTTCACCTGGCTCTCGCGAAGGGTCACCAGTGCCATCTCGGTCGCGGCGAACACGCCGCCGATGAGCACGAACACGATGACGAGCACGATGTTGAGGGCGAGGTCGTTCATCGGTGGATCGCCCCCGCTCGGGGGGAGGCGGCGCCCGGGGTCACCCGGGCGCGCGGACTATGACCGACGGAGTCGCAGGCGTGGCGCATGGCGCGAGTGTAGTGAGGCGGGGGTGTCGCGGTCCGGTCGGACCGGAGGGGTTGCGTCCCCGTGGCGCCTCTGCCTTACAGGACCGCCCCGTCGGATGCCGAGATGCGCACCGTCGCTCCGTCGCGCATCTCCACCTTCCAGACCCACGCACCCCCGTCGTCGTCGAGCTGGACCTCGTCGAGGCGTTCGTCGCCCGGGTTCTGCGTCGCGGCGATCCGCACCGCGTCGGCGAGCGTCGTCACGGCCGCGTCCAGTGCGGCACGTTCCTCGGCGTCGATGTCGTCGTCGTCCCGCGAGGACTGCACGCTTGTCCCCTCGGACGCCACGCGCACCTCGACCTCGCGCTCGCCCACGGCGACGTGCACCTCCCAGGTGTCGTCGTCGCCGCGTTCCAGCTCGAACGCGCGACCGCCCGCGCTCGACTCGGCGGTGGTGATCGCGGTCACAGCGGTCCTGCCGTCGTCGTCGACGGAGGTCGCACCGGATGCCCCGCTCCCGGGCGCGCCCGATGTTGCGGGGACGGGGTCGCCCCCCGATGCGGGGGCGCAGGCGCTGAGAGCCAGCGCGCCGGCGACGATGAGCAGGGCGGTACCGGGGATGCGAGTCGGAGCCATGCCGGAAGGCTAACGACGCCGAGCAGGTGGCCCCGAGCCGTTGCATCCGCGCTCGCCCTGTGCGAAAGGCGGGGCGTTACCAATCCGAAACATCTTCGTCAAGCAGGGGCCCGTGTTCAGGTGCGAGCCGAAGCATTGCGGCCATGAGCGAGATCACCGCACACCACGGACTTCTGACCGACATCGACCTTCACGTCGACGACACCGGCGGCACCGGCCGACCGATCGTCCTCATCCACGGCTGGCCCCTCTCGGGCGAGTCCTGGGCCCACCAGGTCCCCGCGATCGAGGCGGCCGGGTACCGCGTCGTCAGCTACGACCGCCGGGGATTCGGTCGCAGCGACAAGCCCCGCACCGGATACGACTACGACACCTTCTCCGACGACCTGCAGGCCGTGATCGAGACCCTCGACCTGCGCGACGTCACCCTCGTGGGCTTCTCGATGGGCGGCGGCGAAGTGGCCCGCTACATCACGCGTCACGGTGCCGACCGCATCCACAGCGTCGTCTTCGCCTCCGCCGTGCCCCCCTACCTGGCCCAGACGGACGACAACCCCGAGGGTCCGCTCGACGATGAGACCGCCGACGGCATGAAGCAGGGCCTCAAGGACGACGAGAAGGCTTTCTATCACCAGTTCACGACCGACTTCTTCTCGGTCGACGGCACCCTCGCCGTCTCCGAGGCCGACCGTGCCGAGGCCGAGCGCCTCGCGAACCAGGCCGACCATCACGCTGCGCTGAAGTCGATGGAGGCGTTCGCCACCACCGATTTCCGCGACGACCTGCCGAACGTCACCGTCCCCACCCTCGTCATCCACGGCGACAGCGACGCGACCGTCCCCTTCGAGGGCTCGGGCAAGCGCACGCACGAGGCCATCGCCGGGAGCGAACTGCACGTTGTCACCGGCGCGCCCCACGGCGTGAACGTCAGCCACGCCGACGAGTTCAACCGGGTCGTCATCGACTTCCTCCAGCGCTGATCCGCCGCGCTCGCGTTCGCACTCTCGCCCGCATCCGCGGTGGACGCGTTCGCACGGGTCTTGCCCCGTCGCCTTAGGGCGGCGGGGCATCGTCGTGCCGGGTCATGCCCGTGAGCGACCGGGTGAAGACGGTGGTGAAGCCTGCGGTGCGCGCGCCGTCCGACGCCACGCCAGGGCCTTTCGGCGTCCTACCCTGACCCGCATGTCCTCGCTCGACGCTCCCGCCGCTCGTCACCGGGGGCGCCGCCGACGTCGCCGGTGGGGGGAGGGCGGATCGAGCATCGCCCGATGGGACATCGAGATGCTCGGGTGGGCCGTCTGCGCGGTCGGGGTGGCCGCGGTCGGAGCTCACGCGGCGCCCCTGGTGTTCCCGGTCGAAACGGCCGCCGCCGGGGCGCAGGGGATCATCTGGACGGTGATGGCCGTGCCCGTCGCCCTGGCCTTCGCGCGCTCGCGCCCGCGGGGGCTGCTGCGCTTCCGGGTCATCGACCTCGTGTACGGGGTCGTCTTCGGCATCCTGCTCCGACTCGTCCAGGGCGCCGTCGCCGGCATCGGCGGCGACGCCGCACCGTGGCCGTCGACGTTCTCGACCGACGGCGGGCTTCCACCCGCGTTCGCCCTCGACGCGATCGCCGGGTCACTGGTGACCCCGACGATCGAGGAGTCGTTCTTCCGGGCGGTCGTGCTGGTCAGCACCTTCGCCGTTCTCCGGCGCCGCGCCGGCGGCGTCGCCGCGGGCATCGCCGCCGTGGCGGTGTCGACGGCTCTCTTCGTCGCCGCGCACGAACTGACGGCGCCGCGCTCGCCGTCGGACCTCGCGGCCCTGACGCTGCTCGGCGTCGTCGCGGGAGCGTTCACGATCGGGACGGGGCGCATCTGGCCGGCGGTGGCCGTGCACGTCGTCTTCAACGCGTCCGGTTTCGCTCTGGTCGCCGCGGGCACGCTCCTGGCCTGACGGCGGCGGCATTTGGCCGTGGCATCCGGATGCCGTAGTCTTGCTCTTTGGTGCCCGCCTCTCTGCGAGCGGTCGCCCGAACGTGAGCCCTCCACCGGCCCTGGTTGCGTCGTCATCGACGAGGCAACGGACCACCGGAGCGGGATTCACGAACTCCTCCGTTCGAACAAGAAAGCAGCACTACTGTGACGCGCACTTTCACCCCCAAGGCCGCTGAGGTCACGCGCGAGTGGGTCGTTATCGACGCCGCCGACGTCGTCCTCGGCCGTCTCGCCTCGCACGCGGCGGTCCTCCTCCGCGGCAAGCACAAGGCGACCTTCGCCAACCACATCGACTCCGGCGACTTCGTCATCGTGATCAACGCCGAAAAGGTGGCGCTCACGGGTCAGAAGCTCCAGAAGAAGAAGGCCTACCGCCACTCGGGTTACCCGGGCGGCCTCAAGTCGGTCACGTACGAGGAACTCCTCGACAAGAACCCCGTCCGCGCGGTCGAGAAGGCCATCCGCGGCATGCTGCCCAAGAACAGCCTCGGCGCGGCGCAGCTCAAGAAGCTCAAGGTGTACCGCGGCGCCGAGCACCCCCACGGTGCCCAGCAGCCCACGGCCTACACCTTCGACCAGGTCGCCCAGTAAGCGCCGCCGGATAAGGACGAAACAGTGTCGAACATCGACCCCAGCAACTACAGCACCGAAACGCCGGCCGAGCAGTCGACCGTCGAAGCCTCGCGCCCCGTGCTCTCGGTCCCCGGCGCAGCCGTCGGCCGTCGCAAGCAGGCCATCGCCCGCGTGCGCCTCATCCCCGGTTCGGGCACGATCACGGTCAACGGCCGCACGATCGAGGACTACTTCCCGAACAAGCTGCACCAGCAGCTGATCAACGACCCGTTCACGGTGCTCGAGCTCGCGGGCTCGTACGACGTGATCGCGCGCATCTCCGGTGGAGGCCCCTCGGGTCAGGCCGGCGCCCTGCGTCTCGGCATCGCCCGTTCGCTGAACGGCATCGACGAAGAGAACAACCGCCCCACCCTGAAGAAGGCCGGCTTCCTCTCGCGCGACGCTCGCGTGAAGGAGCGCAAGAAGGCCGGTCTCAAGAAGGCCCGCAAGGCGCCTCAGTACTCCAAGCGCTGAGTTCGACGATCCGGATGCCTCTTTTCGGCACGGACGGGGTGCGGGGGCTGGCCAACGGCCTCCTCACCGCCGAACTCGCGCTGCACCTGGCCCAGGCGACTGCTGTCGTCCTGGGCCAGGGCCGTTCTGCGGAGGCGCGCAAGGCCGAAGGCCGCCGCCTCACCGCCGTCGTCGCGCGCGATCCGCGCGTCTCGGGGGAGTTCCTCGCGGCGGCGGTCTCTGCGGGACTCGCGTCGTCGGGCGTCGACGTGCTCGACGCGGGGGTCATCCCCACGCCCGCCCTGGCCTTCCTCATCGCCGACCATGACGCCGACTTCGGTGTGATGGTATCGGCGTCGCACAACCCCGCCCCCGACAACGGCATCAAGATCTTCGCCCGAGGCGGCAAGAAGCTTCCCGACGTCGTCGAGCAGCGCATCGAACTCGCCCTCGAGTGGGATCGCCTGCAGCCCACGGGCGCGGGTGTCGGTCGCATCCGGCGCTTCGCCGACGCCGAAGACCGGTACGTGCTTCACCTGCTGGCCTCGCTGCCGCACCGCCTCGACGGCATCCACGTCGTGCTGGACTGCGCGCACGGCGCCGCCGCCGGCGTGTCGCCCGAGACCTTTAAAGACGCGGGCGCGATCGTCACCGTCATCGGCGCCGAGCCCGACGGGCTCAACATCAACGACGGCGTGGGCTCGACGCACCTCGACGTGCTCGCCGAAGCCGTCGTTCGTCTGGGAGCCGATGTCGGCATCGCCCACGACGGCGACGCCGACCGCTGCCTCGCCGTCGACGCGCAGGGCAACGTGGTCGACGGCGACCAGATCATGGCGATCCTCGCGGTGGCGATGAAGGACCGCGGCGCGCTCGTCGACGACACCCTCGTCGCCACGGTCATGAGCAATCTCGGGCTGCACCGCGCGATGGCCGACCACGGCATCCGCGTTCTGCAGACCGGCGTCGGCGACCGCTACGTGCTCGAGGCCATGAACGAGGGGGGCTACTCCCTGGGCGGGGAGCAGTCGGGCCACGTCATCATGAGCGAGTTCGCCACCACCGGCGACGGTCTGCTGACGGGGCTGCACATCGTGGCCGAGATGGCCCGGCAGGGCAAGACCCTCGCCGAGCTCGCATCCCTTATGACGGTGTACCCGCAGGTGCTCGTCAACGTTCGCGGCGTCGACCGCGACGGCGTGACCGACGAGGGCGTGCAGGAGGCGGTGACCGCCTCCATCGCCGACCTCGGCGACTCCGGCCGTGTGCTGCTGCGCGCGTCCGGCACCGAGCAGCTCGTGCGCGTGATGGTGGAGGCGGCGAGTGAAGAGGTCGCCCGCGCCCACGCGGATCGTCTGGCCGACGTCGTCCGGGATCGTCTCGCGCTGTAGCGTCAGGTCCCTTCGACGGGCCCGGGACCTTCGACGGGCTCAGGGGTCTTCGACGGGCTCGAGGACCTCCGTGCGTCGAAGGCCCTGAGCCGTCGCCGTCAGTACTCCAGCGACTCGATGTAGCGCAGGAGGACCCCCTCGCGCAGTGCCCAGGGGGAGACCTCGAGCTCCTCGACGTCGAGCGCTTTCATCGCCCGCTCCACGACCACGGCCGCGGCGACGATCTGGAACGTGCGGTCGGCGGTGATTCCGGGAAGTGCTTCTCGCGCCTCGGCGGGGATGCGGGCCAGTCGCGGGATCCAGTCCTTCAACTCCCGGCGGGGCAGCACCATGCGATCGATGCCAGACCATCCCGGCACCGGGTAGCCCGCGAGCTTGGCGAGCGAGCGGATCGCCTTCGACGACCCCACCACGTGGTCGGGCCGGGGGAGCGCGGCGAAGCGCGCGGCCACCGGCGCGAGGACGGTCATCGCGTGCTGGCGCAGCGCGTCGATCTCGTCGGCGCCGGGCGGGTCGTGCGGCAGGAACTGCACCGTCGAGCGTCCGGCACCCAGCGGCACCGATTCGGCCAGGTCGGGCAGTTCGTCTCCGCCGCCGGCGATCTCGAGGGAGCCGCCGCCGATGTCGAACAGCAGGATCTGCCCCGCCGACCAGCCGAACCACCGCCGCACCGCCAGGTAGGTGAAACGCGCTTCCGTCTCGCCGCCGAGGACCTGCAGCGGTTGGCCGAGGACGTCCTCGATCTGCGCGATGACCGCCTCGCCGTTGGTCGCCTCGCGCACGGCCGAGGTCGCGGTTGCGAGGAGTTCGTCGACCCCCTCGGCGCGCGCGTGCGCGCACGCCGCGGCCACGGCATCCACGAGTCCCGTCACGCCCTCGGGCGAGATGGAGCCGTCGGGCTGCAGGTAGCGCATGAGGCGCAGCACCGAGCGGTGCGAGGTGGTGGCCGTCGGCCGACCCCCCGCGCGGGCGTTGGCGACGAGCAGGTGGACGGTGTTCGAACCGATGTCGAGGACTCCCAGGCGCACGCTCCGAGCGTAGTGGCGCGGCTCATCTGTCGGAGAGCGGTGGCCCGGGGCGCCCCTGGGGTCACTTCCGGTCGCAACAGCCACACCGATCACGCAGATGATCACGCAGATGGAGCACGCGCCGCACGCGGCAGGCCGACGGGCGGGCGCCGGTAGCATGGGGCGGGTGTCCGCTGCCGAGACCGACGCTCCCGCGCCGTCGCTGAGCCCCTACCGTCAGATCGACCGCGATGACTGGTCGCGCTTGGCCGGCGGACTCCCGCAGCCGCTGACCGAGAACGAGATCGTGCAGCTGCGCGGGATCGGCGACCGCCTCGACCCTCGCGAGGTCGCCGAGGTGTACCTGCCCCTCAGCCGGCTGCTGAGCCTCTACGCACGCGCCACGCGCCGACTCGGCGCCGACACGAGCGAGTTCCTCGGCGAACCGGATGCCACGACCCCGTTCGTCATCGGCGTCGCAGGCTCCGTGGCGGTCGGCAAATCGACCATCGCCCGCCTGCTGCGCGAGCTCATGAGTCGCTGGCCCGACACCCCCCGGGTGGAGCTGGTCACCACGGACGGCTTCCTGTATCCGAACGCCGAGCTCGAACGCCGCGGGCTCATGGACCGCAAGGGTTTCCCCGAGTCGTACGACCGGCGGGCGCTGGTGCAGTTCCTCAGCGAGGTGAAGTCGGGCGCCGAAGAGGCGCGTGCACCCTTCTACTCGCACGTGCGGTACGACATCATGCCCGACGCCCACGTCACGGTGCACCGACCCGACGTCGTCATCGTCGAGGGGCTGAATGTGCTGCAGCCACCGCCCTCGCCGAACGAGGTCGCCGTGAGCGACCTGTTCGACTTCTCGATCTACGTCGACGCCGACGCCGCCCACATCGAGAAGTGGTACGTCGAGCGGTTCCTCGCCCTGCGCGACAACGCCTTCACGAACCCCACGTCGTTCTTCCGCGTGTTCGCCGACATCAGCGACGAGGAGGCCGTGGAACGCGCCCTCGGCTACTGGCGCGAGATCAACCTCCCCAACCTCGAAGAGAACGTCCTGCCCACGCGCCACCGTGCGGGGCTCGTGCTGCAGAAGGGCGCCGACCACACGGTCGAGTCGGTGCTGCTGCGAAAGCTCTAGGGCCACCTCCCTCCGGGCGTGCGCGGCCTCGGACGCGGTCGCAGGGGGTGCTCGGCATCGCCCCGTAGGATGGGGGCTCATGTGCGGAATCATCGGTTACGTGGGTCCTCGGCAGAGCCAGGACATCCTTCTCGCCGGACTGTCTCGGCTGGAATACCGGGGCTACGACTCCGCGGGCATCGCCGTGATCGACGGCGAGGGCACCCTCGACATGCGCAAGCGCGCGGGAAAGCTCGCGGTGCTCCGTGACGACCTCATTGCCTCGCCCATGCCGAACGGCACCACCGGCATCGGCCACACGCGCTGGGCGACGCACGGCGGACCGACGGATGCCAATGCGCACCCGCACCTCGCCGACGACGACAAGCTCGCCGTCATCCACAACGGCATCATCGAGAACTTCGCCGAGCTCAAGAGCGAGATGGTCGGCGAGGGCTTCGCGTTCCGCAGCGAGACCGACACCGAGGTCGCCGCCGTCATGATCGGCCGCGAGTACGCCCGCACCAAAGATCTGGTGCAGGCGTTCCGAGCGGTCGTCTCGCGCCTCGAGGGCGCCTACACGCTCCTCGCCATGCACCAGGACCACCCGGGTCTCGTCGTGGGCGCGCGCCGCAATTCTCCGCTGGTCATCGGCCTCGGCGAGGGCGAGAACTTCCTCGGCTCCGACGTCGCCGCCTTCGTCGAGCACACCCGCAACGCCCTCGCGATCGGGCAGGACGAGATCGTGGCCATCACCCCCGAGGGTGTCGAGGTGACCGATTTCTCGGGCGCACCGGTCGAGGTCGAGGCGTTCGAGGTCACGTGGGACGCGTCGGCCGCCGAGAAGGGCGGCTGGTCGTCGTTCATGGCGAAGGAGGTCTCGGAAGAGCCCGAAGCCGTCGCCAACACCCTGCGCGGCCGGATCCACGAGGGTCGGGTCGAGATCCCCGAGCTCGAGGGGCTCGACGACTTCCTCGCCGACATCGACCGCATCCTCATCATCGCGTGCGGCACCGCCGCTTACGCCGGCATGGTTGGCAAGTACGCGCTCGAGACGTGGACCCGCGTGCCCGTCGACGTCGAGCTCGCCCACGAGTTCCGCTACCGCGACCCGGTGCTCTCCGACCGCACGCTGGTCGTCTCGATCAGCCAGTCGGGCGAGACCATGGACACCCTCATGGCGGTGAAGTACGCCCGTTCGCGCGGGGCCAAGACGCTGTCGATCTGCAACACGCAGGGCGCGACCATTCCGCGCGAGTCGGACGCCATCGTCTACACCCACGCCGGTCCCGAAGTCGCCGTGGCCTCCACGAAGGCCTTCGTCGCGCAGATCACCGCGCTCTACCTGCTCGCGCTGCACGTGGGCCGCATCCGCGGCGCCGTCGACCCCGTCACAGCCGTCGAGGCCGTCGCCGAGCTCGAGGCTGTACCCGGCAAGATCGCCCGCGTGCTCGAGAGCGAGCAGTCGCGCATCGAACAGCTCGCCCACTGGATGGCCGACACGCGCTCGGTCCTCTTCCTCGGCCGCAACGTCGGATACCCGATCGCGCTCGAGGGGGCGCTCAAGCTAAAAGAACTGGCGTACATCCACGCCGAGGGCTTCGCCGCAGGCGAGCTCAAGCACGGCCCCATCGCCCTCATCGAGCCGGGCCAGCCCGTGTTCGTCGTGGTGCCGTCGCCGCGTGGCTCGGGCGAGATGCACAAGAAGGTCGTCTCGAACATCGAGGAGATCCGCGCGCGCGGTGCCCGCGTGATCGCGATCGCCGAAGAGGGTGACGTCGCCGTGCTCCCCGCCGCCGACGAGGTGCTGCGCATCCCTCTCGCCGCCCCTCTGTTCGAGCCGCTGCTGGCCGTCGTGCCGCTGCACATCTTCGCGATGGGCCTCGCCGAGGCCAAGGGCCTCGATGTCGACCAGCCGCGCAACCTGGCGAAGTCGGTGACGGTGGAATAAGCCGTCGTCTTCGGGGCCGGATGCCGTGGCATCCGGCCCCTTCGTCGTTTCCGGGGAGCGGGTGCGTGGGGCTCGGCGCTGGGGGAGGCGGCCTGGAGCTGGGGCGGGTCCCGGGTGCTCAGCCCGCGAGCGTGGGGCGGGGATCCCGGCCGGGGCGACACGACGCGGGATTCTTCGCACGAGGGAGCTCGGCGGGGCGCCTTCACGACGGATGACGGGCAATTGTCCCGCGTTGTGCTCGGGCGGTGGCTCAAGGCCCCGCAGCCTGCGTCGGGCGGCAGGAGCGGCGGCCCGATGTCGGCGGGCACCGGCAGAATGGAGAGGATGCCACGAGGGGAGGGCGCATGATCGTCGGAATCGGCGTCGACGTGGTCGACGTGCCGCGGTTCGCCGCGACCCTGGCGCGGACCCCACGACTTCTTCCGCGGCTGTTCGCCCCCGCCGAGCGCGTGCTCAAGCCCCGCTCGCTCGCCGCGCGGTACGCCGCGAAAGAGGCGCTGATCAAAGCGCTCGGCGGATCGGACGGGGTGCACTGGACCGACATCGAGGTCGCCTCCGAACCGTCGGGGCGCCCCATCTTCGCGCTGACCGGAGAGACCGCCGCCACCGTCGCCGGTCGGGGGATCACCGCCCTGCACCTGTCGATGTCGCACGACGCGGGACTCGCGACGGCGTACGTCATCGCCGAGGCAGCGTCCGGTGTACCGGCGCCGATGCGGGAGAACGCGGCATCCGCCGTACCCGACACGGCGGCGGAGCCCTCGGCATCCGCCCCCCACACCGCCCGAGAGGACACCGCATGAGACTTCCGCGGGGAGTGCTGCGCGAAGCGCTCATCGACGTCGAGGCGATCACCGAGAACGTGCGGCACCTGCGCACGCTGACGGGCTCGCAGATCATCGCGGTGGTGAAGGCCGACGGCTACGGTCACGGTGCCCTCCGCACCGCCCTCGCCGCGCTCGAGGGCGGCGCGACGCGCATCGGCGTCTCCGACATCGACGAGGCGCTGGCGCTGCGGCGAGCGGGCCTGCGCGCCCCTCTGTTCTCGTGGCTGCACGCACCGGGGGCGTCGTTCACCGAGGCCGCACGACACGACATCGAACTCGGCATCTCGGATCTCGACCAGCTGCAGCGCGCCGGAGAGGCGTTCGCGGGCGGACGACCGGTGAGCGTCCACCTCAAGATCGAGACGGGACTCTCGCGCAACGGCATCGCCCCCGACCAGTGGCGGACCGTGTTCTCGGAGGCGGCGCGACTCGAACGCATCGGGCGCGTGCGGGTGATCGGGGTGTTCTCGCACCTGTCCAACACCAGCCTCGACGACGATCGCGCGGCGCTCGCCCGCTTCGAAGAGGGCGTGGCGCTCGCCGCAGCCGCGGGACTGAACCCGCCGCTGCGGCACATCGCGGCGACGAACGCGGCGGTCACCCTCCCCGAAGCGCGGCTGGGGTGCGTGCGCATCGGTATCGGTCTGTACGGCGTCTCGCCCCTGGCCGACCGCACGGCCGCCGACCTGGGCCTGCGTCCGGCCATGACGCTGCGTGGAGCCGTGGCAGCGGTGCGGCGCGTTCCCGCCGGCACCGGGGTGTCGTACGGCTACGACTACCGCACCGAGCGCGACACGACCCTCGTGCTCGTACCGCTGGGCTACGCCGACGGCGTTCCCCGCCAGGCGTCGGGACGCGGACCGGTGTCGATCGGCGGTCGCCGCTTCACGGTCGCCGGTCGCATCGCGATGGACCAGTTCGTCGTGGACGTCGGCGATCACCCGGTGGCGCTGGGCGACGAGGTCGTTCTCTTCGGCGATCCGACCCTGGGGGCGCCGTCGGCGCGTGACTGGGCGGATGCCGCCGACACCATCGACTACGAGATCGTCACCCGCGTGGGCGCTCGCGTCCCCCGGCGGGAGGTCGAGGCGTGAGCATTCCCGACGAGCTGCTGGGCACGCGCGAGATCGCAGAGCCCGCCGACATGCACGAACTGGGCCGCGCGATCGGCCGCGCTCTGGCGCCCGGTGACGTCGTCGTGCTCACCGGGCCTCTCGGCGCCGGCAAGACGACCCTGACGCGCGGGATCGGCGAGGGACTCGGCATCCGCGGTCCTGTTCAAAGCCCCACTTTCGTCATCGCCCGCACGCACCCCTCGCTGGTGGGCGGCACCCCGCTGGTGCACGTCGACGCCTACCGGCTGGGAGCGGCGGTCGAGCTCGACGACCTCGACATCGACGTGGCGCATTCGGCCGTGATCGTGGAGTGGGGGCGAGGCGTCGCCGAGTATCTGTCGGACTCGTGGTGGGAGATCGAGATCGACCGGCACCTCGGCGGCCGCGGCGTCGACAATGCGTGCGGAGAGATCGCCGTGCACACCGTCGAACTCGACGTCGATGCGCCACGGAAGGTGACGATCTCGCGTCGGCCCTGACCTGCCGACGCAACGATCAGCGCGTTCCGGTCCCCGCCGACTGCGGCTTCGCCCGGGTGGATCGCCCCGGCGCACGGTCGACCGCCCAGACGTCTCGGAGTGCCCGCAGCGTCTCGACAGGCTGCTCCACGTGCGCGAAGTGCCCGCTCTCGTCGAGCACGATGTCGTCGTAGTCGTGCAGCATCCGCCTCCACGCGCGAGGGTCGCTCGCGGCGACGAAGACGTCGTGGCTGCCGCGCACCGACCGCACGGGGCACACGATGCGGCGCCAGACGCCGTCGTCGTGGGTGCGCGAGATCCTCGCGGCCGCGAGGAACGCCGCCGGGCGGATCTCCGAGGCGAGGGCGTCGGTCAGGGAGCGGCTCACGCGGTCGGGATGCCGGAACAGCGGTCGTGCGAGGACGCGGAGCAGCCCGGTGCGCCGCAGCCCCCGTAGCAACGGACCGGCGACCGGTCCGATCGCGCGCAGCACCCGCATCGCCGCCACCATGCCGGCCAGCCAGGGGAGGCGCACGGCACCCGGGAGCGGACGGCGGGTGACGGCCCGAGCGCCCGCTCCGCTCGGCGACACGACGCCGACGGCGACGGTCTCGCGGGGGAAGCGGGCGGCGATGTCGAGTGCGATGACTCCGCCGAGCGAGTGTCCGACCACCCGCCATCGCGGGTAGCCGAGGGCGCGCGCGACGGCCGCGATCGCGACGGCGAGCTCCGCCGGGTCGGGAACGGGGCCGGGCGTGTCGCCCCAGCCCGGAAGATCGACCGCGATCACATCGGACACACGGCCCGCGGATGCCGAGAGCATCGGCATCCACGTCGTCCAGGACCCCGCCGCCCCGTGGAGCAGGACCGTCGCGACCGGACTGCCCGAGCCGCGACCCGCGTGGACGACGATGGGCCCTACGCCGGTGGGGACGACCACGCGGCGGAGGCCGAGTTCGGTGGCATCCATGGTTCTTCTTCGGAGCGGACGGCGCGAACGGATGCCGCCACGGAGCGGTGTCGGAGGGGCCGGATACCCTGGAACCGTGATCATCGGCATCGACACCTCGCTCGGCACCGCCGTCGCGGCGATCGCCCGCGACGGGGAGGTGCTCGCCGACGAGCAGAGCGCGAACCCCCTGGGCCACGCGGAGGTGATCGGCGACTTGCTGCGGCGGGCGACGGCGGTCGTCCCCGCGCCGACGCACGTCGCGATCGGCATGGGACCGGGGCCGTTCACCGGGCTGCGCGTCGGCATCGCCACCGCGCGGGTCTACGCGCTCGGACGCGGCGTTCCGGTGGTCCCCGTGCCCAGCCACGACGCCGTCGCGCTCGGCGTGCTGCTGGCCGATGCCTTAACCGGAACCGACACCCCCCGCTTCGCCGTCGTCACCGACGCCCGACGCCGCGAGTTCGCCTACAGCGTGTACGACGGGATCGACGACGACGGACTCCCCGTGCGCATCGCGGATGCCGCGCTCAGCCCCCGTGACGACGTCGACGAACGGCTGGCCGATCTCGGAGCCGTGCGGATCGAGACCACGAGGGTCTCGGCCGCGATGATTGCGCTCGTCGCCGCGCGCGCCCTCGACGCCGGCCGCACCCTCGCCGACGGGGAACCGCTGTACCTGCGCAGCCCCGACGTGGTGGCCGCGCACGCGCCGAAGCGGGTCAGCTGATGGCCACGCGCACCGCCACGGTCTCCGACCTCGACGCGATCATGGCGCTCGAGAACGCCTCGTTCCCGACCGACGCGTGGAGCGCGGCCATGATGCGCGAGGAGCTCGCCTCGCCGCACGGCTGGTACGTCGTCGTCGAAGAGGCCGGTCGACTCGTGGGCTACGCGGGGCTCCGCGCGGTGCGCGGGGCTCGGGATGCCGACGTCCAGACCATCACCATCTCCGAGGCCGCGCGGGGGCGGGGACGAGGCCGCGCGCTGCTCCGGGCTCTGCTCGACGAGGCCGTGCGCCGCGGGGTGCATGACGTGTTCCTCGAGGTGCGCGACGACAACCCGGTCGCACAGAAGCTGTACCTGTCGGACGGTTTCGCCGAGGTCGGCCGCCGCCCCCGCTACTACCAGCCCGACGACGTCGACGCGATCGTCATGCAGCTCGACCTGCGCGGCTGGGCCGCGCGACGTGCCGAGAGCGCGGATGCGGCGGCCCCCAGCGCCGCCGAGTCGGACCGATCCGACGGAATCGGATCAGAAGCATCGGCAGATCCGAATACGGTGCACTCGCCCGAATCTGCGACACCCTCCACCTCCGGAAAGGGGTGGTGCTGATGAACGCGCCCCTCGTGCTCGGCATCGAGACCAGCTGCGACGAGACCGGCATCGGCATCGTCCGCGGCCGGCAGCTGCTCAGCAACACCATCGCGTCGAGCATGGACGAACACGCCCGGTACGGCGGTGTGGTTCCCGAGGTCGCCGCCCGCGCGCACCTCGAGGCCCTGCAGCCCTCCATCGACGCCGCCCTCGCCGAGGCGGGGGTGTCCCTTGGAGACCTCGACGCCGTCGCCGTCACCAGCGGACCCGGGCTCGCCGGCGCCCTGATGGTCGGTGTCGGGGCGGCGAAGGGGTTGGCCGTCGCGCTCGGCAAGCCGCTCTACGCCGTGAACCATCTCGTCGGGCACATCGCGGCCGACATCCTCGACGCCGACGCCGGCGAGCTCGAGTACCCCACGGTCGCTCTGCTGGTCAGCGGTGGACACACCTCGTTGCTGCTGGTGCGCGATCTCACGAGCGATGTCGAACTGCTCGGCGAGACGATGGACGATGCCGCCGGAGAAGCCTTCGACAAGGTCGCGCGGCTTCTCGGGCTGCCGTACCCCGGTGGACCCGAGATCGATAGCGCGGCGGCGACCGGCGATCCCACCGCGATCCGCTTCCCCCGCGGACTGTCGCGGGCCTCCGACATGGCATCCCATCGCTACGATTTCTCGTTCTCGGGGCTGAAGACGGCCGTCGCGCGCTGGGTCGAGCAGCACGAGGCCGCGGGCCAGCCCGTGCCGGTGGCCGATGTCGCGGCCTCCTTCCGTGAGGCCGTCGTCGACGTGCTCGTCACCAAGGCCCTCGACGCGTGCGCGCGCCACGGTGTTCCCCGTCTGCTCCTCGGCGGAGGCGTCATCGCCAACAAACGTCTGCGCGACGTCGCCCTCGAGCGTGCGGGCGCCGCCGGTGTCGCCGTGCGCATCCCACCCCTTCGCCTGTGCACCGACAACGGTGCGATGATCGCCGCGCTCGCAGCCAGGCTCATCGCCTCGGGTCGGCGCCCCTCGACTCTCGCGTTCGGCGCCGACTCGACCCTGCCGGTGACCGAGATCCAGGTCGCCGAGGATCCGGATGCCGAGCCCCCGATCCTCCGCGCCGAGTCGTCGCCGCGCGCCGGAGCGGCATCGTGACCGAGGTGCCGCCGCCGACGCGGCGCGCGCGCAAAGACACCACGGCACCCGGTGGCGACACGGCTGTGGGTGCGAGGGCCGAGGACTCCGCTCCGGCGGAGCCGGGGGCTGCATCGACCACCCGTACGGTCGCGGCCCCGGGCGGAAGCACGGCGGTGCCGGCCACCGCGGCATCCGGGGCGGCGGTGTCCGCCTCGTCGGACCCGCTGTTCGACGACGACCCCGAACGCCTGCCGACGGCCCAGCTCGAGATGGCCGCGTTCGGCGATCACCTCATCCCCTACGTGCCCCCGGTACCGCCCGCACCACCGTCCCTGGCGCCGTGGGCGCTCGCGCTGGCGACCCTCGCGCTGCTGGGATCCCTGTTCACGGGGTGGCTCCTGCCGCTGGGGGTGACCGGCGTCATCTTCGCGACGCTGTCGCTCCGGCGGCCGCACGACAGTCGTCGGTCCGCCGTGTGGGCGTTGTGCCTCGCCGTGCTCTCGCTCGTCTTCAGTGTCGGCTGGCTCGTCTGGGGCTTCTCGCAGCTCGCCGTCGTCTGAGCGGGGTCGTGGCAGTGCGTCGCCGGGCTCCGCGGCGTGCGTCGCTGGGCTCCGCCGCGTGCGTCGCCGGGCTCTGCGGCGTGCGGCGGTGGCGGGGTGAGCCGTTCTCTCACACGCGATCGGCGAGCACGGCGAGGCGCTTGGACCCCACGCGGGTCACGATGAGCGTCGCCGACTCGTCTCCGCGCAGCGAGAGTTTCTTGCGCAGGAGGGCGGGGTCGATGTTGACGCCGCGTTTCTTGATCTCCAGCGTGCCGATGCCCCGTGCGCGCAAGGCTTGCGCGAGCTTCTTCGTGTCCACCGGCAGCTGCTCGCGCACGCGGAACGTCGAGACGAACGGGCTGGTGAGCGCCGCATCCGAGGTCAGATAGGCGATCCCGTCCGACACCATCCCCGCGTCGAGGGCGCGGGCGACCTCGCCGATGAGCCGAGCGCGGATCACCGCCCCGTCCGGCTCGTGCACGAACGCGCCGAGGTCGCGCGCATCGACGTCGGGGCTGTCGGCGGGGGCGGTGAGCTCCCAGGCGTCACCGCCGCGCACCACGAGCGCCGCCCGCCGCACCCGTTCGCGAGAGAGGGCGCCCGCCCACAGCACCAATTCGATCGTGGAGCCGTCGGCGCTGATCCACTGCGCTTCGACGTCGTCGGGGATATGCGCGCGGTCGAAGCCCGGGCCGAGCTTCACGCCGCCCGGAGTACGGCGCAGCACGTCGAAGACCCATTCGAGCGACGGCGACCACTCCGCTGACGCCACCTGTCGCGTCTCCGTGTGGCCGGCGGTACGTCGGGCGGGGTCGAGCCACACGGCATCCGTCCCCGACAGGTCGACGTTTTCTGCGCGTGCGTGAGTAACGCTCGCGGCCTCGCCGAAGGGGGCGAGGTTGTACGCGGCGATCGCGGCCGTCACCTCATCGGCGTCGACGGCGTGGACCCGGATGCCGAGACCGGCCAGGCCGAGCGCGTCGCCGCCGATTCCGCAGCCCAGGTCGGCGACGCTCGTCATCCCGGCGTCGCGGAACCGCCCCGCATGACGGGCGGCGATCGACAGGCGCGTCGCCTGTTCGAGCCCCGCGCGGGTGAACAGCATCCGGTCGGCGAACGGGCCGAACTTCGCCGCCGCCCGCACCCGGAGGCGGGCCTGCCCCACGACGGCGGCGACCAGGTCGGGGGAGTGACCGGCCGCCCTGAGCCGCGAGACGGCGCACGCCGCGTCGTCGGTCGAGGCGAGGGGGCCGATGCCGTCGAGCAGGCGGAGGCCCTCGGGGGTCAGCAGGGCGGTGAGCTCGGCGGTGTCCACCGAACCAGCCTAGGCGCGCCGATCCACGGGGCCGGGCAGGGCCGCGGGGTGCGGACCCTTCGACGGGCTCAGGGTCCTGCGGCGGCAGGGCCTCTACCCGTGGGGGTGGGGCACGTCGACGGGCTCAGGGTCCTTCGGCGGCGGGGTCTTATGCATGGGGTGGGGCACGTCGACGGGCTCGGGTTTTTCGGCGGGGCCTGTGCTCCTCCGTAGGGTCGGACCCTTCGACGAGCTCAGGATCCTTCAGCGTCGGGGCCTTTACCCGTGGGGTAGGGCCCGTCGCGAACTCGGGGTCTGAGGTGGCTGCGCTCGTCGAAGCCACCGGGCCCGAGCGGCGGATATCCCCGCGGTCCCCCTCCCCCTCCCCAGAAACCCCGGGGTCCCCCCTACCCGATACCGGGGAGGCCCCCGATGCCGGAAATGCGGGCCGTTCTTACTCTCGAAGAACGAACAGTACTGCGGGCCGCGGCCCGAGAATGGGATGGAAGAAATGCCTACCACCGGCGACATCAACAACTCGCTCAACACGGCCATCGCGGACTCGCTCAACGACACGAGCGTCGTCAACGAAGACAACTCGGAGAACGCCGACCTCAGCGCGACGGACTCGTTCAACACCGACAACTCGACCACCGACGCCAGCGAGACCACCGTCGACCTCGACGGCTCGTTCAACGAGGGCTCGTACAACGAGTCCAACGAGTGGACCGACTCGCTGAACACCGACAACTCCACGAACGACTCGGGCAACAGCCTCGAGTGGGCCGACGGCTCGTACAACACCGACAACTCGCACACCGACAACTCCGTCAACGCGGGTGTCCGCGAGTACAACACGGGCTTCGGCGCGTGGGGCGGCGCGTCGGCTGCGGACTCCGGTGCGGCGGGTGGCGGCGGCCACACCGAGATCTGGAGCAGCTCCACGATCGTCGACCAGTCGGTCAACCAGAACCTCGCGGTCGACGGCGGTGTCGACCAGTCGTTCGACAACTCCTCGGTCACCGCTTCGGGTGAGGGCTCGATCGCGGCCGGCGGCAACGTCGACTGGGACTACTCGGTCGACGAGTCCAGCAACTTCAGCGCCGGTGGAGACATCAACATCGGCAACGAGACCACGATCACCACGATCACGGACTCGATGAACGAGTACAACCTGGACTACTCGTACACCGACAGCTCCACCGTCATCGACGTCACCGACTCGTTCAACGACTTCTCGGAGAACTACTCGGCCGACGGCTCGTTCAACACCTCCGAGGTGTTCGAGAGCGACACCGCGATCGACGTCGACATCACCGCGGTCGTGGACAGCTTCAACACCGCCGACCTCAACCTGCCCCTGGCCTGAGCCTCTTCGCAAAGTAAGGAACCAACATCATGGTGTGGAACATCGGTGACGTGAACGACTCCGGCAACGCGGACTGGTCGAACGTCGGCAACAGCAACAGCACGACCAACACGAACAACAGCCAGAACCTGGCCGTCGACCTCAACACCGTCGGCAACGTCGACAACTCCTCGACCGACGAGTCGACGCAGGACTGGTCGTTCGTGGACTCGGGCAACGTCGACTCCAACAACCTCGACAACTCGTGGGACAACTCGGGCAACACCGACAACTCGACGAACAACTCGGGCAACTCGTACGAGATCGCGGTCGACTCGTACAACACCGACAACTCGGTGGAGGACAACTCCACCAACGCGGGTGTGCGCGAGTACAACACGGGCTTCTCCGGCTGGAGCGGTGCGGGTGGCGGCGGCAACGCCTCGATCTACAGCCAGTCGACCATCGTCGACCAGTCGGTGAACCAGAACGTCCTCGGTGGCGGAATCACCCAGGACTTCAGCAACAGCGCCGTGACCGCCTCGGGTGAGGGTGCCGTGGCCGCCGGTGGCGACGTCTCGATCTCGCGCTCGCTGGACGCGTCGACCAACTTCGACGCCGAGGGCGACATCAACATCGGCAACACCACCGAGATCACCACGTGGGACAACGTGGGCAACACGACCGACATCTCGGTCGAGCTCACCGACAACTCGCAGGACTGGTCGATCGACAACTCGTACAACGACGAGTCCGTCAACGTCGACCTGACCGACTCGTTCAACGACGACTTCAGCTCGACCGAGTCGCAGGACTGGACGATCAACGCCGACGTCATCTGGGGCTCCGGCAACTCCGAGGTCGTGGACGTGCAGCTTCCCGACGCCGATCTCGACGCCTGAGTCGCCATCCGTACCCACGGAAGCGTCTGAACGGTAGCCCTGGGCGGGTTCTCCCGCCCGGGGCTATCGTCGTTCCCAGATCCTTCGACGTCGAAGAGGCGTCGGCCCGACCGAGAGGTTCCCCGCGTGTCCGCACCGGCCCACCCCACCACGTCTCCCGCACCGAACGGTGCCGCCGAGGACGGGAGGAAGAGCCCGGCGCCGGCAGCCGAACTGGCCGCCCTCGTCGAACGGGCGCGTAAGTACTCCGGAGTCCTCGGGCGCGAGGACCTGGTCGAGAAGCTGACGAGCACGCGTGCCCGGCTGCAGGACCCGCACGTGCGCGTGGTGATCGTCGGGCAGTTCAAGCAGGGCAAGAGCAAGCTGGTCAACGCCCTCATCAACGCCCCCGCCTGCGCCGTCGACGACGACATCGCCACCAGCGTGCCGACCTCCGTGGGCTACGCCGAAGAGCCCTCCGCGACCGTTCTCGTCAGACGCGAGAGCGGGGAGTCGCACGAGGTCCGCCGCGTCGACATCCCCTTCGAGCGTCTCTCCGATTACGTCACCTCCCGCGCCGATGACGAGCAGGACGGCGACGTGGTGGGCGCCGAAGTGCTGCTGCCGCGCGAGATCCTCAAAGGCGGTCTGCGCATCGTCGACTCGCCCGGTGTCGGCGGGCTCGAATCGACCCGCTCCCTCGCCACCCTGGCCGCTCTCACGACCGCGCACGCCGTGCTGTTGGTCTCCGACGCGTCGCAGGAGTACACCGAGCCCGAGATCCAGTTCCTGCGCCACGCGATGCGCATCTCCCCGAACGTCGCGGCGGTGCTGTCGAAGACCGATCTCTACCCCGAGTGGCGCGAGATCCAGCGCGTCGACGAGAAGCACCTGAACGAGCTGGGCGTCGACATCGACGACGTCCCCGTCTTCGCCGTCTCGAGCGACCTGCGGTTGCTGGCCGCCGAGCAGCAGGACCGTGAACTGAACGACGAGTCCGGCTTCCCCGAGCTCGTGGCGCATCTGCGCCGCGACGTGCTGGGCAAGGCGGAGGACCTGAACCGCCGTGCCGCCGTGCACGACCTGCTGACCGTGTCGGACCAGCTCTCGCTGGCGGTGAAGACCGAGCTCAACGCCCTGCTGCACCCCGAGGACACACCGGGCATGATCGCGCGACTCGAGGATGCCAAGGCCAAGGCCGACGATTTCCGCAGCCGCACGTCCCGCTGGCAGGTCACGCTCTCCGACGGTATCGCCGACCTGATCTCCGACACCGAGCACGACCTGCGCGACCGCCTCCGCAAGGTGCAGCGCGAGGGTGAGACCGCCATCGACGAGGGCGACCCGGGCCCCATCTGGGACCAGATCGCCGAGTGGGTCGACCAGCGGGTGAATGCCGCGGTCTCCGAAACGTTCGTCTGGACCAACGAGCGGTCTCAGTGGTTGGCCGAGCAGGTGGCCGACGAGTTCCGCATGGGCGAGGGCTCGATCCCCCTGATCGACGTCGCCGGCACCGACGGCCTGCTCGACCCGGTCGAGGAGCTGCAGCACCTCGACGACGGCAAGATGGGCGCCGCCGAGAAGATCTACATCGGCGTGCGCGGTTCCTACGGCGGCGTGCTGATGGTGGGGCTCGCCACCAGCATCGTCGGCCTTTCGCTCATCAACCCGCTGTCGCTGCTCGCCGGCGTCCTGGTCGGTCGCCGCGCCTTCCGCGAGGACATGTCCTCGCGACTGCTGCGTCGGCAGAACGAGGCGAAGAACCTGTTGCGTCGACACATCGAAGACACCGTCTTCCAGGTGGGCAAGCAGCTGAAGGACCGTCTGCGCGTCGTCCAGCGCACCGCCCGCGACCACTTCGGTTCGATCGCCGAAGAACTGCACCGCTCGCTCAGCGACTCGGTGCTGGTGGCCAAGCAGGCCGCGGCCACCTACACCGCCGACCGCGACAAGCGCATCACCACACTGCAGGCG
>NZ_CAUQWC010000023.1:0-23072 GCF_963521695.1 uncultured Microbacterium sp. | reverse complement strand
CCCTGCTCGTCACGACGACCGAGAACGCCCAGCGTGTCAAGGGCGTCGTCGACGCCCTCAAGCTCACGGGCCGCGGCGACGTTCTCTGAAGAGCGAATCAGGCAGACGTCACGTAAATCGCGGCGCCCACCTCGGGTAGATGACCTCGGTTGTGCCGGCGCCACTCACCTTCGTTGCCAACACGTGGCGGATTCCGCGCTACGTAACGCGTCGGTAGCGGCTCAATAGGCGAGTTCGCCCCGCTCGCAGTGAGCGGGGCGAACTTGGCAAAATTGTTACGCCGCACTCCTGGTGTAGAACGCCCAGCCAGCGCCGCCTCCGACGTAGTAGCACGCCTTCGCGACTCGAACGTAAGAGTTGTTGTAGGCGGGACTCGAAGATGAAGCCTCGCAGGCGGCTTTCGTCGAGTACGGACCGTGCTGCGTCAAGGTACCAGCCGCTTGCGCGGCCGACGGCGCTCCCAAAGCCCCGGCGCAGACGAGAATCGCGGCCAGCATCCCAATAGTTTTCTTGCGCATAATTGCCCCCCTGGGCTTATGTCGGTCAGCTGTCGACGGGTGTCGACGGGCAGAACGTAGCATGTCTGCCGCAGCGCCCAAGACCTCGCCACCGACGTGGGGCGGGCGGTCCGCGAACGGTAGTCCGTGACATGCCGCTTCGCTCCGAGATCTCCCCATGGCGACCGAGACCGCGCACCGCTTGACAGCGACACTCGGTGTCATGAACGTGGGCTGTCAGTTTCAGAGACCTCGGGTGTGGCAACGAGATAACGCGAGATTGCGTCTTTGTAACCATTGCCGCGCACGGCGGCTCCTGGCGCACGAGCCCGGCGACACACTAGGTAACGTGACGGGATCGTCCCCCGAACCCGTTGGGGGCATCCGTCTTGGAGGACCCCTCGTGAAGACCACGAAGAAGGCCGTCGTCAGCGGCTTCGCCATGATCGGCGCCGCCGTGCTGCTCGCCGGTTGCGGCGCAGCGCCCGAGAGCAACGGCGCGAGCGCCGGAGCCGGGGGTGACGTCGTCGACGGTTTCACCCCGTGCCTCATCTCGGACGAGGGTGGCTGGAACGACAAGTCGTTCAATCAGTCCGCCAAGGAAGGTATGGACCGTGCCGCCGAAGAACTCGGCGTGAAGTCCGTCGAGGTCGAGTCCAGCTCCGCCAACGACTACGCCCCCAACCTCGAGAACCTCGTCGCCGAGGGCTGCACCGTCATCATCTCGGTCGGTTTCAAGCTCGGTGCGGACACCGTCGCCTCCGCCACGGCCAACCCGAACCTCCAGTACGCCATCATCGACGACCGGGCCGACACCGACAACGACGGCGAGACCGACGCCCCGAACATCAAACCTCTGTTGTTCGACACGGTGCAGGCCGCGTATCTCGGTGGCTACGCCGCCGCCGCGTACTCCGCCGAGGCCGGCGTCAACAAGGTCGGCACGGTCGGTGGCATCCCCATCCCGCCCGTCACGATCTTCATGGACGGCTTCGTCGACGGCGTGCAGAAGTACAACGAGGACAAGGGCGCCAGCGTCCAGACCTTCGGCTGGGATGTCGCCGCGCAGAATGGTTCGTTCACCGGGGCCTTCGCGGCCAACGACGCCGCGAAGCAGGCCGCGCAGGGCCTGCTCGACCAGGGTATCGACGTGCTCCTGCCCGTCGGCGGCCCGATCTACAGCAGCGCCGCCGACGCCATCCGCGACAGCGGTGGCACGAGCGTCATGCTCGGTGTCGACTCCGATCTGGCGCAGGCCGACCCGGCTGTGTCCGACCTCGTGCTCACCTCGATCCTGAAGCGCATCGACCAGGCTGTCTACGACTCGGTCCTGGCCACCGCGAAGGGCGAGTACGACGCGACCCCGTATGTGGGCACCCTCGAGAACGAGGGCGTCGGCCTGTCGGGCTTCGGCTCGTTCGAGAGCGCGCTGCCCTCGGGTCTCACCGATGAGATCGAGGCTCTTCGCCAGCAGATCATCTCCGGCGAGATCACCGTCACGTCGCCCAGCTCGCCGTAATCCGAGCTCACCCCGACCGCGCTCCGCCGATTCCCTTCCGGCCGGATCACGAGCGGGTTTGAGATACTCGACCGCGGTCGGTCGGACCAGCAGTCCGACCGACCGCGGTTTCTTTCCGTCCCTCCCAACGTCTCGAATAGGGTGCACAGCATGAAGCTCGAACTCCGCGGCATCACCAAGCGGTTCGGGTCACTGGTCGCGAACGATCACATCGATCTCGTCGTGCGACCGGGTGAGATCCACGCTCTCCTTGGAGAGAACGGTGCCGGCAAGTCCACTCTCATGAACGTCCTCTACGGCCTCTACCAGGCCGATGAGGGCGAAATCCTGCTGGACGACGCCGTTCAGCGTTTCCGCGGACCGGGCGACGCCATGTCCGCGGGAATCGGCATGGTGCACCAGCACTTCATGCTCATCCCCGTCTTTACGGTCGCCGAGAACGTCATGCTCGGACACGAGAACACCAAGGCACTGGGCGCGCTCGATCTCAACGCCGCCCGCCGCCATGTGCGCGAGGTCGCTCAGCGGTTCGGCTTCGAGGTCGACCCCGACGCCCGCGTGGGCGACCTGCCGGTCGGTGTCCAGCAGCGCGTCGAGATCATCAAGGCGCTCTCGCGCGACGCGAAGGTGCTCGTGTTCGACGAGCCGACCGCGGTGCTCACTCCGCAGGAGACCGACGATCTCATGGCCATCATGAGGCAGCTGCGAGACGAAGGGACCTCCATCGTCTTCATCACGCACAAGCTGCGCGAGGTGCGCGAGGTTGCCGATCGCATCACGGTCGTCCGTCTGGGCAAGATCGTCGGCGAGGCCGAGCCCACCGCCAGCAATGCCCAACTCGCCTCGCTCATGGTCGGCCGCGCGGTCGAGCTGACCGTGCAGAAGGACGCGCCGAAGGCGGCGGCGTCCGGGGGTCTTTCCATCCGGAACCTCCGTGTCGTGACTCCGGAGGGCACCGTCGTCGTCGACGACGTCGATCTGGACGTGCGTCCGGGGGAGATTCTCGCCGTCGCGGGCGTGCAGGGAAACGGTCAGACAGAGCTCGTCGAAGCCATCGTGGGCCTCGCCGACCGGGTGACCGGCACAATCAGCCTCGACGGAACAGACCTGGTCGGCAAGAGCGTCCGCGCCATCCTCGACGCCGGCGTCGGGTTCGTCCCCGAGGACCGGAAAGAAGATGGTCTCGTCGGCGCGTTCTCGGTTGCGGAGAACCTCATCCTGGACCGCTCCTCCGATCCGGCGTTCGTCTCGGGCGGCACGATCCGTCGGGGCTCGCTGGGCGAGTTCGCTCGTGACCGCATCGCCGAGTACGACATTCGCACGCAGTCGGCATCCACCCCGGTGGGCACTCTGTCGGGCGGCAATCAACAGAAGGTCGTCATCGCCCGTGAGATGAGCCGACCGCTCAAGCTCTTCGTGGCGGCGCAGCCCACCCGTGGCGTCGACGTCGGCTCCATCGAGTTCATCCACAAGCAGATCGTGGCCGCACGCGACGCGGGCGTGCCCGTGATCGTCGTGTCGACCGAGCTCGACGAGATCGCGGCCCTCGCCGACCGCATCGCGGTCATGTACCGCGGCAGCGTCGTCGGCATCGTGCCCGGTGACACCCCGCGCGACGTGCTCGGGCTCATGATGGCGGGCGAGAAGCCCGCGGAGGAGGCAGCGTGAGCGGCCACACCCCCAGCGCCGGCGGCGCCGGTGAGACCGGGATCCCGCCCGAGCAACTGCCGATGGCCTCGGGTCCGCTAACCGGTCATGCACCGGTCGAGACGCCCCCGCCGCCGCGCACCAATCAGTTCCTCACCGAGTTGCTCCGGTCCTCGTGGATCACCACCGTGCTCGCCGTGGTGGCCGCCATGATCGTGGGCGGTGTGCTGATGGCCGTGACCAACGAAGACGTGCGCACCGCGTCGGGCTATTTCTTCGCTCGACCCGGCGACATGATCAGTGCGGTGTGGAACGCCGTCTACGGCGGGTACGAGGCGCTGGTCCGCGGCGCAGTGTTCAACGCTCGGGGCGCCGACTTCGCCACGCAGATCCGACCGCTGACGAACACGCTCGGCTTCGCCGCCCCGCTGATCGCCGCCGGTCTCGGGGTGGCGCTGGCTTTCCGCGTCGGGCTGTTCAACATCGGCGGCCGAGGTCAGATCCTCATCGCGTGCGCCTTTGCGGGACTCGTCACCTTCAACCTCGATCTGCCGATGATCGTGCAGCTGCCCCTCACCTTGGTCGTCGGCATCGCCGGCGGAGCGCTCTGGGGCGGCATCGTGGGCCTTCTGAAGGCCCGCACGGGAGCGCACGAGGTCATCCTGACGATCATGCTCAACTACGTCGCCTACTACCTGGTGACGTGGATGGTGCGAACCCCCGGACTGTTGCAGCGCCCCGCCGGCGACCAGCCCATCTCGGCCGCCACACCCGCGAGCGCCCAGTTCCCGGAGCTTTTGGGGCCGCAGTTCCCCCTGCTCGACTTCGGCTTCGTGATCGTCGTGGCTGCCACGGTGTTCGTGTGGTGGCTGATGGAGCGTTCGAGCCTCGGCTTCCGTCTGCGCGCCGTGGGTGAGAACCCCCACGCCGCGCGAGCAGCCGGTATCTCGGTGCCGCGCATGTACATCTACGCGATGCTGTTCGCCGGAGGCCTCGCGGGGCTCGCGGGCATGAACCAGATCCAGGGGTCGGTGACTTCCGGCTTCGACGGGCTCATCGACGCCGGTATCGGCTTCGATGCGATCACCGTGGCACTCCTGGGGCGTAGTCGTCCGTGGGGCGTTTTCGCCGCTGGCATCCTGTTCGGCGCCCTCAAATCGGGGTCGTTCACCATGCAGGCTTCGCAGGGCATCCCCGTCGACATCGTGCTCGTCGTGCAGGCTCTCATCGTGTTGTTCATCGCGGCGCCGCCGCTGGTGCGCACGATCTTCTTCCTCCCCAAGAGCGAGGCCGAACGTGCGGCCAAGGACCGTGCCAAGGCGGCCAAGAAGGCGGTGGCGGCATGACCGCGACGCATCTCGCGGATGACGCGATCCAGCTGGCGACCGTGCGGGTTCGCCACATGAAACTGGCCGTGAGCCTCGCCGTCGTGACGGTGCTGCTCGGCCTGTTGTTCGCCCTCGTTCCCCGTGACGGGCAGAGTACGTTCCGGCTGGGCGACCCCGCGTCCGACATCGACCTGGGCAGCGTGGCGGTGCCCACCTCGGCCACGAGCTGGGGTGTGCTGGTCGTCCTCGTCCCATTGACGGCGTGGGCCGTGTGGGATGCCGTCGGCTACCGCCGCACCGCGCTCTGGCTTCCCGTGGCGTTCGGTGTGCTCGCGGTCTTCGCCTTCCTCACCTGGGCTGCGGCCGACGGGCTCGTACCGGTCACAGGCCTGTTGTTCGGCGCGCTGTCGCTGTCGGTCCCGTTGATCTTCGGGGCGCTCGGTGGCGTGATCGGCGAGCGCGTGGGCGTCGTCAACGTCGCCATCGAGGGGCAGTTCCTCTTCGGTGCGTTCAGCGCCGCGCTCGTGGCATCCCTGACCGGGAATCCTTTCCTCGGTCTGATCGCCGCCATGCTCGGCGGGGTGCTCGTGGCCTTCGTGCTCGCGGCGTTCTCGATCAAGTACCTCGTTGACCAGGTGATCGTCGGTGTGGTGCTCAACGTGCTCGTCACCGGTCTCACCGGCTTCCTCTACGGCGCCCTGCTCGTGCCCAACGAAGACGTGCTCAACCGCCCGGAGCGATTCCCCCGCTGGGAGATCCCCCTGCTCGGCGACATCCCGATCATCGGACCGGTGCTCTTCAACCAGACCTTCATCGTCTACCTGATGTACGCGGTCGTCGCGGTGGCCGCGTGGGGCCTCTACCGCACGCGGTGGGGCCTGCGTCTCCGCGCCGTCGGCGAGCACCCGCAGGCCGCCGACACCGTCGGTATCAAGGTCAATTCGAGCCGGTTCTGGAACGTCTCGCTCGCGGGCGCCATCGCCGGTATCGGCGGCGCGTACTTCACCCTGGTCTCGGTCGGTCAGTTCACCAAGGAGATGACGGCCGGACTCGGCTTCATCGCCCTGGCCGCGGTCATCTTCGGCCGCTGGGACCCGATCCGCGCGACGCTCGCCGCCCTGCTGTTCGGTTTCGCGACCAACCTGCAGAATCTTCTGACGGTGTTGCGCACTCCCATCCCCAGCGAGTTCATGCTGATGCTGCCCTACATCGTGACCATCATCGCGGTGGCCGGTTTCGCGGGACAGATCCGCGGGCCGGCAGCAGCCGGAAAGCCCTACATCAAGGGCTGACACCCTTCCCCACGAGAGGACCCCTCACACCACGATGACCGACATCGACTGGGACGAACTCCGTTCCGCCGCGACGGATGCCATGCACCGCGCGTACGCGCCCTACTCCCGCTTCAAGGTGGGCGCCGCAGCGCTCGTCGCCGACGGCCGCATCGTCTCGGGGTGCAACGTCGAGAACGCCTCCTACGGGGTGACGCTGTGCGCCGAGTGCGGTCTGGTGTCCGAGTTGCACATGTCGGGCGGCGGCCAGCTGGTCGCGTTCGTCTGCGTCGACGGCGAGGGCCGCACCCTCATGCCGTGCGGACGGTGCCGACAGCTGCTGTTCGAGCACGCCATCCCCGGCATGCTGCTCGAGACGGTCAGCGGCATCCGCACCATCGACGAGGTGCTGCCCGACGCGTTCGGCCCGCGTGAGCTCGAGGAGGCCGCCCGATGACCACCGTGCATCCGCACGACGCGGTCGAGGTCATCCGCACGAAGCGCGACGGGGGCGCCGTCTCGGAGTCCGCGCTGCGCTGGCTCATCGAGCACTACACGAAGGGCTACGTCTCGGACGCCCAGATGGCGTCGTTCGCGATGGCGGTGCTGCTGCGCGGCATGGAGCGCGACGAGATCCGGGTGATGACGGATGCCATGATCGCCTCTGGCGAGCGCATGGATTTCTCATCGCTCGGCAAGCCGACGGTCGACAAGCACTCCACCGGCGGAGTGGGCGACAAGATCACCCTGCCGCTGGCGCCCCTCGTGGCGGCCTTCGGCGTGGCCGTGCCGCAGCTCTCGGGCCGCGGCCTCGGGCACACCGGCGGAACGCTCGACAAGCTCGAGTCGATCCCCGGTTGGCGCGCAGCGCTGTCGAACGACGAGATCATGGCGCAGCTCGCCGACGTCGGAGCGGTCATCTGCGCCGCGGGCACCGGGCTCGCCCCGGCCGACAAGAAGCTGTACGCACTCCGCGACGTCACCGGGACGGTGGAGGCGATCCCGCTCATCGCCTCGAGCATCATGTCGAAGAAGATCGCCGAGGGCACCGACTCGCTCGTGCTCGACGTGAAGTTCGGCTCGGGCGCGTTCATGCAGGACATCGATCGCGCCCGCGAACTGGCCCGCACGATGGTCGCACTGGGCACCGATTCGGGCGTGAACACCACCGCCCTGCTCACCGACATGAACACCCCGCTGGGCCGGGCCATCGGCAACGCCAACGAGGTGCGCGAGTCGGTCGAGGTGCTCGCCGGCGGGGGCCCCGCCGACGTGGTCGAGCTGACCGTCGCCCTCGCCCGCGAGATGCTCACCCTCGCGGGTCGCCCCGACGCCGACGTCGAGGCGGCGCTCAAGGACGGCCGTGCGATGGACGTGTGGAAGCGCATGATCCGCGCTCAGGACGGGGATCCGGATGCCGCCCTCCCGACGGCCCGTGAGACCCACACCGTCGTCGCCGAGCGTTCGGGCGTGCTCACCCGCATCGAAGCCTTGCCGTTCGGCATCGGTGCCTGGCGTCTGGGTGCCGGTCGTGCGCGGGCCGAGGACGCCGTGGTGCACGCCGCGGGCATCGATCTGCACGTCGCGGTCGGCCAGTCGGTCACCGCCGGTCAGCCGCTGTTCACCCTGTCGGCCGACGATGGCGCCCGCTTCGACCGCGCGCTCGGTGCAGTCGAGGGTGCTTGGGAGATCGGCGACGCGGCCCCCGCGGCATCCCCCCTCGTCCGCGAACGCATCACGGCGTGATGGCCGCTCAGCAAAGGAACACGATGGCATCCGACGACGTCCGCATCGGCGACCGCACGGTGCGGGACCTCCCCAAGGTGTCGCTGCACGACCACCTCGACGGCGGGTTGCGCCCGCAGACCGTGCTGGAGCTGGCCGACGAGGTCGGCCTCGAGCTGCCGGCCCGCGACGCGAAGGGACTCGGCGCCTGGTTCTCGGACCACATCGACGGAGGGTCGCTCGAGGACTACCTCGAGAAGTTCTCGGTCACGGTCGGCGTGATGCAGACGCGCGAGGGGCTCGTGCGCACCGCGAAGGAGTTCGTCGAGGACCTCGCCGCCGACGGCGTCGTCTACGGCGAGGTGCGCTGGGCGCCCGAGCAGCACCTCACGCGCGGCCTCACTCTCGACGAGGTCGTGGATGCCGTGCAGGAGGGCATCGAAGAGGGCGAGGACGCCGCCGACGCGCGCGGCCACGACATCCGGGTCGGGCAGCTGCTCACGGCGCTCCGCCACAACGACAACGCCCGCGACATCGCCGAGCTCGCCGTGTCGTGGCGCGGCCGCGGGGTGGTCGGCTTCGACCTCGCCGGCCCCGAGGACGGATTCCTGCCGTCGGGCCACCGCGCGGCGTTCGACTACCTCGCCGAGCAGTTCTTCCCCACGACGGTGCACGCCGGCGAGGGCGCGGGACTGGCATCCATCCGCTCCGCCCTCATCGACGGTCGCGCCCTGCGCCTCGGTCACGGCGTGCGCATCGCCAACGACCTCGACGTCGTCTCGCGCGAGGGTGAGGAGGTGCAGGTGACCTTCGGTGACCTGGCCCGCTGGGTGCGCGATCGCGAGATCACCCTCGAGCTGTCGCCGACGTCGAACCTGCAGTCGGGGGCCGTCACGGCGTGGGGCGACACGATGGACGCCCACCCGTTCGACCTGCTCTACCAGCTCGACTTCTCGGTCACGGTGAACGTCGACAACCGCCTGATGAGCGCGACCTCGCTCACCCGCGAGCTGGGTCTGCTGGCGCAGGCGTTCGACTACGACCTCGACGACCTCGAAGCGTTCCAGCTGAACGCTGCGGCGGGGGCCTTCCTGCCGGTCGAGGAGCGCGAGGAGCTCATCGAGATCATCTCGGACGGGTTCCAGCGCTAGCGGGTCGCGCGCGGCGCGCGTGAGTCGAGTGTCCAAGAAACGCCGTCGGCGTGGCCGGCATCCGGTGTGTCTTGGACACTCAACCAGGGTGGCGGGGTGCTCAGGCGGCGGCGACTGTGTACCGCGTGCTCGGTCGCCCGGCGGTGGTGTAGTCGAGGCTGCGCGCGCACCCGCCGTCGTCGGCGAGGTGCTCGAGGTAGCGGCGGCAGCTCACCCGCGACAGGCCGAGGTGGTCGGCGACCTCGGCCGCACTCGCCGATCCCAGTTCGGCCAGGGCGGCGCGCACCAGATCGAGCGTCGGACGCGACAGCCCCTTGGGCAGGGGGCGCTTCGTCACGGGCCGCAGCACCGCGTCGACGCCCTGCTGGTCGAGTGAGCCCGCGACCGCGGCGGAGGCTCGACGCTCGGCCAGGACGTCGTCGATCCGCGTGTGCAGCTCACCGGCCGTGAACGGCTTGACCAGGTAGTGCTGCACCCCCATCAGCCGCGCCGTGCGCACGGTGTCGACATCGCGCGCCGCTGTCACGGCGATCACCTCCGGTTGCACGAGCGAGCCGTCGGCGCGCACGGAGCGCAGGGCGTCGAGGCCCGAGAAGCCCGGGAGGTGCACGTCGAGCAGCACGAGGTCGGGGTGGAGCTCGGCCACCGCTGACACGGCATCCGGTCCGCTGCCCGCCGTGCCGACGAGTTCGCACCCCGGATGCGCCGAGACGAACCGGCCGTGCAGGGACGCCACGGCGGGGATGTCGTCGACGACGAGAACGCGCAGTATCACGACACCCTCTCGGCCACGGGGAGCACCACCTCGAACCGCGCGCCGCCGAGCGGTGAACGCTCGACCCGGGCGTCACCGCCCCGGCGGCGGGCGACGCGTCGGACGAGGGCGAGGCCTATGCCGCGGGCGCGGGCGTGGGTGGCCTTCGTGCTCACGCCCTCGTCGAACACGTGCGCGCGGAGCGCGTCGGGAACGCCGGCTCCGCTATCGTCGACCCGCACGCGCACCGCGGAGTCGGTGGCATCCACCGTCACCCGCAACCGATCGCCGGGGCGGCACGCCTCGAGGGCGTTGTCGACGAGGTTGCCGACCACGGTGATGAGATCGCCGGTCGACTCGGGTGGGGGAGCGCCGTGCGCGACGACCTCGAGAGCGACGTCGAGTTCGCGGGAGCGGGCGATCTTGACCGACAGCAACGCGGTCAGCTCGCTTCCGAGGGCTGCGGCATCCGGTCCCGGATCCAACGGGCCCCCCGGTCGCACCTGCGCGATGAACTCCCGCGCGTCGTCCCAGGCGCCGAGTTCGAGCAGGCCCGACACGACGTGCAGCGAGTTGGCGAACTCGTGCGCCTGCGCGCGCAGCCCCTCGGTGAGCGACTGCTGCCCGTCCATGCTGCGGAGGGCCTCGTGCAGCTCGGTGTGATCGCGCAGCAGCAGGGTGCCGCCCACCACGCGGCCGCGGTCGTCGCGCAGGCCGGTCGACCGCGCGATGACGGGGCGTTCTCCGGCCAGCACCAGTCGCCCCTCGGGCTCGCCGTCCTCCATCACCTGCAGGAGGGGCCCGTCGAGCGTCTCGTCGGCGCGACGCCCGCTGAGCGTCCCCCGCCCGATGAGGCGCTCGGCGGCGTCGTTGGCGCTGGTGACGATGCCGCGGTGGTCGACGCGGATCACGCCCTCGCTGAGGCGGTGCAGCATCGTTTCGCGCTCGCCCACCAGCTCGGCGATCTCATCGGGTTCGAGCCCCAGGATGCGGCGGCGGATGAGGGCGGCGACCCACGCGGCGCCGAAGACCCCGGCCACCGCGGCACCGCCGAAGGCGAGGAACAGGCCCGGCAGGCGCGCCTGCAGATCGGCGGCGAGCTCTGATTCGAGCACTCCCACCGACACCGAGCCGATCACGGGGGCGCTCTCGTCGTCGCCGTCGGCGTAGACCGGCACCTTCACCCGGTAGGACTCACCGAGCGTCCCCGTCTCGGTGCCCGACCACACCTGTCCCGACAGGGGGATCGACGGGTCGGTCGACACGCTCTCGCCGATGCGGTCAGGGTTCGGGTGCGACAGACGGATGCCGTCGAGGTCGGTCACCACGACGTAGGTCAACGCCGACGCCTCGCGGATGACCTCGGCCACGGGTTGGATCGCCACCGAGGGGTCGGGGTCGTCGAACGCCTCGACGATGACGGGCAGGCGCGCGATCGACAGCGCCACCCCGACCATGCGCTCGCGGTAGGAGTCGCGGATCGCGCTCTCTTGGATCCAGACGGTGACGATGCCCGCGCCAAGGGTCACGACGCACACGATCAGCGCCTGCAGCAGCAACAGCTGCAGTCTCAGCGACAGTGCTCGGACCACGGTTCATTCTCCCTCGCCGCCCGCGTCGGGCGTAGGCCGGCGTGCGACCAATAGTTGCCGAAGTCGTCGTTAGTTGCACAAGCGCGACGGCCGACTTCGGTGCTGTCTACGGTGAGCCATCAGCGGGGAGGCGACGGCGCCTCCTCGAACTCGAAGAGGAGTACCGCGCATGCGTCGCACCACCATCGCCCTCGTCCCCCTGGCAGCGCTCTCGCTCGCAGCCCTCACCGGCTGCAACCCGCAGGGTGCGGGCGCCGGGGGAGCGGCCGCCTCCGACGACGCCGCCTCGATCGACTCCGTGAACATCGTCGTCCCCGCCGACCCGGGCGGCGGCTGGGACCAGACTGGCCGCGCCGTCTCGGACGTGCTCACCGGTGACGGCCTGGTCGGCACCGCGGCGGTCAGCAACGTCGGTGGCGCCGGCGGCACCGTCGGCCTCGCCTCGCTCGCGAACGAGCGCGACCCGTACACCCTCATGGTCACGGGTCTGGTGATGGTCGGCGCCGTCGAGACGAACGCGGCCGAGAACCGCATCGAGGACACCACCCCCATCGCCCGCCTGACCGAGGAGCCGCTCGTCGTCGTCGTGCCCGCCGCGAGCGAGTTCCAGACGCTGAAGGACCTCGTCGACGCGGTCGTCGCCGACGGTCAGGGTGTCACGATCACCGGTGGCTCCGCCGGCGGCGCCGACCACATCCTCGCGGGACTCCTGCTCGAGGAAGCCGGCCTCACCGGCGCCGACATCACCGAAAAGCTCAACTACGTGCCCAACGCCGGTGGCGGCGAGGCCGTGTCGCTGCTGCTCGGCAACAACGCCGCGGCCGGCATCTCGGGCGTGGGCGAGTTCGCCGAGTACGTCGAGTCGGGCGACCTGCGCGCCCTCGCCGTGTCGAGCGAGGAGGCGGCCACGCTGCTGCCCGACGTTCCCACCATGACCTCCGAGGGCTTCGACGTCGTCTACACCAACTGGCGCGGCCTGCTCGCCCCCGGCGGGATCAGCGAAGCGGATGCCGCGGGCCTCACCGCCCTGGTGACAGACATGCACGAGTCGGGTGCGTGGCAGACCGTGCTCGAGGAGCGCGGCTGGACCGACGCCTTCCTGACGGGTGAGGAGTTCACCTCGTTCGTCGACGAGAACATCGTCGACGTGTCGGGGACGCTGAAGAACATCGGGTTGGTCTCGTGACGACCACCGAGACACCGGGGGCGGACACCGTCCGTCCCCGGTGGGGCGCCGAGCGCGTCGGCAACGCGATCTTCGCGGGCGTCGTGTTCGGTCTCGGTGTCTTCGCGCTGGTCGGGGCCTTCGCCATCCGCGTCCCCGCGGGTCAGGCCATCGGCCCGCAGGTGTTCCCCTTCGCCGTGGCGGTGATCCTGCTCGGCTCCGGTGCAGCGCTGGTGATCTCGGCCCTCCGGGGCCAGGTGGCGCCGCGCGAAGAAGGCGAAGACATCGACCCGGATGCCAAGACCGACTGGTGGACGATCCTCAAGCTCGTCGCGCTCCTCGTCGCCGTCCTGCTGCTGCTCGAACTGCTCGGCTGGTGGATGGTCGCGGCCCTCCTGTTCGGCGGCGTCGCCTGGACGCTCGGGGCGAAGCGCCCCTGGGTGGCCTTCCTCGTCGGGCTCGTCATCGGCATCGGCACCCAGCTCCTCTTCGGAGAGGGCCTGGGCCTCTTCCTTCCTCGCGGGGCCGCCTTCGACTGGTGGTACGGCCCCGGACCCCTGTTCGGCTAGGAGACCGTCGACATGGATTCTGTGAACTCCCTCCTGGAGGGCTTCGCCACCGCGCTGCAGCCGGAGTACCTGCTGTTCGCGCTGCTCGGCGTGGTCATCGGGACCGCGGTCGGGGTGCTCCCGGGTATCGGCCCGGCCATGACCGTGGCACTGCTGCTGCCTCTGACCTATACGCTGTCGCCGACGGCGGCGATCATCACCTTCGCGGGCATCTACTACGGCGGGATGTATGGCGGCTCGACCACCAGCATCCTGCTCAACACCCCGGGTGAATCGGCATCCGTCATCACCGCCATCGAGGGCAACAAGATGGCCAAGCTCGGTCGCGGGGCTGCGGCCCTGGCGACGGCGGCGATCGGCTCGTTCGTGGCCGGCACCATCGCCACGGTGCTGCTGACCCTCTTCGCCCCCCTGCTCGCGCAGTTCGCGGTCAACCTCTCACCGGCCGACTTCGTCGCCCTCATCGTGGTGGCCTTCATCACCGTCGGTGCGTTGCTGGGCTCCTCGCCCGCCCGCGGACTGGCCTCGCTCGGCATCGGCCTGCTCGTCGGGCTCATCGGCACCGAGGCGACCACCGGCCAGGCGCGGTACACGATGGGCGTGCTCGCGCTGTCGGACGGTGTGAGCGTCGTGCTCGTGGCCGTCGGGCTGTTCGCGGTGGGCGAGACCCTCTACGTCGCCGCGCGCCTGCGGCACGGACCGATCCCGGTGATCCCGGTCACGCGGGGCTGGCGCAACTGGATGACGCGCGAGGACTGGCGGCGCTCGTGGAAGCCGTGGCTGCGCGGCACCTTCATCGGCTTCCCCGTGGGCACCATCCCCGCCGGTGGAGCGGACGTGGCGACCTTCCTGTCGTACGCGAGCGAGAAGAAGCTGTCGAAGAACAAGGGGCAGTTCGGTCGCGGAGCGATCGAGGGCGTCGCCGGCCCCGAGGCGGCCAACAACGCCGCCGCGGCGGGCGTGCTCGTGCCGCTTCTCACCCTGGGACTTCCGACGACGGCCACCGCGGCCATCATCATCACGGCCTTCCAGTCGTACGGCATCCAGCCCGGGCCCCAGCTGTTCCAGAACCACGGCGACCTGGTGTGGGCGCTCATCGCGAGCCTGTACATCGGCAACGTGCTGCTCATCGTGCTGAACCTGCCGCTGGCGGGACTGTGGGTGAAGGTGCTGCAGATCCCGCGGCCCTACCTCTACGCCGGCATCCTCACCTTCGCGGTGCTGGGCGCGTACGCGGTGAGCTTCTCGACGCTGGACATCGTCATCCTGCTGATCGTCGGCGCGCTGGGGTACTTCATGCGGCGCTTCGGCTTTCCGATCGCGCCGCTCATCGTGGGGTTGATCCTGGGGCCCATGGGCGAGCAGCAGCTGCGCAAGGCGCTGCAGCTGAGCCAGGGCAACGTCGCCGATCTCGTGCTGCACCCCTTCGCCGCGTCGGCGTACGTGCTGCTGGCGGTGTTCCTGGTCGTGGGTCTGTGGCTCAAGCGTCGTCAGAGCCGTTTCGAGCGGGCGCTCGAGGCGTCGCTCGCCGCCACCGAGGGGCACCCGCAAGCCGGGGTCGACCACCTGTGGGAGTCGGGCGAGCGCCCGACCGATGTGCGCACCGAGTCGATCCGCGCGGAGCTGGCCGCCGAGAAGGCCCGCGCCGCCCGGGACGAACCGTCCCGCGAGTAGCGCGCCCCCGCGCCCCGAGTGTCCAAGACACGCGGATGCCGAGTCCTGGCATCCGGAGTGTCTTGGACACTCGTGCGTTCACCGCCGCCGCGGAGGGCGACCGGCCCACCAGACGTAGACGGACGCGGCGAGGAGGGCGGCCGCGAGGACGAAGATCCACCAGGGGAACGTGGGGATGTCGGGGCGGGCGCCCGCGCCGTCGAGCTCGGACTGGGGGGTGGGGATCACCCTCTCGCCCGTCACCAGGATGCGGTGGCTGTTCACCCCCAGCGGGGTGCAGGTGACGAGGGTCACCAGGTCGCGGCCCACCACCGGGGCGAGGGATTCGGTGTCTTCGGGCTCGACGACGCGCGTGTCGACGACGCGGTAGACGAGCACCTCGCCGAAGACCTCGATGGTGAAGGTGTCGTCGAGGCCGACCCGGTCGAGATGGGTGAACAGCTCCGCCGTCGCGAGACCGCGGTGAGCGGTCAGCACGGAGTGCGTCGTCTCGCCGCCCACCGGCAGCGCGGTTCCCTCGAGATGACCGACCCCCTCGTACAGCACCTGCTCGCTCGTGCCGTGGTAGACGGGCAGGTCGACGTCGATGGCGGGGATCTTCAGCCGCGCCATGAGGCCCGCGGCATCCGATCGCAGCTGCTCGGCGTAGTCGCTGGTCTGGTCGGGGGAGTTGGCCAGGGGGAGGCGTTCGTTCGCGGCGATCTCGGCTCCGCCGTCGATGAGACCGGAGTTGTACGCCCGGGCGGCGTCGAGCTGGTCGGCGAGCGTGTCGGCGCCGAGGTCGCGGATCTGGTTCGCGTACCCGTCGATGACCTGGGACTGCACGTACTGGGCGAACCAGGCGGCCACCGTCGGGTACATCAGCAGGCCCACCCCGGCGAGGGCGCCCACCGCGAGAGCGAGGGAGACGAGGGAGAGCCTCCATCTCGGACGCCGGAGGTCGCGCCGAAGCGGCGCGGAAGAGGGGGACGACGGCGCGGCATCCCGCCGCACCGTCGCCCCCCTCGTCATCGCGTGATCCCTCAGGCGGGTGCCTGCACCGCGCGGGCGCGGCGACGCGACACGACGAACGCCGCGCCGATCATGGCGGTCAGCAGGGCCGCGCCACCGACGCCGAACCACAGGCCGCCGTCGCCACCGGTGATGGGCAGGGCGAACGCGGGCACCTGGTTGTGCGCGAACTCGACGTAGTTGCGCACGGGCGCGGTCGTCGACGTCGGGCCGGGGACGACCGCGGTGAGCACGCGGTCGGGCGAGGGCAGCTGGTAACCCGTCGGGGGCACCGTCTCGCGCACCCAGTAGTTGCCGGGCGTGATGATCGGCACGACCACGTTGCCGTTCGTGCCGGTCGTCCACGTGGTCTCGCCGTTGATGACGATCGGGTTGGCGCCGTTGATGGCATCCTGCTCCGTCAGGAACACCTGGTAGACCGCCCCCGCGAGCGGCACGCGGGAGCCGTTCGAGGTGGTGTAGGCCGACACGGTGAGCTGGCCGATCGGCGTGCTACCGGTGACCGACTCGGTCGCGCCGTTGACGTTCGCCGTCGCGGTGTTGACGATGACGCCGCTGGCCGGGATCGACGTGGCGCGCGTCAGCACGTTGAACGTCACCGTTCCGCCCTGCAGACCCGCGAGGCGCGTGCGACCGGGCGCGGTGAAGTCCAGCACCAGGTTGCCGCCCGTGTTCGTGATCGTGTAGTCGGTGCCCTCGGTGAACGTCTGCGCGGTACCGGCCGCGTTGGCGACAACGACGTTGGACGGCGTGACGCCGGCGGGCACGGTGGCCGCCGTCAGGTAGGTCAGCTCGGCGGGCAGCACGTCGGTCAGCGTGAACACGTCGATGCTGTCACCGGTCGCGAGCGTCGGGATCGACGAGGCGATCGCCCACCGGATGAGGTCGGGGTTGCGCTGCTCGACGGAGCCGGCGGGCGCGGGGACGCGCGTCTTGGTGAGCTGGGTGACGGCGTTCTTGGGGTAGACGTGCACGTCGTAGATCCACTGGTTGGCGGGGGAGCCCGCGGCGCCGGTGGGCGTGGGCAGCGTCACCAGGAACGGCGCGGCCGGGTTGGTCGCGGTCGCCGGCAGCTGCGTCTCCGTGACGAGGTACACGCCGATGGGCAGGCCCGTCGGGTACAGCGCCGGGTCGGGGGAGAACGTCGCGACACCGGCGGTGTTGGATACCGACGACACGAAGCTCACCGTGTTGGGACGCTGGGCGGCCTGCGCCGGCGTCAGCGATGCGGCCTGCGTCCAGCCGGCGGCCGTGGTCAGGTCGACGCCCGACACGAGCGTCGCGGTGAACTGCGCGCCCGCCAGCGGGTCGGCCGGCGGCGTGGCCAACTGCTGGCCCGTCGACGTCGGGTTCAGCGGCGTCGAGGGTCCGAGCGCGTGCTTGTGGAGGGTGAGGGTGCGGTTGACGGTCGAGTCGATGTTGCCCGGCAGCGTCACAGCCGATGCGGGGGCGACGGCCCCGACGGCGGTGAGGGCCCCGAGCGCGAGGACGCTCAGGACGGTTGCCGCTTTCTTGCGGATGGACATGGTGGTTCCTCTCGGAAGGTGATCGGTGATGCGGAAGTGGTGTCGTCGGCGGCGTCGCGCGACGGGAGGGGTCACGTCGGAAGGCTCCCTCCCCTGCGTCTGCGATGGATCACGGCGCCCACGACGGTGAGGGCGAGCAGGAGGCCTCCGGCGATGACGAACGCGTCGGCGCCGACACCGCCCGTGAGGGGGAGGACGGGGCCCACGACGGGGGCGTTGACGAAGCGGTAGATCGCGCTCTGGCCGGCGGCGGGAGCGGTGACGCTGCGTCCGGTGACGGCTGTCCACGTGGAGCCGTCGAGCCGTTCGAGGCGGAGGGTCGTGTAGGCCAGCCGCGTCCCGGGCACGGTGGGCGCCTCCGACAGCGTGTAGCCGTGGCCCGGGCGCACCTCGAACGTGCTCGCGGCGTTGCCGGCGACGGGGTCGTACGCCGCGCCCACTCGGCTCTGCGTCGGAAGCGTCGCGCCGGCCAGGGCGGCGGGAACGGCCGTCACGGTCCAGGTGGCGGGCACGAAGCCGGGGCTCGGGGCGGTGACGTCTTTCAGCAGCGTCAGGGTCGCCGTGGCGTTCGTGACGGTGCAGGTGACGGCGGTGCCGGTGCGCAGGGTGACGTCGCTCGCGGCGGTGACGGCGACCTCGGCACCCGTGGACTCGACGCAGCGCCACACACCGACCTGCACGTAGGCGGCGTTCGTGACGGTCTCGGCCAGCCGGTAGGGGCGGGCCGGTGACACCGGGACGTTCGTCGTCGCCGCGGTCGCCGTACGACCGGTGGGTCCGGTGAGTGCGCCCGTGGGGGCGGTGGCCGACAGCGTCCAATCGGTGGCGGCGACCGAGCCCGACGACACGGTCTTCACCAGGGTGAGGGAGGTGATCGGTTGGTTGACGAGCGTGCACACGACGATCGCCGACGGCCCGACCCCGGCGATGCCGCCGCTGACCACCCCGCTCGCGGTCGTGAAGGTGACGGGCGCGACGGTGCCGTTGACCGTGCACGTGCCGCTGACGAAGGTGAAGCGGGTCTGCTGCACCTCCGAGACCGTGAGCGTGGCACGGGACGAGGCGGAGCCGAACAGCACGCTCCAGACGGCCGTTCCCGCGGCGTCGCTCGTCTGACGCGGCGCTTCGCTGGGCAGCACGGTGGCGCTGCCGGCGGTGGCTGTCGCGGCGGCGCCCAGGCTCCAGCCGGCCGCGGGCGCCGACTGGCCGGTGGCCGGATCGAGCACACGTTTGATCACCGTGACCGACGCCACGGGACTGGGGGAGTTGAAGAAGGTGCACACGACGTTGGCGCCGAAGCGGTCGGGCATGGTGACCGCGGCGCTGGTCGCTGCGGCGTTCGCGATCCGGATGCCGTCGCTCCAGCATTCGAGGCGGACCGTGTAGACCCCGATGGCCGAGGTCGAACCCGCCGCCATCGTCTCGGACACCGTCAGCGTCGACCCGATCGAGGCGGGGAAGGCGCCGACCTGCGCGGCCTGCCGACCGGTCGCGGTGCCGGCGGTCGTGGCCGTGCCCAGGGCACCGTTCGCGTCGGCGAGGGTGAGTTGGAACTGGTCGGCGCCGGCTGCCCGCCCGACCACGTTCTTCTGCACGGTGATGGTGCCGGGGCTGTTGCAGCTGGCGAGGTCGGTCGAGGCGAAGTCGATGCGGGGGGTGCTCGCGACCCGGGTCCAGGTGGTCGGGTCGAACTCGTAGGTGCTGGTGGAGCTCGAGAGGTAGACGGTGCCGCGGGGCGAGAAGGCGATGCCGTTCACGCTGCCGAAGGCCGGCGTGGCATCCAGGCCGTTCAGGGTCCGCGTCGCCGAGGTGCTGACGGCGAGGGTGCCGCCGGTGGCACCGGCCAGGGTCTCGGCGGTCACGGTGAAGATCGCGGCGCTGCTGGCGTTGTTGACCGTGGCGGCCCCGAGCACGTAGAGGTTGCCGCGGTTGTCGAAGGCCATGTCGCCGTTGCCGTTGGGGGCGGAGCCCGCGCTGAACGAGCCGAGGTAGGTGAAACGGGATGCCGCGGGGGCCGATTCGGTGAAGCTCCACGCGTAGAAAGAGCCGTTGTTGTACTTGCCGAAGAGGTAGCGACCGGTGGCCAGATCGATGGCTCCGGCGACGATGCTGCCGGGAATCACCGTGCCGGCGCGATCGGTCGTCGTGTACGCCGAGTTCGCGAGGGTCTCGAAGCCGCCGGTCGGCGTCCACTTCAGGATGGAGAGCACGTTCGCGGCATCCGTCGATCTGTTGAGGGCGTAGGCCCCGGTGCCGCCGGCGGCGACGCCCAGCGAGTTCGCTCCGGTGACGTTGCTCCACGAGCCGACGGTGGCCTGGCCGCCCACCGCGCCGTCGGCCTGGATGAGGGCGCCGTTGGCGGTCAGGCCGTAGAAGAGCCCGCTGTCGCAGAACAGGCGCGGTTGCTGCAGAGTGTTGGTGAAGGTGCAGACGACCTCGGCGCCGTCGTCCTGGGGCATGGTGAGCGGACCCGAGCGCGAGCTGCCCGCGGCGATGACCGTTCCCTCGCGCGTGCACTCGTAGGTGCTCGCGTACCCGAGCGCGACACCCGAGGTGGGTGTCTCGGAGATCGTGTACGTGGCGCCGGCTTCGACGATCTGCCGCGACACCTGCGCCGCCTGCAGCCCGGTCGCGGTGCCGGTGGTGGTCGTCGACGCGATGACCGTGCTGCCGCTGCGCACCGAGAGGGTGAACTGGTCGGTGGAGGCGAGGCGCGCCGGCAGGTTCTTGCGGACGGTGAGGCGCGAGGCGGGCGTGACGGTCAGGGTCGCGGTGTCGGGGGCGATCAGCGGGGTGACGACGTTGGAGGGGGCATTGGTGAAGGTGGCCTCGGCGGATGCCACGACGTTCACCGTGATCGTGCACGACGCGGCCGCGGCGGGCAGGTCGCCCCCGACCGCCGCGATGCTGGAGGAGCCGGCGAGGGCGGTGACGGCGAACGTCGTCCCCGTCACCTGGGCGCAGGTGCCGCCGACGGCGGGCGTCGGGGCGACCGTGAGACCGGCGGGGAGGGTGTTGGTGAACGTCCAGTCGCTCTTGGCGAGGAGGTCGGAGGTGTTGGTGATCGTGTAGGTGAGGGTCGAGGCCGTCCCGACGGGGACGCTCGCCGGGCTGAACGCCCAGTCGAGGCTCGGGGTCACATCGAGCACGCGCAGGTTGTCGACGCCGAACCCGCTGCCGACGCCGGTGGTGCTGTTGGTCACACGCACCTGGGCCGCGGCGATCTGCGTGGGGGTCAGGAGTGCCGCCGAGGGGCCCGTGAAGGTCGCGGCGCGGGCGGAGGAACCGATTGCGGGGTCGAGGAGACCGCCGGATGCCGTTTGTGCGGGGGACGTGTAGAAGACGTTGCCCGTGATCGCGCAGGGATTCACGGCGGTCGGGAACGGAGCCAGCAGCGTCGTGGCGCCCGAGAACAGGGAGAGCGAGAGCGCAGGTGCGTTGGCGCTGCAGGGCGCGGCCGCGGCGTCGAAGCGCAGCGTGTAATAGCGCGATCCGGCGGCGCTGACGGCGATCGGGCTCGATCTCTGCGCCACGGTTGTGCCCGTGAGCGCCGCATAGGGAAGGTCGACGAGCGCGTGGTTCGTGCGCGTGGTGGAGGTGGAACCGTTTGCCGGTGCGGTCGACGTGGTCGAGCCGGTGGTACCGGCGGCCACCTGGCCGAGCACATCGGCGAGGCGACGGACCTCTCGCGCCGAGGCCGTCGACACGGGGATGTTCAAAAGGGACTGACTCGGGCAGAACTGCGTGTTCGGGTAGGTCGCTGAGAAGTTCACCAGCACACCGGTGCAGTTCGAGGGTGTGGACCACCCGGGCGACGCCGTGTACCGACCGCTCGCGTAGGCCGTCAGGGCCGTCGGCGCGGTGGCGCTCAGGCCCTGCTCGAAGGTCTCGGTCCAGACCTCGGCCGGTGCCTCGGGAACGCCTGCGGCCAGGATGCCGATGCGCGCCTCGGGGGGAGCGCGCATCCGGGCGGACGTGGTGGGGTCGTCGACCGTCTCGTCCGGCGGGGAGTCGACGACCTCGGGCGCCGCCGTCGGCTCGTCGTTCGGAGCGCCCGGAGCGTCGGCGTCGTCGGCCGGGTCGGCATCGGTCGGAGGGGTCGAGGCGACCGGCTCGGGAACGGTGTCAGCGGGCGGCTCGCTGGGGGCGGGCGACGGGGTCGCCTGCTCCGAGGGAGTCGGGGTCACCTGCTCCGCACGCGTCGGCGTCACCGACGGCGCGGATGCGGTCGGCATCGGCGAGGCCGGGGGAGACGGGTTCGCGCTCGCCGCGGTCACACTCGACCCGAGAAGCATCGCCACCACGACCGCGACGATGGCGGTGGAGGCGGCCCGCGTCCGAGCGGGACGCGCGGGGGGACGGCGCGACGAGAACATGAGCCTTTCGCACGACGATGAGCGCCGTGTCGACGTGATCCCGGTGCGATTCCGTGCGATTGAAAAGGGTGGTGACCGGCTATTTGAATCGTATGAATCCGCCGGGTATCGGGGCAATTCGACGACTACTCAGCTGACTACTGATTGCGCACTACTGGGATCGCGTCCTGGTCGGGTACGGCCGAGGCTTTTCGCATCGAGGCTTGCCGCGTCCGACGGGCGGCCAGTGCCACGGGCGACCGCGCCGGTTCGTCGACGCGGCCGCACGCCGGGTGGGGCGCAGGGTGCCCGTTCGTTTACGCGGCCCTAGGCCGGTCGGGCGTAAAGCGCCGGTCCGCCGACGCGGCACACACCGGCCCGGGCGCAGGGCGACCACCCGCGCGCGTCAGGGGCGCGGCAGGAACCCGGCCAGCTCTTCCGCGATCACGCGGTCCACCTCGTCAGGCTCGGCGGTGGGCGTGCCGTCGCCGGGCTGCGGGCCGTAGGCGCCGAAAGAGGCGTGCGAGGCGCCGGGGATCTCGACGAACGTGGCCGATGCCGGCAGTTGCGCCTTGGCATCCGCGATCTTCTGCGGGGTGCTGAGGTCGTCCTCGGAGCCGGAGAGGCTGAGGACGGGAAGACCGGATGCCGACAGGTCGTTCGCACAGTACGAGGCGAACAGCACCAGCGCGTCGGCGTCGGAGGCCAACTGGCACGCGCGGACCCCGCCGAGGGAATGGCCGCCGACGGCCCACCCGGTGACGTCGGGGGCGAGCTCGGTGAACGTCGACAGGGGTCGCGGATCGAAGAAGGCGAGGTTCAGCCACGGGCGGGTGATGACGACGGTGATGCCGTCGTCGACGACCGTGTCGGCGAAGGTGGCGATGTACCCCTCGGCCTCGACCTTCGCGCCCGGGATGAACACCAGGCCCTGGCCGGTCGCCCCGGTGGTGGGGGAGAGCACGATGCCCGCCCCGTCATCGGTGATCGTCAGGTCGGGGTTCTGCGCGGCCGCGGCCAGGGGTGCGGGCTCGGCGCCCATGACCCCCACCTGGGTGTAGATCAGGATGCCGCCCACCAGCAGCACCACGATGGCGCCAAGGCCCCCGAGGGTCCAGCGCAGCCACCGGCGACGACGGCGGGGACGGGCCTCGGACGGGCGCGGGGTGTCGGTCACGTGTCGCGGGTAACCCCGCCGCCCGCACGAACGACCGCCGCGGGCGCGGCGCACGGGGAGAGGGTACCCCCGCCGCCCGCACGAACGACCGCCGCCGGCGCGGCGCACGGG
>NZ_CAUQWC010000022.1:0-23291 GCF_963521695.1 uncultured Microbacterium sp. | reverse complement strand
CGCCCCGCCCGCCGACGCCGCCGTGCGCCGCATCGGCTGAGGTCGGACACCACCCATCCCTCGGCCGTACCCGTTGGTGTGCGAAACGTCATCGCACGAGTACCGCAGTCGGTACCTCCGCCACCCGTCACCGGGTCCATGAACGCGGTCCGCGCCTGAGAGACTGCACCCGTGAGTGGAAAGATCTGGGGATTCATCACCGCAGCGATCGGGTTGACGACCATCGTCTTGCTCGTCCTCTATGGCACCGAGTACGGAACGTGGCTTGATGAGATCGGTCCGCTCATCGATCTGGAAGATGCCGCAGCCGCGCCGACCATCGCACTGCCCGCGGCGATCGGACTTCTCGCAATCGGGCAGCTCGTGGGCGGCCTCGCCGTAGGACTGACCGCCTCACACCCAGAGCGGGTCGCTGCCGCACCCGCGCACCCGTCGAAACCCGGCCCCGAATGAGCCACACAGAACACTCGCGCGGCCGGCCGCGAGGAGTGCGCATACTCGTTCTGATCGTCGTGGTCGCTGTCGTCGCGGCTTGCGGACTGTGGGTCGGGCGGCTGCTCTTCGACAGCCAGTGGACGCTGACGTTGCACGAGCTCCTCGAGAACACCGGGGCCGAGAACCCTCCGGTGACCGAGCCGCGGGACATCACCGGTACCGCGTGCGGGGAGGCGGTGGAGTGCGTCGAGGCTTATGCCACACAGGAAGCGACATACTACCGATTCGGCTCGCGCGGGGCGGCCGAACAATTCGCGGCGACCGTCGAAGACGGATTCCGGTCGAACTACATCGTGATGGACTTCGCGGGGGCCACGGCAGCTTCCGCGTCCGTGCAGCTCTGGGCGATGCAGCATCTCGCCGGCACCTGGCAGGACTACGAGGGCACTTTCCCGGACCGGTGACCGCCGGGCCGGGTGGGCGGCCGGTCGGTTCGCGGTGCCACCTGCAGAGACCGCGGACGTCCATCAGCATGAGCTCTCTCCGTGTGGGTGATGACCGACTCCGGGCCGGGACTCGATCTCGAGACGACGAACCCCCGAAGCCCCCGGGCGAGCAATGCCGCGCCTCAACGCTGGGTGATCAGCCAACTCTCCACGTCGAACTGCGCGAATGGCTGCGGGGAGAAGATCGAGTAGGAACCCCAGTCGTCGATCTGGAGCGTCATGACAGCGATCCACCCAACCGCCAGGGCGACCAGCGTGACGATCACGATCGACATCCGCGCGTTCCCCAGGATGCGAAACGCGTGGTCCTCATCGACAGCGCGTCGCAGGATGAGCGTGAGCGAACCGATCACGATCGCCGCCAGCAAGAGGAAGACAAGTGGACTCGGGCTCAGCGTCGCCATACCGCAGGAGGGCTCGATATCGGTGGGGGCGCCGTCCGCGGTGAGGAAACCCTGCCCGTTCGAGCTGATGCCGCCCGTGCAGCTCTGATGCGTCCCGCGGAGGAACGTGCCCAACACCCCCGACGCGACGACTCCCCACACGAGAAGCGAACGGATGCCGACGATGATCGCCGCCCCGGGAAGCAGCGGCGTCGAGTTCTCGGCGGTGGCGGTCATGACGTCCTCCTCGGAAGAGAGCGGAGTTTTCACTCTCCCACGGTTCGTGGGTCGCGGCGGTACGCCTGCCGCACACCGCTGGTCGGGCCCCGTTCACGACCCGACCCGCGATGCGTCGGCCTTACGGTTGTGTGAAGACGTCTTCGAAGAGGGACAGGGTCAGCTTCGACGTGTACGCACCGGGGGTGACTCCGGCGTCGGTCTGCAACACCAGCGCGGCGTCGGCGGTCCAGGACGACTCTCCGCCCTCCTTGACGGCGGCGGACTCCAGCGCTCCAGAAAAACCAGGCACCCCGCCGCACGTCACCGCACCCAGCGGGGCACAGACCACCGCACGCCACCGACGTGCGGGTGGGCGGTGGTTCACGAGGGGTGAGAGCGTCACCAACGCCCCCACCCCCCACCTCTCAGTTCTGCGCGTTGTACAACGCCTCGACGGTCGAGGTGGTCTTCTTGCCGTCGATCGTGGCCGTAGCCGTGACCGTCGCCTTCCCCGCGGGGATCGTCGCCTTTCCGGAGCCGATGGCCGCGCTGACCGTCTGACCCGGCTGAACGGAGGCGAAGGATTTCTTCCCATACGCCGTCACGATGTCGACCTGCACCGGCACCGCCGAACGGTTGACCGCGGTGACCGTGACGTACGCCTTACCGCCGATCTTGCGGGTGGATGCCGTGGCATCCATCTTCACAGCGGGCACGGCCGCAGCCGGCTTCATCGCGGTGAAGGTCAGCTTGTCCATGTTCGGCGCCCACTGCGAACGGAGCCCCAGGGTGGGGAAGCGCTCGGAGATGAAGGTAGTGCCGTTGAAGTCCGGCGCCTCCTTGGATGCGAACGAGACGGTGTTCTCCCCCGCCTTCAGCTGCACGGGAACCGTGAGCTCCCAGAACTGGTTGGCGCTGTAGCTCTGCGGGAAGAGCACCTGCTGCACGGCACCGCCGTTGACCGACACGTCGGCGCGGCGCGCTACCGGGTCGGGGTTGTAGTGCGACGCCGGCGACTGCTCCTCATTCGAGTAGCGCACCGTCATGGCATACGTGCCCGCTTCCGCCACCGTCACCTTGTGGGTCAGGGTGTTGGCGTTGTTCTGGGCCCCGCCGATGCCGACGACCGCCTTGCCGCCGCTGGCGAGCGAGAGGTCTTGGACCTTAGCCGTCCCGGCGAGGACGCCGGCCTCGGCCTCGATCGTCTGCGACGCGAGCTTGCCGCCCGATGCGCCGACGGCGATGCGGTCGACCGCCAGGGTTCCCGTTCCGCCCACGATCTCGACCTTGTTGACTCCTCCGACGAGGAATGCCGGGATGCCGGCCGTGTCGGTGACCTCCCCGAGGTCGACGCCGTTCACCCTGACCTTTCCGGTGCCGCCGCCGAGCGTCTTCACCTCGAGCGTCTTCTCGGAGTCGTCCTTGTTGTAGACCCAGAAGGTGGCCGACTGGTTCGCGCCGACGTCGACGTACCCCGAGCCGGAGACGCCGCCGCGGTCGTACGCTGCCGTCGCATCGTGGAGCACCGCGTTCTCGGCCTCGTAGATGGGCGTGTAGGCGGCGTTGGGCAGCGTCACGTCGATCTTGTCGATGATGGCGGCTCCAGTGGTCGCTTTCGTCCCGTCGAGGCTGCGCGCCGCGAGCGTGATCGTGTTCTCGCCGGCGTTCAGGGCGACCTTGGTGTCGGTGTGATCCCAGACGACCCACTTGTATCCGAGATCGGCGTAGACCTCCTGCTCGGCCGCACCGTTGACGCGGAGGAACATATTGACCGGGCCCTGCGCCTCGTTGCGGCTCTCCTTGTTGTAGGCGTTGGCGAGGACGCTGAGGTCGTAGGTGCCGGCCTGTGGCACGTCCACCTCGAAGTTCAGGGCCAGGTTCGAGTTGGTCTCGATGCCGCCGACGTTGCGTTCACCCGAGGTGTAGAACTTGCCGACGTCCGCCGGGGATCCCTCGGGGCCGTTGTTGTAATACGGCGCGCCCGTGTGCGGGGCGGACTCGGCTTCGTAGACACCGCGCCACGAAACGGCGGGCTGCGACGGCGACGTCGTGTCGGCGCCGGGCGTCACGACGATCTCGTAGGCCGAGTCCGTGCCCAGCGCCGGCAGGTCGCCCTGGCCGAAGGACAGCTCGACTGATCCGTTGCGCACCGGCGCCTCGAACTCCTTGACCGTCTGCGGCTCTGCGGAGTCGCCGATCTGCCCCGTCCACCGGATGTCGCGGATGAGCACGTGGGCGTTGCCACCGACGTACGACGGCAGGTTGTCGATGAACACCTTCTGTGGGCCGCTGGATCCGCCGATGAGTGCCTTCACCTGCTGCTTCGCGTCGTCGATCGTCGCGACGCCCTGCAGGGTGTAGCTGACGTCGGGCTGCGGGGGTGTGACACGGACGGTGTCGCCGGTCATGTTGCCGTAGGAGTTCAGCAGCCACCACTGACCGTTACCCCGGTTGGCTTCGACGGCGGAGTCGGAGAGGTTGCCGTCGATGTTCCAGTACGCGATGTCGCCGTCGACCTTGGTGTCTTCGATCGCGGAGATCCACTGGATCATCTGCGCGGGAACAGAGGTGTGGTAGTTGAAGGCGTACTCGTTCAGGTTGATGGGAAGCTCGGTGCCCTCCCACTTCGTGCCCGCGAAGAAGTCCTGCTCCCACGCGCGGTAGCGCGCGACGCTGGAGCGGATGGTGGCCGGGTCACTCAGCTCATGCCATGTCACGACGTCCGGGACGGTGTCGTTGGCGATGGCGTGCTCCATGAAGCCGTAGACCTGGTTGAACAGGACGCTGGTGTTCGGACCCGCGATCCGCGCGTCGGGCAGCTCGGCCTTGATCGAGCGGTAGGCGTCATCCCACGCGGCGAAGAACCGGTCGGGGCTGTTGAGCCAGCTCTGACCCCAGAACGCCTGCGGCCCGTCCCCGTACATGTTGCCCTCGGGCTCGTTGTAGGGGACGAAGACGATGTTGTCCTGGTACTCGGCCGGGAGCTGCTTCACCTGGCGAACCTGGTCGATGATGGACTGCTTGTACCAGGCTTCCTTCTCGGCTCCGGTCGATCCGGGGACCTCGTACGGGAAGCCACGGTTGACGTCGGTCATATAGATGTAGACATCACCGTCGGAGGAGTCGGCGATCGGCTTGACGACCTCGAGCGCGTCGGCACCAGGGTGCTGGGGTCCGTCCTGCGCCTTGGTCGACACGGTGCGCAGCTGAATGCCGTCGATGAGGTTGTTCGAGGGGAGGCCGGGGCCGTAGAGCCCGTACAGCGTGCCCGACGCACCTCCCATGAAGGCACCGGTTCGGTCGGCTGCGTCGATGGAGAGCTCGCCGGGGCTGACGACCTTCACACTCGCCGTGACGGCGGTGGTCGTTCCGTCGACGACACCCTCCACGGTGAACGAGCCGCGCTGAGCGTAGGCCGTGGCGGGCACGGCATCCCAGGTCACGGGGGCCAGGCGTTCCTGGCCGTCGCCGTAGGTCGCTCGTACCCCCGGCAGGCTGGGCGCCGTGCCGACATCGGTGCGCACCTGCGTCGAGGTCTCGAGCACCTCGGTGAGGGCGGGGGCCGACGTACCGGCCAGGTCGCGCACCTGTTGCGGTGACAGCACCGTGTCATAGACCTGGAAATCGTCGATGGAGCCCTGGAAGAAGGGGTGGGCGCCGGTCCAGAAGGGTTGGCCGATGTAGCCCGAGTTGGGCGACGATGCGCCGTACAGCGCCTGGGCGACGTCGATCCCGGTGGCGGTGCGGCTGACTTCGAGGCCGTCGAGGTAGTAGATGAGGGCGTTCTGGTCGACCGTCGTCGTGATCAGGTGCCACCCATCGGTGGGGAGGGCGGTCGCCGCCCGTGCTCCGACTTCCTGCCCGGTGCTCGTGGGCTTGGCGCTCGAGCGGGCCGTGCCGTCCTCGAACTTCGGGGTGTAGAAGGTGGCGCTGGTTCGGTCTTTGCCGAGTGTGTAGAGCCACTCGAAGACCTCATCGCCCTCCCACTTCACCCACGACGAGATCGTCGCGCCCTGGAGGTCTTTGAAAAGACCCGAGGGAACGGTGATGTAGGGCGCTGTCGTGGAGGTGCGCGCTCCACCGGACAGTTGCAGGGCCTTGCCCCCACCCTGTCGGTCGACGAGCTTCGCCGACCCGGGGTTCGCCAGGGTGCCGTTGCGCCCGTCGCCGGAGACGTCTTGGACCGTTGCCGACGGAGAGCTCGTCCCCTCGAAGTCGTAGTCCAGGATCAGGTGATCGGCGGCCGAGGCCGCTGCGGGCGTCGCTTGCGCACTCTCGGCAGCGGCCGGTTGACCGATGGCCAGCACGGCGACCGCCAGTCCCGCCGTCAGTGCTGCGATGGGCTTGCAGGAGGCAAGCCGCGGAGATGACCTCATGGGTGTTCTCTTCCTCGTCATTGAGTAGGGGCCGATTCGCGACATCGAACCGGTTCGACACCACGATAGGCGACACGCACGGTCATGGCAACCACGTCGCCGCGCCGCGTCATCCGCAGTGCGCGACCGCCGTGCACCCTCCGTGGACGATCCCGTCATCCTCCGCACGCAGAGGAACGCCGAGTACCGACGCCACCGCCGATCGCAGCAGGTCGACGGGCGACGGGGCGCCCGAGCGAGGACCGCCCTCCACACCCTGACTCGAACCGCTCCGCGCAGCCCCTCTCCCGCTCGCGCCTCAGAGGGAATCTTCTCCAGCGGTCGCCGACGGGGCGGGCGCGTCGCCCCTTTCGGCCGCGGCCGCGCGCCGGCGATCCGCCAGTCGCTCCGTGGCGACGAGCATCTCGTACTGCTCCATGGTGATGACGGCCGCGACCGGTCGTCCGCGCCGGGTCAGCAGAACGGGCTGCTCCTGCACGCTGTCGACGACCGTCGACAGACGCCCGCGTGCGGCTTCGATGGCGAGGCGATGAGCGCTCGCTCCCCTTCCAGACGCGGGTGCGCGGGTCATGACGCAGATGCTCCCAGGGCCTGGCGCACGCCGCGCCAGGCGTCGACCGTTTCACGGCGCACGAACAGGGGAACGCGATCGAGAGGAGCCTCGACCTCGACCTCGCCGCCTCCGTCGCTGCGCATGCCGGTCCAGAGATCGCACCAGTCCGATCCGGCGGGAAGGACGACTCGGCGTGTGCGCAAGCCCGCGTCCATGACGGGGGCGACGAGCAGGTCGGGTCCGAGGAGGTACTGGTCCTTCACCCGCCAGCTGCGCACGTCGTCGGGAAAATCGTGGAACAGCCCACGCAGCACGGGTTGACCCTCCGCGTGCGCCTCGCGCATCACCGACCGCAAGTACGGACGCAGCGCCTCGCGGGTATGCAGGTAACGCTCGAGCACGGGTGTCACGGCATCCCCGAAGCTCCACACCTCGTTCGCACTCCCCGAAGGAGATCGCCGGGAGCCATCGGCGGCGACCACCGGCGTCGTCGGCAGTCGATCGCCGTGCAAGCGCATGACGGGAGAGAACGTCCCGAACTGGAACCACCGAGTCAGCAGTTCACGGAAGTCCTCGTCGTCCGGATCGCCGTGATGGAACCCCCCGATGTCGGTCGTGAACCAGGGGATGCCGGCGACGCCCATGTGGATGCCGGCCGTGACCTGCGCGCGCAGCGCCGCGAACGTGGAGGCGATGTCACCCGACCACACGAGCACCCCGTAACGCTGCGATCCCGCCCATGCCGCGCGCAGGAGGTTGACGACCTCACTCTCACCGTCGGCCCATTGCCCCTCGGCGAACGCCCGCGCGAAGTGCTGCGGGTAGAGGTTGCCCACCTGCGGGACGGAGCCCGCGTGGTAGCGGTAGTTGTCGTAGTCGTAGAGGCCGTATTCGGGCTCGGCCTCATCGAGCCAGAAGGTCCGGATGCCGTGCCGGCCGTAGTTCTCGCGGCATCGCTGCCACACGAACTCCCGCGCGCGGGGATTCGTCGCGTCGAGGAACGCGCTCGGCCCCTCGAACGACATGTGCACGTCGAGCCCGCGCTCGGCGCGCACGAGAAGGTTCTCCTTCTTCATCACCGCGTAGTTCTCGCTGTCGAGCGACACCTGCGGCCAGACCGACACCATCAGCTCCACACCGAGCTCGTCCAGCTCGCGCACCATCGCGGCCGGGTCCGGCCAGAACTCTTCTTCGAAGCGGAAGTCGCCCATCCGCGGCCAGTGGAAGAAGTCCGCGACGATGACGTCGAGCGGCAATCCGCGCCGCACGTGTTCGCGCGCGACCCCCAGCAACTCCTCCTGCGACGAATACCGCAGCTTGCACTGCCAGAAGCCCAGCCCCCGCTCCGGCATCATCGGGGCGTGCCCGGTGGCGTCGGCGTAGGCGCGGGCGATGTCGCGCGGCGTGGCGCCCGCGGTCACCCAGTAGTCATCGCCCCCCGGGATGGGGCGATGCTCGCGCGCCACCAGAGCGAGGGAGCCACCGGCATCCCTCTCCTGGAAGAGCAATCGCCCGTCGGTGTCGTAGAAGGCCAGATGACAGAAGTTGCGGTCGTACCCCGTCTGCAGCTGGATGCCACTGCGCGAGGTCGCCACCACGCGCAGTCGGCCGCTCGTCAGTGTCGCCCGGGCGCTGTCGATCTCGACCGTGGCGGCGGTGTCGGACGGGGGCAGGAGTGCCCAGTCGCGGTCGATGACGTCGTGCATGAGCCGCGCCCGCACGCGCACGCTGTCACGTCCCCAGGCTTCCACGACCACGGTCTCGCCGTCGCCGCGCCACACCAGTCGCCCTCCCTCGAGACGGAAGTGGGCGACGTCGGGTGTCACGCGCGGAACCCAACGCCGGTCCCCGCCCCGTCGCTGGCGTCGACGCTCGACGCCATGTCACGGCGCACGTGGTCGTCAGCGAAGACGAGGTAGACGCTCGCCGTCCAGGTGTAGGCGCGGTCGCGCAGGCCCTCGCCGGTGATCGCATCGAAGTTCTCGGCGAAGCCCGACTCCTCGCACAATGCGCGGAACCGCCGGTTGACGGTGTCGGCGAGCTCGATGTGCCCGCCACGGCGCAGGCCCTCCTCGACGATCATCGTCGACGGTGCCCAGATCGGCCCGCGCCAGTACCCGTCGCTCTCGTACTCCGCCGTGCCGATGAGCTGCGTGGCGGGGCCCCACGAGGTCAGATGGTGTCCGATCTGCTCCGCCAACTGCGCCCCGACCTCGGTGGGGAAGCGGTCGGAGGCGAGGATGGGCAACAGGGTGAGAAGACTGGTGCGCTTGCTCTCGCGGCGGCTGTGGCCACCGACCGCGAAGAAGCCCCCGGCGTCGCGGAGTTCGGCGAGCAGCGCCTGCTGCACGCGGTCGCGCTCGGCCCGCCACAGGTCACCGTCGTGGCCCAGTTCGTCCGCCAGCTCCGCGACGACGTCGAGTTGGATGACGAGGAAGGCCGCGAGGTCGGGGGATTCGATCACCCGGTCGTGGTCGAATGTGGTCGCGTTGTCCCAGCCGCTGTCATTGCCGTGCTCGTAGTACGGCAGCGCGCGACCCGGTGACGTGCGGTGGTCGAGCCAGAAGCGCGACCACCGCACGAGGTGGTCGAACACCGTCTGCAGCTCATCCCGCGTCAATGAGCGCCCGAGCCGCTCGCGCAGCCGCGTGAACGCCCAGCCGTGGATCGGCGGCTTCACGAAGTTGTAGAGCACCTCCGAGTGCGTCACCGAGTCGGGCATCGCCCCCGCGGCATCCTGATGGTCGAACGGTGTCAGGAACTGATCGAGTGCCAGATCCGGCAGGCCGGGAGCCAGGGCGAGGGCGTTGAAGCAGTGGTCCCAGCTCCAGACCTTGTCCATCCAGTGCTTCGACATCAGGACGGACTCGCGGGTCAGGAAGCCGGCGGGCGCGACGGTCGCCGACCAGAGCGTGTAGGCGGCCAGGGTCGCGGCCGGGGTGTCATCGGTGCGCCATCCCGCGACGGCCCGGAGATACTCGGCGAACTCCGCCGCCACCCGCTCCCCCACTTCGTCGAACGACTCCGTCGTCGCGTAGGCGTCGGCGGCGGATTCGATCTGCTGGATCGCGACCTCCCACGGCCCGTCGCCCCCGAGGGTGAGGGCCCGCGCATCATCGCCCAGCGCCTCGGCCCCCTGCAGGACGGGCGTGCCCGTCAACACGGTGATGCGGTAGCGACGCCCCGTCTCGTAGGAGGTGAAGACGAATGCTCCGTCCGAGGGAGCGCGGAAGAAGTACGAGCCGGAGAAAGGGGTCAGCACCTCCGCGGCGTCGGCGATGGTGAACTCCCCCGCGTCGCCGGAGAGGCGCACCGCCTCACCCGACTCGAAGACGGCCCGCGCGACCACTCGCCCGTTCACCCGCCACGACAGCACCGCCGGGTCGGCCTCTACGACGGCGGGGACAACCTCGCCGAACAGGGTGGGCGCGAATCGCAGGACGGCATGCATGCCGGTCACGTGCGAAACGAGGTGCACGTGCTCGGAGTGGGCGTGCAGACCGATGACCGGTGAGAGATTCATCCACGATCCGCGGTAGCTGAACGGGATCTCGCGCACGTCGAACGTGGGGAGGGTCGAGGAGGTCACGGGGGCCTTTCGGGAGGGGAGCGGTCAGTCTTTGACGGCGCCGGCGGTGACACCGGCGGCGACGTAGCGCTGAGCGAGGATGAGCAGGACGGCGGCGGGGATGGATGCCACCACGGCGGTGGCCATGATCGCGTTCCACTCCTGGTTGTTGTTGCCGATGTAGCGATAGATGCCGATGGTGATGGGCTGGAGCTTTCCACCGCTGTTGAGCGTCGAGGCGAAGATGAAGTCCGACCACGACCACAGGAACGCGAACAGGGCCACCGTCACCATCGAATTTCGGCTGACGGGGAGGACGATCGAGCGGAACGTGCGCCATGTGCCGGCGCCGTCGATGCGGGCGGCCGCGAGCAGTTCGTCGGGGATCCCCCGCATGAACGCGGTGAAGATGAGCACACCGAACGGCACGGCGATCGTCGAGTCGGCGAGGATCAGCCCCGGGATCGTGTTGAGGATGCCCAGATTCAGGTAGATCGCGTAGAACCCCATCGCCATGATGATCCCCGGGATCATCTGGGCGATGAGCAGCGCGAAGCTCAGGGCGTTCCCGCCCCGCGGGCGCAGCTTCGCCAGTGCGAAGGCGGCGGGAGCCGACAGCGCGAGGGTGAGGACCACCGTGCCGATACCGATGACGAAGCTCGTGCCGAGGAACGGCAACTGATCGGACAGCACTTTCTCGTACCCCTCGAAGGTGGGGGTGAGGGGGAAGAGGTCGGGGGGCGACTTGCGCATGTCGCTCTGCGGGGTGAGCGAGACGTTGACCATCCAGTAGACGGGGAACAGCATGATCGCGGTCAGGATCACCCCGACCAGCGTGATCCACCAGGGGCGACGTTTCATCAGACTTCCAGACGGCGCTGAGCGCGGATGTAGATGAGCCCGAATACGAGCGCGATGACGATGAGCAGGTTGCCGACGGCCGCCGCGGGGCTCAGATCGGGCAGGGCCGAGCCGAACCCGAGCCGGTACGACCAGATCGCGAAGGTCGTCGACGTCGAGCCCGGGCCACCTCGGGTCATGATCCAGATGATGTCGAAGACCTTCAGCGTGTAGACCAGGCCGAGAAGGATCGTGATGGCCGAGACGGGCCGCAGCAGCGGGAACGTGATGCGCCAGAATTTCTGCCAGGCGTTCGCCCCGTCGATGGAGGCCGCCTCGTAGATGTCGGTCGAGACGTTCTGCAGCCCGCTGTAGAGGATGACGAGGTTGAACGGGATGCCGATCCAGATGTTCGCGATCAGCACCGAGATCAGCGACCACTGCGGCGAGGTGAGCCAGTTCACCTGCCCGAGGCCGACCGAGGTGAGGAAGAAGTTGACCACGCCCGATTCGGAGTTCAACATCCACGACCACGCGGAGGCGGAGACCAGCAGGGGCAGCAGCCACGGCACGAGGAAGAGCGCGCGCAGGGTCGCCGACAGCGGGAAGCGCTGGAAGAAGAACACCGCCAACGCCATACCGATGGAGTACTGGAAGACGATGGAAACGAGGGTGAAGGTGGCGGTGTTCGCCAGCGCCGGCCAGAATGTGGCGTCCTGGAAGACAGTGATGTAGTTCGCGAACCAGACGAACGGCGCGTTTCCGTCGATGAACGACCGCACCGTGTAGTCGCGCAGGCTCAGGTCGAGGTTGCGGTACAGCGGGTAGGCGTAGAAGACGGCCAGGTAGATCACGACCGGGGCGATGAACGCCCAGGCCGCCCACTGGCCCCGCCGCCGAGGACGGCGGGCGGGGCCGGGGAGGACGCCGGCTCCCGCCGACGCCCTCCCTCGACCACCACGAGCCGCTGACTCAGGAGGAGACTGTGTCAGGGTCATGTCGGTACTCGATTCCGTGGTGTGTGATCAGCCCTCGGCGCTCTGCTGCGCCGCGGTGAGAGCGTCCTGAGCGGACTGCGTGCCGGTCAGGGAGTTCTGCACAGCGGTCCACAGCTGCTCCGAAATGACCGGGTACTTCACCCCGAGGTTGTCGCCGGTGCGGGCCTGAGCGGCGTTGACCGCTTCGATCCACGGCTCGAGCGTGGCGTCATCCGCCAGCTGCGCCTGCTGCGCCTCGGGTGTCGCCGCGATGTAGTTCAGCGAGTTGTCGGTCGCGACGACGTTGGTGGTGTCGGTCAGGCACGACACGATCTCCGCCGACTTCTCGTAGCGGCTCGTGTCACTCTGCACCGGCAGGGTGAGGAACTCTCCGCCCGTGGGAGCGGCGGCGGCGCCGCCGTCCTTGGCGGGAATCGGAATGACCTCGTAGCCGGCCTCGGCGGCCGCGGCCTTCTGCCACGTGCCGTTCTCGGCGAAGGCGAACTCACCGGTGAGGAATTCCTCCCAGCTCGTGGTCTGGGTGTTGTTGATCACCGAGTTCGGCGCCAGACCCTTGTTCACCCAGTCCGTCCACAGCTGGACGGCCGAGACGGCGTCGGCGGAATCGAGCTCGGTCAGCTCCGCTCCGGACCCCCAGAACCAGGGGAGGAACTGGAAGCTGCCCTCCTCGGTGCCGATGCCCGAGAACGTGATGCCCTTCTTGCCTGTGGCGACGACTTTCTCGAGGGCCGCGTTCAGGCTCGCCCAGTCGGTCACCGACGAGATGTCCACGCCCGCCGCGCTGAGCACCTGAGGGTTGTAGTAGAGCGCGAGCGTGTTGGCGCCGATCGGGACGCCGTAGGTCTGCCCGTCGACGACAGACGCACCGAGGATGTTCTCGGCGACGTCGCCGGCATCGAGACCGTTGTCGGTGGTCGAGGTCAACAGGCCCGCCTCGACCAGGGTCGACACGGCGGGGTTGTCGATGAGCAGGATGTCGGGCGAGTCGCCCTGCTGCCCCGACAGCAGCGCACGGCTGGTCAGGTCGCTGGTGTCGAAGCCGGTGCGCTCGACGGTGACTCCCGCGTCGGCGGCGCACTGGTCGATGACCTTGGCCCACTCCGACGTCTCGTCGTACTGGGGGTACGGGTCCCAGAAGGCGAACGCCTCGGCGGCTCCGTCCGCGTTTTGACTGGTGCCGGGGCCTCCACCGGCGCAACCGGCCAGGACGCCGATGGCGACGGCGCCGACGGCGACGGTGCTGAGAGCCCGGGTACGGGTGATTTTCGTGCTCACTGCGATTCCTCTCTGAATGTGACTGCGTTGTCGTTCATGCAGGTGGCGCGTTGAACCGGTTCGACAATGGGCGACGAACAGGGCGCGCGTAACGCCTTCTCAGGCGGTGCTCCCCCTGTCGGTGAGCTCCGGCTCGATGAAGCGGACCACGGGCGGGCCGTAGTTCGGATCAGCGATGCGCCGAACCAAGTGCTGGACCGCCTTGCGGCCCAGTCGGTCTGGAGACGTCTCGACCGCCGTGTACGGCAGGAGGAAGGTGCGCCCGAAATCACGGGAGTACAGACTGACGACCGACAGATCCCGCGGGACGACGGTCCCCCGTTCGCGCAACACGGCCGGGAGGGCTGCGATCGACGCGTCGTTGTGCACGATGAGCGCGGTTGCCTGGGGTCGGGAATCGAGGATCGCATTCAGGCTGCGTTCGATGGCGGGCTGCTGGGACTCGCCGTAGTGCACGTGCAGCGACATGCCGTGCCGCGCGGCGCGTTCCAGTGCGGCGTCGCGGAAGCGCCAGCTGTAGGCACCGCCGCGCTCGAAAACGTGCCGGGGCGGCGTGACGAGAATGAGGTCTCGATGACCGAGCCCGTGCAGATGGTCCACCAGCTGCCGTGCCGCCTCGCCGAAGTCGAGATCGAAGACGTCGACGCCCTCGGTGTCCTTCGGCAGGCCCACCAAGGCCCCGGGCTGCCGGGCGGCGCGGAGCGCCGGCAGGCGCGGGTCGTCGTGCGTGACGTCGAGGAGCACTACTCCATCGACCATGTTCGACGACGTGATCCGCCGCACGGAATCGGGCCCGTGATCATCGGTGACCATGAGGATGTCGTAGCCCAGTTCGCGGGCCGCCGTCGACACCGCCAGGATGTACTGCAGCATCGCGGGCGGGAACTCGTCATCGTGGAACTGCAGCAGTAGACCCAACACCATCGTCTGCGCCGTCGCCAGGGCACGTGCCCCCGCATTGACGGTGAAGCCCAGTTCGGCGATCGCGGCGTCGATGCGCGAGCGGGTCTCCTGCGAGATGGGACGATTGCCCGAGAGGGCGTACGACACGGTGCTGCGGGAGACCCCGGCGGCCTTGGCGACATCGGCGATGTTGACCACGGATTCCTCCCTCGCGTCGTTGTCGAACTGGTTCGATGAGATTAACCCGAACCTGCGGCACCCGCAACACGTGACGGCAGACCCGTCACGAGCCGTCGCCTGAGAGGTGTCCTCCGCGACAAGCACGGTTCCACCTCGGCGCCCTGCTCGGCCATCGATTCGGTGCATCGACGGCCTGATCTGGCACGTCGCAGACCGGGTCTTACCCTCGGCACCCCGCGCGACGCACCACCCGCCCGTGTGATGCAGGCGGGTGGCGCGTCGGCGGAACGCCGTGCCGACAGGCACGATCTGTGCGGCATGGGGATCCGATCGGCAGGGGGAAGAAGTTTCGGCGGCTCCTCACTCCCTCAGGGGGTGATTCGGAAGGTGGCGTCGGCACCTCCCGTGCCGTTCGGGTCGGTGATGGGATCGAGCCGCAGGGAGTACCCGGAGTGCCGCAGGTAGGCGCCCGGGCGGGCGACGGACACGAACGAGACGCCGGTCGCGCTGGCCAGCCCCGCGACCTGCATGAACGAGACGTCGGCGGCGAAGGATGCCGACCCGTCGTTGCTCGAGAGGCCCATGTCCGAATTGGTCTGCCGTAGGTAGAACCCGGGGTAGTTCACCGACTCGAACGAGACCGATCCGTTGCCGGCCAGTCCGGGCACGAGCGTGAAGCCGGAGTCGGGGTTGGTGAGCACGCCCGGGTCGATACGGGCGTCGAAATCGGCGTGTCGCACGTATCGATCGGGATAGTTCCACGATTGCAGTCGGACGACGCCGGGCGCCGTTCGCGCCGTCACCTCGGGAACACCCCCTTGCCGGGCGGACATCGTCGCGTCACTCAGTGATCCGTTGTCGGTGAAGCCATAGAACGATCCCTGACTAGTCTGGTCCGCCCACAGCTCGAGATCGCCGCCCACGTAGGTACTGCCGTTGACCACGGCATTGCCGTTGTACTGGCCGACCCCCCGGAACGCGATGTCGACGACGGCGTTCCCGCCAATGCGGGCATTGTTGCGGATCACGCTGACCCCGAGCACGCGAGCATTGCCCTCCACGGTGCCGCCCTGCACGGTGGCGCGGTCCTCGATGCGGGCGTTGTCGCGCACGGTGCCGCCGAGCACCCGCGCCCGCGGCCCCACGTAGGCGGTGCTGGCCACGCTGGCACCGTTCGCCACCCAACCACCACCGTTGGGGTGCACGGAGCCCGCCGGCTTCGGGGAGTCCTGAGGGGTGGCGCCGTCGAGGGTGACGGTCCAGGGGTAGCGGTAGACGGTGAACCAGGGTGCTCCGTGCTTGACCTTGTTCCATGTGGTGGGCGCTCCCAGGACGACCAGATAGACGCCACGGTCGTCACTGCGGACCGGCACCGTGACGTTTCCCGAGGTGCCGGACTGAAGGGCGCTGTACCGCGGTGTGCCGTTGGAGCTCTCGGCGACCACGCCCCAACGCCATCCCGAGTTGGGGTTGGGTATCGAGTCGGGCTTATCGTTGTACCCCGGGAACGAGGTGACCGCCGGCGCGTTCTGCACGAGGCCTTGGAAGTTCACGGTGACCGAGGTCCGACCGGTCTGCGGCACGAGTCGAACCACGTTGTACCCGCCCTGTTGCGGTGCGAGCTGGTTGGGCACTGCCCACCGGCCCGAGGTTCCCGCGACCGGGTCGAGCGGGGTGACTCGGAGGACGCGGTCGCCGGTGCGGTCGTCGTAGCTGCCGTATCCGTTGCGGTAGACGCTGCTGCGATTCGCTCCATCGGGGTCGACGTAGTCCCAGGTGATGTTGCGCATCGCCCAGGTGCCGAACTCGTCGTTGAGGCGCGCCGTCGACCAGCCCAGGTTGTCGCGGAGGATGTCGAGCGGTGTGACGTCGTTCTGGCCCGACTGACCGGGCTCTGGTGCGTTGGCCCAGATGTCGTTGACGGCGTCGTAGCCGTAGACATTCTTGAGGTGCTCCCAGAACTGCCAGTTGCAGTAGTTGTCACGGGTGGAGCCGTACCGCAGGTGAGGGCTGTTCACGAGCACCTCGGAACAGTGGACGGCCGAGCGGAACTCCGGAAGCTGGTGGGTCATCCAGTTGGCGTGCGATTCCCACATCCACCCCACGTAGGGATTGTCACGCAGTCCACCGGTAGCGCCCTGCAGGGCATGTGCCAGTTCGTGGGCCAGGCCGTGGTGGTCGGCGTACGCGCCGGAGTTGATCCACATGCCCATGGCGCCCTCGCCGGTGACGCCGCCCGTCAACCCGAAGGTCGGGTCGAGATGCACATTGACCCGGCGCTTCGTGGCGGACTCGCAGAACGGGGCGGGGAAATCTATGCCGGAGGGATGGAGGTAGGTCGACCAGTACGATTCGAGACTCGTCGCGGCATTCTCGACATTGGCCTGCGACACCTCGGAACTGGTCCATCTGAAGGAGAAGTGCTCGGTGGCGTACCGTTCCGCCGGCATGCTCGTCACGGTCGGATCAGTACTCCAGCCACCCGTGCTGCAGGTGCTGTTGGAACGGTTGGCGGAGACAGCCGAGGCGCTCGTCGTGCCACCCACGGTGGACGCGACGAGAGCGGTGGCCACGACGAGGCCGGTGAGGATACGCGGCACACGTGCGGCTCCACGGGGGCGGCGGCGGGACGCCCGTCGCGCCGTCACGGCGTGACCATGATGTCGAGGACGCGGAAAGGGCCGACGGAGGTCGGACTGCCGACATCGGTGCTGGCGGGACGTCGGATGCGACCAGTGGCCGTCGGATTACGGTGCATTGTGCGTGTCCTCTCGGCGCCACTCTTCGATGAGCGGCGAATGCGTGTGAGGCACGCTACGGAGGATCCGAATTGTTTCGCAATGGTTTTCGGTGATTCCGAAACTTCTTTGCGCACTGACCCTCGCGGAGGCTATTCCCCTCGGAAACCGGCGAGGGTGTCCTCTCCTCGCGTCGCTCGATACAGCCTGCGAAGTCTCCCCGATCGGATCCGCGCTTTCCGCCCCCCCCCGGGAGTTGAGTGTCCACGACCCTCCGCGTCGCGAGCGCGCGGGCGGCGCGTCGGGGACACTCACCGGCACTTGCTGCCGCTGCGCGCGAAGCCCGCCACGAAATACCGCGGGAACACCAAGAACACGATCGCGATCGGCACGACGTTCAGCAGGGCGTACGCCATGGTCGCGCCGTAGTCGCTGCCGAACTGGCCCTGCAGGTACAGCAGGCCGATCGGCAGGGTGAACAGCCGGTTCTCGCGTAGGGCGATCAGGGGCCAGGCGAAGTCGTTCCACGACGACAGCAGGCTCATGAACACCAGGACGGCGATCAGCGGCTTCGACAGCGGCAGCACCACGCGCAGGAACGTCTGCACGTGGCCCGCCCCGTCGAGCCGCGCCGCCTCGATCAGTTCGCGCGGGATGCCGAGCATGAACTGCCGCGCGAGGAAGAGCCCGAACGCGGATGCCGAGACGGGAAGGATGACCGCCCAGTACGTCCCGTACAGGCCCGTGGCGGTGACGATGCGGAACAGCGACACCATGATCACCTGCACCGGCAGCACGAGGGTCGCGAGCGCCAGGAAGAACAGCGCCGTCGATCCGCGGAAGCGCAACTGCGCGAACGCGTAGCCGGCGAGCAGGCTCGTCGTGACCGAGATGAGGGTCACCACGACGGCGATGGCGACGGAGTTGCCGAACCACGTCGCCACCGGGAACGAGGCGAACACCCGCTCGAAGTTCTCGAAGGTCACCTCGCGCGGCCACAGGCGCAGCTCCCGACCGCCCAACAGCTCGGCGCGCGATGAGAAGGCCACCGCGAGCATCCAGTACAGCGGCGAGACCGCCGCGAGCCCGACGACCGCGACGATGATCGTGCGCAGTGCCGTTCCCCGGCGTCGCGTGCGATCGGCGGCCTTCCGACCGGCGCTCACGGTCGGCGGAGACACGGGAGATGTGGATGCCACCCGCTCGTCGACGCTCATTCGACCACGTCCTTCGTGCCGCTGGCGCGGTACTGTGCGGCGGCGAAGACGAGAGCGAAGAGGAACAGCACCATGCCGATCGCCGCGGCATAGCCCTGGTCGCGCGTCACGAAGCCCGTCTCGTAGGCGTAGGTCACGAGCACGCTCGTCGCCCCTCCCGGTCCGCCCCCGGTGAGCACGAACACGATGTCGAACACCTGGAACGAGAAGATGACGTTCAGCACGACCAGGAAGAACGACGTCGGCCCCAGCAGCGGCACGGTCACGTGACGGAAGCGCTGCAGCCGGCTCGCGCCGTCGAGGGTGGCTGCCTCGTACAGGTCGGGGCCGATGCCCTGCAGACCCGCGAGGTAGATGAGCATGTTGAACCCCGTACGCCACCACACCGTCGCCAGCACGATCGTCGCGAACGCCGGCAGCGGATCCGACTGCCAGGTGACGGGTGAGAGCCCGACGGCCGACAGCAGGCGGTTCAGGATGCCGGAGTTCTGATCGAACACGAGCACTCCGATGAGGGCGGTGGCGACGCCCGACACCGCCATCGGCAGGATCAGCAGCGAGCGCCAGAGCGGACGCGCCGGCAGCGCCGAGTTCAGCAGGGTCGCCGCCACCAGCCCCAGGAGCATCGACAGCGGCGTCACCAGCACGGTGAACAGCACGGTGTTGCCCAGGGCCCGCCAGAACAGCGGGTCGCCCGCGAGTCGCGCATAGTTGTCGAGCCCGGTGAAGGTTCCCGCGCCGAAGCCGTCGGTGCGCTGCAGGCTGACCACGAACGCCCCCACCAGCGGCACGAGCACGAACACCAGCAGCAGCAGGTAGTTCGGCGCGATGAACCCGTAGGCCGCGAGCGCCTCGCGGCGCGCACCGGGGCGGCGGGTGCGCATCCGCTCGCCCGACCCCGAACGACCCGAACGACCCGGACGCGACGCCGTGCCGGGCCGGGCGACCGCGGTGTCAGCCACCGGTGGCCGCGCCAATCCCCGACTGCAGGTTCGTCACCGTGGTTGCGGCATCCTGTGCCCCGGTGAAGGCGAGGTCGAGTTGCTCCTTCAGCACCGGGATGATCGCCGACATCGACGGGCTCGCGACCTGCGCGACGTCCTGCGGCTGCACGAGCGAGGCCTGGCCCGCGAAGACGGGGCCGAGGTCGGGCCGTACGTCGAAGGTGAGGTCGTCGGTGAGCAGGTCGGTGCGGGTGGGGAGGAGGGATGCCGCGCGGCAGAAGTCGCGCATGGGATCGGCGTTCGTGACGAACTCCAGGAACGCGGCGGCCAGCTCGGGCTGCTGCGTGTTCGCCGTGGCGACGAGCGCGTTGCCTCCGAAGTCGCTGCCGGCGCGGGCGTTTCGCGGTGCGAACGTCGCCGTCCATTCGAAGTCGGCGGTCTGCTCGGCATCCGGGATCTGGAACGCGCCCGACCACACCATCGCCACCGATTGCGAGAACCACGACTCCGCCGCATAGCTCGAGGAGGCGATCGTGTTGTTGGCGGGCACGTAGTTCTTCGAGAAGAACGAACTCGAGAACTCCACCGCCTCGCGGGCGGCGTCGGAGTCGATCGCCGGCGTTCTCTGGTCGCTCTCGAGGAAGGCACCGTCGGACTGGAACAGCAGGCTCAGCCAGCGCGTGACACCGTTGCCCTGCCAGTTGTAGGCCCACGGCCACCGGTCGGCGGGAAGGCCTGCGCGGAGCCGCTCGCCGAGGGCGTCGAGCTGGTCCCACGTCCACGCCTGATCGGCCGAGGTGGGGATCTCCGACGGGTCGATGCCGGCCTGGCGGAACATGTCGAGGTTGACGAGGATCGCCGAGGTGTCGGTGTGGTGCGGCAGTCCGAAGGTACCGTCGCCGTTCTGCACGGCCGCCCACGCCTGCGGGGTGAACTGGCCCTGGCGATCGGCCGAGAGCAGGGGCTTCAGGTCGAGCAGCTGCCCGCGCCCGGCGTAGGCGCCGAACGTGTAGTACGGCACGCGGAAGATGTCGGGCGGGTTGCCCGCCTGCAGCTGCGCGTCGATGTTCGTGAACATCTGCTCGTAGGGCACCGCGTTGAGCTCGACGGTCGAGCCCTCGTTCGCCGCCTCGAACGCGGCGATCGCGGAGCGGAAGCCGGCGAGCTCGGCATCCGTCCCCCAGGTGGTGAAGGTGAGTGTGCCCTGGCGTCTCTCGGCGGGGGCGGTCTGGACGAATCCGCAGCTCGCGAGGAGGAAAGGCAGCGCGAGCGCGCCCGATCCGGCGAGGAAGGTACGGCGTGTCAGTGGCATGACGGACTCCGATGGTTGTCGTCGAGGAGCGGACGCCGGGGCTGCGGTGCTCCTCGCGGCCGACGGTACCCCCGTCGAATTCCGAGATCAGGGGGTTGCGCCGGCGGCTTCCGCCTGCGCAGACAGCGCTTCTGCGCGAAGTCCAGCCCCATTCCGCCCGGTCGACGCGCGCGTAACGTGACGCCCGTGACGTTCAACGACAATGCGCGCGTAGGCGGCAACAACGCCAAACGCCGGGGCGGAACCGTGGCGGCGATCGGCGGTGGGACGGTCGGTGTCGGCGCGATCGTGGTGCTGCTGTTCTCGCTCTTCACCGGCATCAACCCGACGTCGATCCTCGGCGGCGGTCAAGAACCGGCCGGTCCCGAGACCGGCGGCGAGTCGGTCGCGAGCTGTGAGACGGGACGGGATGCCAACAACGACGACGCCTGCCGGCTGGCCGCGGCGTCGCTGAACATCGACCAGTTCTGGGCGGAACGGCTCGAGGGCTACCGCGAGCCGCAGCTCATCATCGTCGACCGGGCGACCTCGAGCTCGTGCGGGACGGCCTCGAATTCAACGGGCCCGTTTTACTGCCCGCCCGACGAAGCCGTGTTCGTCGACCCGACCTTCTTCTCGATCCTGCGCGAGCAGTTCGACACGACCGCCGGCCCTCTCGCGCAGCTCTACGTGCTCGCGCACGAGTACGGCCATCACGTGCAGAACCTGACCGGGGTGATGCAGCAGTACCCGAACAACGGCACCGGACCCGACAGCAACGGCGTGCGCACCGAGTTGCAGGCGGACTGCTACGCCGGGGCGTGGGTCGCCGCCGCGGGCGAACAGGTCGACGAGAACGGCACGCCCTACCTGCAGCCGCCCACGCCGCAGCAGATCACCGACGCCCTCGCCGCCGCGGCCGCGGTCGGCGACGACCACATCCAGGCCGAGTCGGGCGCAGTCGTCACCCCCGAGAGCTTCACGCACGGCTCCAGCGAGCAGCGCACGCGCTGGTTCGACGTCGGCTACGACAGCGGCGTGAACGCGTGCGACACCTTCTCGGTGCCGGGTCAGAACCTGTAGGACACCGAATGCCACGACCTGGCGCCGGCAGAGCGCGCCGGGTCGCCGTCCGGCGGCGCGGCATCCGGGCCGACACGTGCCGTCCGGCGGATCCGACGGCCGACACGCCGACCCTGGGTGCCGGAACTCGGCGGGTCCCGGGGTGAATTCGCACGACGGTACGGCGACCGCCGTGCAGATCCACCCCGGTTGGACGAGTCAGTCCTCCCTCGGGCGCGTCCGTACGATGACGACGATCAGCACGGCGACCAGCACAAGCACGGCGCCGCCGGCGAGCAAACCGATCACGATCCCCGGCAGCGAACCGGTTTCGGCGCTCGGAGGGGATGCCGTGGAAGCTTCGGCCGCGCCGGCGGCGCTCTCGCAGACCGAACCCTCCGTGCCGTCGGAGGTGCTCGCGCCGGTGGAGGTGAACGGGATGACGCCCGAGACGGGGTGCCCGTCGGACGAGACGGCCCGCCACTCCACCGAGTACTCGCCGGGCGCCCCGAGGGCGACGGGGAGCGTCAGGGTCGGCCCCGCGAGCTCCGCGCACGCACTCTCGTAGTGACGACCGTCGGGCCCGACGACGATGACGATGTTGCCGCCGTCGGTGCCGAGGAGGTTGGCGCTGAAATCGAGGCGCACCTCCGACAGCGCCTCGACCGTGTCGCCGTCCGCGGGTGACGACGACACGAGACTGTCGTGGGCCGAGGCGGCGGTCGCCCCGCCGAAGGCGGCGGTCATCGCGGCTGCGACGACCACCGCCCCCGCCAGAACACGATGCCGCGGGTTTCGGAATCGCACCGTCAGCCGCGCTTCGGTCGACGTGCGAAAGCCAGGGCGCCGAGCACCGCGCCGGCGGCCGCGACCACGAGGGCGGCGATGCTGAGACCGAGCGCGACACCCGACGAGTCATCCGAGGTCGTACCCGACGCCGTCGCCATGGTGGAGTCGTCCACGGCGGGCTCGGCGGACGCGGTGCCGTGGCTGTGGCCGTGCTCGCCCGCCGGCGGGGCGTCGTTGACGTAGAGCACCGGCGCAGGCTCGAGCGTGTCGTCTACGGCGACCTCGTCGGGGGTGGCGGCCCAGTCGACGACCGTGCCGTCGGAGTACGACTGCGCGGCCGGCAGCACGAGGTGGCCGGTGTCGGGCACGGGTCCCAGTACCGCTGAGAAGACCTGGAACTGGTCCTGCCCGATCCCGACGCCCGGGTCGGCCTGCCACACGATCTTCAGGGGAGCGTCGGTGAGGGTGTTGCCGTCGACCTCGACGGGGGCGGGCAGCGCCCCCTTCTCAACGGTGGCGGTCCAGCCGGGAACGGGCTGCACGAGCACGGCGCTGAGCGGGGTGTCGGTGGGCAGGCTCACCTCGAGTTTCACGGTCGATGCCGTCTCCGACTCGGTCGGGACGCGGAAATTCACCGTGGCATAGCTGCCGGGGGTCGCGGTGTCGGGGTTGACGGTGACGTGGGCGGATGCCGCGAGGGGAGCGGCGACGGCGAGTGCCGCGCCGGCGGCGAGGCCCACGAGGGCACGACGAAGGGTGGTCTTGCGAGACATGGTGCTGCTTTCTGGAGAGTGCGCACGCCGAAGGGGCGTTTCGCGCGCAAGATGAGGGGTCGAGGTCAGGCCGCGAGCGGCGGACCCCGGTGCCTCATCGGCGACAACACCGCCATCGCCGTCGTCAGCAGCAGCGGCGCGGGCGCCGTGGGCACGGCATCCGTGCGCGGACCGAGTCCACGCAGCGGGCGCAGCACCGACAGCGCCGCGATGAAGAAGCGCGCGACCGCCTGCACAGCCC
>NZ_CAUQWC010000021.1:0-24926 GCF_963521695.1 uncultured Microbacterium sp. | reverse complement strand
GAGGTAGGCGAGCCCCGGCCACTGACTGAGCACCATCTGCGAGCCGCTCGCCGCGCGCGGGGCAGTGCGTGCGCGGCCGGTAGCCTGGGAACCATGCTCCGCACGATCGATCTCCGCGGCCGCGTGCTCTCGCCGGCCGAGCTCCTCGCCGTCGTCCCGCGTGCCGACGCCGCGCGCGATGAGGCCCTCGCTACGGCTGCGCGTCTCGTCGATGACGTCGCTCACCGCGGAGAAGAGGCGCTGCGCAAGCAGGCCGCCCGGTTCGATCGGGTGAGCGACCACGCCATCCGCGTCCCCGCCGACCACCTCGAAGAGGCGTTGCGCACCCTCGCCCCCGAGATCCGTGCGGCACTCGATACCGCTATCGAACGGGTGCGCACGGCGTCGGCCGCGCAGGTGCCCGCCCCCGTTGTGACCGAGATCGGCGATGGTGCCCGGGTCACACAGCGCTGGCAGCCGGTGCGCCGGGTCGGCCTGTATGTACCCGGTGGCAAAGCGGTCTATCCGTCCAGCGTCGTGATGAACGTCGTCCCCGCCCAGGTGGCGGGTGTGCGCGAAGTCGCCCTCGCCTCACCGCCGCAGTCCGCATTCGGCGGGCGCGTGCACCCCGTCATCCTTGCCGCGGCGCACATGCTCGGCGTCACCGAGGTCTACGCGATGGGCGGGGCCGGCGCCATCGGCGCCTTCGCCTACGGGGTGTCCGAGATCGGTCTCGACCCGGTCGACGTCGTCACCGGGCCCGGCAACAACTTCGTCGCCTCCGCCAAGCGCGCCGTCGCCGGCCGCGTCGGCACGGACTCCGAGGCGGGGGCGACCGAGATCCTCGTCGTCGCCGACGACAGCGCCGCGCCTCACCTGATCGCCGCCGACCTCGTCAGCCAGGCCGAGCACGACGAGCAGGCGTCGGCCGTGCTCGTCACGGACTCCGCCGCGCTGGCCGAGGCCGTGAAGGCCGCCCTTCCCGCGCGCGTGGACGCGACGCGTCACAGCGAGCGCGTGACCGCCGCCTTCCACGGCCCGCAGTCCGCGGTCGTGCTCGTCGACGACATCGCGCAGGCCACCGCGTTCAGCAACGCCTACGCCCCCGAGCACCTGGAGCTGCACCTCGCCGATCCGCGGCCTGAGGAGTTCGTCAACGCGGGGGCGGTTTTCGTCGGCCCCTACACGCCCGTGAGCCTGGGCGACTACCTCGCCGGCAGCAATCACGTTCTCCCCACGGGCGGTCAGGCGCGTTACGGCGCAGGACTTTCGGCTGCGACGTTCCTGCGGCCCCAGCAGGTCGTGGAGTACGACCGCGCCGCGTTGTCCGAGGTGCGGGATGCCATCGTCACCCTCGCCGAGGCCGAGGCGCTGCCCGCGCACGGCGAGGCCGTGACCGCACGTTTCGAGGCGTAATCGTGCACTGTCCCTTCTGTCGCAACCCCGACTCCCGCGTCATCGACTCGCGCACGAGCGACGACGGCCTCAGCATCCGTCGCCGCCGGCAGTGCCCGAAGTGCGGAGGACGGTTCTCGACGGTCGAGACCGCGAGCCTCAACGTCATCAAGCGTTCGGGCGTGGTCGAGCCGTTCAGCCGCGAGAAGGTGATGTCGGGAGTGCGCAAGGCGTGTCAGGGCAGGCCCGTGACCGACGCCGATCTTGCGGTGCTCGCCCAGCGGGTCGAGGAGGCGATCCGACAGACGGGGTCGTCGCAGATCGAGGCGAACGAGATCGGTCTGTCGATTCTCGGGCCGCTCCGAGATCTCGACGAGGTCGCCTACCTGCGGTTCGCAAGCGTCTACCAGGCGTTCGACTCCCTCGAGGATTTCGACGCGGCGATCGCGCAGCTGCGCGCGGATCACGCCGACCGCGCCGCCGCCCTCGCAGACGGCGACCTTGACGGGCGTCCAGTAACCTGACGGTGATGTATCCCCTTCTCTTCCGCACGGTCCTCACCCGCCTCGATCCCGAGTTCGCCCACCATCTCGGTGCGCTCGTGATCCGTGTCGCGGGCGTCGAGCCGGTGGCATCCGTGGTCCGACGCTTCACCTCCCCGTCATCCGATCAAGGCGTGCGGGCACTCGGGCTGGATTTCGCCTCGCCGTTCGGCGTGGCGGCGGGTTTCGACAAGAACGTCACGATGGGGCGAGGGCTCGGCGCCCTCGGGTTCGGCCATGTCGAGGTGGGTACCGTCACTGCACTGCCGCAGCCGGGCAACCCCAAGCCGCGCCTGTTCCGCCTCGTCGCCGACCGCGCGGTGATCAACCGCATGGGCTTCAACAACGACGGAGCGGCCGCGGCCGCCGCCAAGCTCCGGCGCCTGCGTCGGTCGCGCACGCGCCCCGTTATCGGTGTGAACATCGGCAAGAGCCGTGCGGTCGCCGTCGAAGACGCCACCACCGACTACGTCCGCAGCGCCAAGATGCTCGCGCCCCTCGCCGACTACCTCGTGGTCAACGTGTCCTCACCCAACACGCCCGGGCTGCGCGGACTCCAGGCGGTCGAGACCCTTCGTCCGCTCCTGACGGCCGTGCAGGATGCCGCGGGCGACACCCCGCTCCTGGTCAAGATCGCGCCCGACCTCGACGACGCCGAGGTGCAGGACATCGCGCGCCTCGCCGTCGATGCGGGCCTGTCGGGCATCATCGCCACGAACACCACCATCGAGCGCTCAGGACTCCACACGGATGCCGCGACCGTCGACGCCGCGGGCGCCGGTGGTCTGTCGGGTGCCCCGCTCAAGGCGCGCGCGACCGAGGTGCTGCGGCTCGTCCGCGAGGCGGTACCGGCGGAGTTCGTGGTCGTCTCGGCCGGGGGAGTGGAGACCGCCGACGATGTGCGCGAGCGTCTCGCCGCCGGCGCGACCCTCGTGCAGGGCTACACCGGATTCCTCTACCGCGGACCCCTCTGGGCCCGTCAGATCAACCGCGGCCTCGCGCGCGCCCGCTGACGCCGCCGGCCGCTCCTCGGCGACCCGCGCCCGCGGACGAGTGTCCCCGACACGCCGCCACGGCCCCGTACACGCGGCGTGTCCTGGACATCCGCCGCCTGCCTCGCCGGCGGAAAGACGAAGCGGCGCGCCCGAAGGCACGCTGCTCGCAGAATCGGGTGGGGTCAGACCGGGTACTGACCGCGCTTGACCTGGGCCTTCGGCAGACGCATGAAGCGCATTTGCACGGTCCGCATCGCCGCGTACCATCCGAGGCCCTTCTCGAGCTTGCTCTCGCCGAACTTCTCCTTCGCGGCCTTCTTCACGCGGATGGAGGTGATGATCATGTCGCCGACGACGAAGAGGATGAAGATCCACAGTGCAACGAACGACCAGTACTGGAAGATCGACATCGGGATGAGGGTCGCGACGATGACGATGACCATGAACGGCATGACGCCCTCGCCGAGGTGCCAGCCGGCATCCACGAAATCGCGCGCGAACCGGCGCTGCGGGCCGCGGTCGCGCACCGGCAGGTAACGCTCTTCGCCGGCGGCCATGCCGATGCGGGCCTTCTCACGCTGAGCGGCGAGATCGGCCCGGGCGCGCGCTTTGGCCTCTTTGGTGTCGGGGACGAGGGGACGCTTGCGCGCGGCCTCCTGCTCGGCGCGCGACGGGGTCGCACGACCCTTGCCCGTGCCGATCGCCGTCGGGTCGACGGGGGTGTCGTTGGGTGCGGGGGCGGGGGACTTGGCCACGGGAAACCTCGGTGCTTCGCTGATCAGGAGATTTAAGATTACCCGCATGACCCTCGACCTGTCCCGGCAGGACGCTGTGCAAAATGCAGCGGACTCCGGCATCCCCGCAGCCCTCGCCGATCTCGGTTCCCTCGTGCGCATCCCCTCCATTGCCTGGCCGGCATTCGACCAGTCCGCGCTGGTGAAGAGCGCCGACGCCGTCGCCGCCCTTCTCGAGGGCACCGGCGTCTTCGATGCGGTGAAGGTCGCGCGCGCCGCCATTCCCGGCACCGACGAGATGGGACAGCCCGCCGTGCTCGCGTCGCGCGCCGCGCGCAACGGACGCCCCACCGTGCTGCTGTATGCGCATCACGATGTGCAGCCCCCGGGTGACGAGGCGCTGTGGGACTCCCCGCCGTTCCAGCCGACCGTGCGCGACGGCCGTCTCTACGGTCGCGGTGCCGCCGACGACAAGGCCGGCATCATGGCACACGTCGGTGCGATCCGCGCCGTGGTCGAGGTGCTCGGAGACGACCTCGACCTGGGCCTCGCCGTCTTCATCGAGGGTGAAGAAGAGTACGGCTCCCGCTCGTTCCCGCAGTTCCTGTCCGACAACGCCGACGTGCTCCGCTCCGACGTGATCGTCGTCGCCGACTCCGGCAACTGGGACGAACGCACCCCCGGACTCACCGTGTCCCTGCGCGGCAACGCCCGTTTCACCCTGACGGTGAAGACGCTCGAGCACGCTTCGCACTCGGGCATGATGGGCGGCGCGGTCCCGGATGCCATGCTCGCCACGGTCAAGCTGCTCGCGACGCTGTGGGACGATGACGGTGCCGTGGCCGTCGACGGCCTCGCGGTGCGCGACGCCGCGACTCCCGAATACGACGAGTCGACGCTGCGTGCGGAGTCGGGCCTGCTCGAGGGTGTCACCCCCATCGGGCGCGACTCGATCCTCAGCCGCATCTGGAACAAGCCGTCGATCACCATCACCGGATGGGATGCCACGCCCGTGTCCGCGGCATCCAACACCCTGGCTCCCGAGACGAGCGTCGTCATCAGCGCACGTGTCGCTCCCGGACAGGATGCCGACGAGGCGTTCGCCGCGATCGAGAAGCACCTGCGCGCCCACGCCCCGTTCGGCGCGCGCCTGAAGTTCAGCGACGTCGACTGCGGCGATTCGTTCCTCGTGGACACGAGCGGATGGGCCGTCGAGGAGGCGCGCGCGGCGTTTGCGGAGGGGTACGGCGTCGAGTCCGTCGACGTCGGTATCGGCGGGTCCATTCCCTTCATCGCCGACCTCGTGAGCGAGTTCCCGGGCGCTCAGATCCTCGTCACCGGAGTGGAGGATCCGCACGCGCGGGCGCACAGCCCCAACGAGTCGCTGCACCTCGAGACCTTCCGCAACGCCCTCGTGTCCGAGGCTCTCCTGCTGACCCGGCTGAACGACCGAATCGTCTGACGGGGCCGCGGGGGCGGGATCGGCGTAGACTCCATACGTCCCCGCGACCGATCAACACGAAGGGCATCGCCATGACCGACACCACTCTGTCGCCCGCCGACACCCGTGAGCACGGCGTGGGCCTGACCGCCGCCGCCTCCGACAAGGTGAAGAGCCTGCTGTCGCAGGAGGGTCGTGACGACCTGCGTCTGCGCGTGGCCGTCCAGCCCGGCGGATGCTCCGGACTCATCTACCAGCTCTACTTCGACGAGCGCTACCTCGACGGTGACAAGGTCGTCGACTTCGACGGCGTCGAGGTCATCGTCGACGACATGAGCGTGCCGTACCTCGACGGTGCGAGCATCGACTTCAAAGACACGATCTCCGAGCAGGGCTTCACGATCGACAACCCCAACGCGCAGGGTTCCTGCGCGTGCGGTGACAGCTTCCACTGAGCTCTGTCGCCGTCGTACGGCGTCGTCTTCGAGAACCCCCGGGACCACGGATCACACCGTGGAATCCGGGGGTTCTCGATGTCTCGGCACTGGACGAATGGCCTGAGAACGGTGAGAGGTTGCCGTAGACTGTCAAAGCTTCATCCACGACCCGGAAAGGTGCATTGTGCCCTCCAAACGTCGCCTTCGTTGGGCAGCGCTCCCTCTCGGGATCGCCTCCGTCGCACTCCTCTCGGGCTGCACCACGACCCAGCTGCACGGATTCCTGCCCGGCTTCGTCGATGACGGAACGCCCGCCACGAACCACACCGACATGGTCGCCGGTCTGTGGGTCAACTCGTGGATCGTGCTCCTCGCCGTGGGTGTCGTCACCTGGGGCCTGATGCTGTGGTCGGTCATCGCGTACCGCCGTCGCCGTGGTCAGTCCGGCCTGCCGGTGCAGCTCCGCTACAACATGCCGGTCGAGATCTTCTACACGATCGTCCCGCTGATCCTGGTCGTCGGTTTCTTCGCCTTCACGGCGCGCGATCAGAACACGCTCGAGACGCAGTACGACGACCCCGACGTGTCGATCACCGCCTACGGCAAGCAGTGGGCGTGGGACTTCCAGTACAACGGCGAAGAGGAAGACAACTCCGACGCCGTGTACTCGATGGGTGTGCAGGCGATCGCCACCTCCGACGGGTACGACCTCGACGACGTGCCCACTCTCTACCTGCCGGTGAACAAGACGGTCAAGATCGACCTGCGCTCGCGCGACGTCATCCACTCGTTCTGGATCATCGACTTCCTGTACAAGAAAGACATGTACATCGGCCGCGACAACGAGTGGTCGTTCATGCCGACTCGTGAGGGCACGTACGAGGGCAAGTGCGCCGAGCTGTGCGGTGAATACCACTCCGCCATGCTCTTCAACGTCAAGGTCGTCAGCGAGGCCGAGTACGAGGATTACCTCGACTCGCTGCGCCGCGCGGGCGACGTCGGTGACATCAGCGACCTGTCGCGTCTGCAGAACCTGACGACGACCGGTACCGAAGGGAACGAGTGATCATGGCCACGACGCTTCCGCTCCAGGGGACAGGCCCCTCGCGGCCGACGACTCTCCCGCCGCGTCAAGCCGCACTGCTGAGCACCACGCGTGTCGAGCAGAAGGGCAACCTGGTCGTCAAGTGGATCACCTCCACCGACCACAAGACCATCGGGTACATGTACCTGATCGCCTCCGTGCTGTTCTTCATGCTCGGTGGCGTGATGGCGCTGATCATCCGTGCTGAGCTCTTCGAGCCCGGCATGCAGATCATCCCGACCAAAGAGCAGTACAACCAGCTGTTCACCATGCACGGCACGATCATGCTGTTGATGTTCGCGACGCCGCTGTTCGCCGGCTTCGCAAACGCGCTGCTGCCGCTGCAGATCGGTGCGCCCGACGTGGCGTTCCCCCGTCTGAACGCGTTCGCGTTCTGGCTCTTCCTCTTCGGTTCGACGATCGCCGTCTCGGGCTTCCTCACCCCTCAGGGTGCGGCTGGCTTCGGGTGGTTCGCCTATCAGCCGCTCGCCAACGCCAGCTTCTCGCCGGGCGTGGGAGGAAACCTCTGGATGCTGGGCCTCGGCATCAGCGGTTTCGGCACGATCCTCGGCGCGGTGAACTTCATCACCACCGTGCTCACCATGCGCGCACCCGGTATGACCATGTGGCGCATGCCGATCTTCTCGTGGAACACGCTCATCACGAGCATCCTGATCCTGCTCGCGTTCCCCGTGCTGGCGGCCGCCATCTTCGCCGCCGCCGCCGACCGTGTGCTCGGCTCCCACATCTACAGCCCTGAAAACGGCGGTGTCCTGCTCTGGCAGCACCTCTTCTGGTTCTTCGGTCACCCCGAGGTGTACATCATCGCGCTGCCGTTCTTCGGCATCGTGTCCGAGATCTTCCCGGTCTTCAGCCGCAAGCCGATCTTCGGGTACAAGACCCTCGTCTACGCCACCATCGCGATCGCCGCTCTGTCGGTGGCCGTGTGGGCGCACCACATGTACGTCACCGGCGGCGTGCTGCTGCCTTTCTTCGCCCTGATGACGATGCTCATCGCGGTGCCGACGGGCGTGAAGATCTTCAACTGGATCGGCACGTTGTGGCGTGGATCCGTCACCTTCGAGACGCCGATGGTCTTCGCCCTGGGCTTCCTGGTGTCGTTCGTCTTCGGTGGTCTGACCGGCGTGATCCTGGCGTCGCCTCCGCTGGACTTCCACCTGTCCGACTCGTACTTCGTGGTCGCGCACTTCCACTACGTCGTGTTCGGCACGGTCGTGTTCGCGATGTTCGCCGGCTTCTACTTCTGGTGGCCCAAGTGGACCGGAAAGATGCTCAACGAGCGTCTCGGCATGGTGCACTTCTGGATGCTGTTCATCGGCTTCCACATGACCTTCCTCATCCAGCACTGGCTCGGCGTCGACGGCATGGTCCGTCGTTACGCCGACTACGCCGCCGCCGACGGATGGGCGTGGGAGAACCAGCTGTCCACCGTCGGATCGATGATCCTCGGCGCCTCGATGATCCCGTTCCTGCTGAACGTGTGGATCACCGCGCGCAAGGCACCGCGCGTGACGGTCGACGACCCGTGGGGCTACGGTGCGTCGCTCGAGTGGGCGACGTCCTGCCCGCCGCCGCGCCACAACTTCACCTCGATCCCGCGCATCCGCAGCGAGCGTCCCGCGTTCGACCTGAACCACCCCGAAGCCGGTATCCCGGTCGGCGTGGGTCCGGCCAAGGACGCCCCCGATGCGCCTGTCGTCGACGCTGCCGCCGGAGAGGTCAAGTAAGTCCATGCGTACCAACGTCAATCTCTGGTGGATCCTCGCGGTCTTCTCGTTCCTCATCGCGGCGGTATACACCGTCTGGAGCCTCATCCAGCACGGTGGTGTCGAATGGGTCGGCACCGTGGCACTCGGCTTCCTCGGGCTCATGTCGTCGATGATCGCGTTCTACATCGGTCGCGTCCTCAAGTCCCAGCGCGGCGAGCTCCCCGAAGACACCTTGACGGCCGACATCGATGACGGCGACCCCGAAATGGGCGAGTTCAGCCCGTGGTCGTGGTGGCCCATCGTGCTCGCGGCGTCCGCGGCTATCGCCGTGATCGGTCTGGCTGTGGGCAGTTGGCTTGTACCCGTCGGTTTCGCTGTCTTCGTGATCGCCATCGTCGGCTGGGTGTACGAGTACTACCGCGGGTACTTCGCACGCTGATCCTGTGCCCGTTCGGCTGATAACGGCCGCCGTCTCGGATGCCGGCGCCCATCGTCCCACCAACCAGGACGCCGCCTTCGCGGCGTCCTGGGGTGCGGCGGTCGCTGATGGCGTCGGCGGTGGCCCCTCTGGTGATCTTGCATCGGCGGCTCTGGTCCACCGCCTGGTCGCGACTCGCGGGGGAGGGCTGGATGCCGATGGCCTCCTCGTGCGTATCCGCGAGGCCAACTGGGACATCCGAGCGCATGTCGAGCGAAACCCCGCCCTCGAGGGCATGGCGACGACGTTCACCGGTATCTTCCTGAGCACGACGGGCGACCTGCTTCTCGCGCACACGGGCGACTCCCGTGCGTACCTCCTGCGCGATGGGGAGTTCTCCCGCGAGACGCGCGACGACTCCTACGTTCAGGCCCTGGTCGACCACGGCATCATTCCGCCCGAGGCGGCCGCAGCGCACCCCCGCCGCAACATCATCACCGCTTCTCTTGGCGGGGCCGAAGGAGACGTTGTCTCCGTCGCCGAGCGCCCGCCGCGCGTCGGAGACCGCTGGGTGCTCTGCAGCGACGGCCTCACCGACTACGTCCCCGAGGCCGATGTCGCACGGCTCATCGCCGAAGCCTCCGGCCCGCGCGAGGCCGCCGCCGCGGCGGTCGCCCTGGCGCTTGAGGCGGGAACGCGCGACAACGTGACGGTCGTTGTCTGCGACGTCGTCGACGACGACGAAACCACCACGGTGGACCCGGTGTTCTTCGGGTCGGCGGCGCGGTGGTTCGCGGAAGACGTCGAAACGGCCTGAGCCGACACCTCTGTAGGTCCCGTCACCGAGCCGCGGCTCTCGCAAAGGCGTCCATCGCCTCGATCGCCAGCCCCGCGCTCCGCGGGCCGCCGTGCCCGTCTTCCTCGACGATCTCCAGTCTGCTGCCCGGCCATGACCGGTGGAGGCGCCACGGCGTCAGTACGGGCCCGCTGATGTCGCGTCGCCCGTGCACCAGAACCCCGGGAATCCCGGCGAGTTCGGAGGCTCGTGCGAGGACCGACCGATCGCCCGGCAGGAAGCAGTCATTCGCCCAGTAGTGCGTGACGAGGGTGGCGAAGTTCAGGCGGTGCCTGTCGTCCGGATGCAGAGGTCCCGGCGCTGCATGAGGCCCGAGCGAGATGTGAGCGGTCTCCCACGCGTCCCACTCGTCGGCGGCCCGTCGGCGCACCGCGGGCGAGGGATCTGTGAGCAGTCGTGCGTATCCCTCGATCGTGCGCTCGTCGTCGGACAGGACCGCTCGTAAGCGTTCATGCGCCTCAGGGAAGACAGGAGCAATGCCGTCGGTGATCCAATCGATCTCCCACCGGTGGCCCGTGGTCACGGCGAGGTTGACGATCTCTGTCACGCGATCGCGGTGCGCGAGCGCGTATGCGAGTGCGAGGGTGGATCCCCAGGACACGCCGTGCAGCAGCCACCGTTCGATGCCCAGGTGAGCGCGGACGGCCTCGAGGTCATCGATCAGCTGCACCATGGTCTGCGTTCGCAGGCTGGAGAGGTCGTCGGAGGCCCACGGCGTGCTGCGGCCGCACCCGCGTTGGTCGATGCCGACGATGAGGTGCAGCCCGGGATCGAACCGACGGCGGTAGCCGCCAGGGCCGAGGCCGCCGCCGGGCCCGCCGTGCAGATACAGCGCGGGACGTCCTCGGGGGTTCCCCGAGGCTTCCCAGTACAGACGGGCGCCGTCGGGTCGGTCGAGGAAGCCGCTCGCGAAGGGGGCGATCGCTGGATGGGGAGGCATCCCGGCATCCTATGGCGATGCATGTCGGCACGTCAGCGCCGAACGACCATGACGGTGGCGTCGAACACCCGTTCGCAGGGGCCTTCGTCGTTCTCGAAGGGCTGTCCCTCGCGCACCCAGTACTCGTAGCCGCCGATCATCTCGCGTACCTCGTAGCCCATCTGGGCGAAGGCAAGAGCACCCTTCTGTCCGGCGTTGCAGCCGGGGCTCCAGCAGTAGACCACGACCGGCACGTCGAGGGGGATCTCTTGTGGAGCTCGTTCCTCGACCGAGCGGTAGGGCATGTGGATTGCTCCCGTGACGCGCCCCTGTGCCCAGGCGTCATCGCCCCGCACGTCGACGAGCACGAAGCGATCGCCGGCCTTCTGTGCGGCGTAGACGTCGGAGGGATCTGTTTCGACGGCGAGGCGGGCGCGGAAGTATTCGAGTGCGTTGGTCACGTTCCCACGTTAGACACCGGGCGCGTAGCGGGGGAGGTGTACGGATGCCAGCATGCCGCGGCATCCTGCCAGCCCAGGCTGGGGCGTCGCACGGTCGATCGTGTGCGTCGACCGTGCGCCGGATACGACGAAGCCCCGGTGCCGTAGCACCGGGGCCTCACTCGAGAGTCTTACTCGCTCTTGTCGCCGTGGGGGCGGTTGGCCTCGCCGAGTCCCTTAGGAGCCGGGATCTCGACCTCGACACGCTCGCCGACCGCGTTACGAGGACGACCGTCTTCATCGGCACGGGCGTCGGCGCCGGCGATCTCGTCGGCTTCCTCGTGGGCGATGTGATCGAGCTCGTGGTGCTGGTGCGCAACCGCTGCATCGATCTCGGCCTGCGTGAGCGGTGCGAGACGGTCTTCGAAGAACCACCGCGACACCGACGCACGGATGTTCTCGTGCCAGGGGATCTGACCCTTCTCATTCGGGCGGACGACGAGGGGCTCGTACGTCTCGTTGTCGACGAGCTTCCAGCGCTCGAACTCATCGACAGGCTGGTGAACCTCGATGTACTCGCCGCCGGGCAGGCGCACGATGCGACCCGACTCGTACCCGTGCAGAGCGATCTCGCGGTCCTTCTTCTGCAGCGCGATGCAGATGCGCTTGGTGACGAAGTAGGCGAGGATCGGGCCGAGGATCAGCAGGGCCTGAAGGGCGTGGATGACACCCTCCATCGTGAGGTGGAAGTGCGTCGCGATGATGTCGGACGACGCCGCGGCCCACATGACGGCGTAGAACGTGACACCGGCTGCACCGATGGCAGTGCGGGTTGCGGCGTTACGCGGACGCTGGGCGATGTGGTGCTCGCGCTTGTCTCCGGTGACCCAGGCCTCGATGAAGGGGTAGATCAGCACGAGGACGATGAACAGACCGAGCACGGCGACCGGGAAGATGATGTTCCACGACCAGGTGTGTCCCCACAGCACGAACTCGAGGTGCGGCGGCACGAGACGCAGCGCGCCGTCGGCGAAGCCGATGTACCAGTCGGGCTGAGTACCGGCCGACACGGGCGACGGGTCGTAGGGACCGTAGTTCCAGATCGGGTTGATGGTCACCAGAGCGGCGATCAAGACGATCACGCCGAACGTGATGAAGAAAAAGCCACCCATCTTGGAGGCGTACACCGGCATGATCGGGTAGCCCACGACGTTGCTGTTCGTACGCGCGGGGCCGGCGAACTGCGTGTGCTTGTTGATGATCATCAACATGAGGTGCACGGCGAGCAGGGCGACGAGGATCGCCGGCAGCAGCAGGATGTGCAAGGTGTACAGACGACCGACGATGGTGGTGCCGGGGAACTCGCCGCCGAAGAGGAGGAACGAGGTCCAGGTGCCGATGATCGGCAGACCCTTGATCATGCCGTCGATGATGCGCAGGCCGTTACCCGACAGCAGGTCGTCGGGGAGCGAGTAGCCGGTGAAGCCCTCTGCCATCGCCAGGATGAAGAGGATGAAGCCGACGACCCAGTTGAGCTCACGCGGCTTGCGGAACGCGCCGGTGAAGAACACGCGGAGCATGTGCACGCCGATACCGGCGACGAACACGAGCGCCGCCCAGTGATGGATCTGACGGACGAGCAGACCGCCGCGCAGGTCGAACGAGATGTGCAGCGCCGACTCCATGGCTGCCGACATCGCGATACCGCGCATGGGCTCGTACGCACCGTTGTAGTGCGTCTCGACCATCGACGCCTGGAAGAAGAAGGTCAGGAACGTGCCGGAGAGCAGCACGACGACGAAGCTCCACAAGGCGATCTCGCCGAGCATGAACGACCAGTGGTCGGGGAAGACCTTGCGGCCGAGCTCCTTGACGAGGCCCGACATGCTCGTGCGCTCGTCGAGGTAGTTCGCCGCGGCGCCGACGAAGCGGCCACCGAGCGGCTTGCCGTCTCGACCGGCGGGCGCCTGCGGCGGACCGGAGTAGACGGCGGGTTCGGTGGTGACGTTCTCGGTGGGGTGAGTACCGGTACTCATGAGCGCTCCCAGAAGCTGGGGCCGACGGGCTCGTGGAAGTCACTCTGCGCGACGAGGTAGCCCTCGGCGTCGACGGTGATGGGGAGCTGCGGCAGGGGACGGGCAGCCGGGCCGAAGATGACGGCCGCGCCGTTGGCGACGTCGAACTGCGACTGGTGGCAGGGGCACAGAAGGTGGTGGGTCTGCTGCTCGTACAGTGCCACGGGGCAACCGACGTGGGTGCAGACCTTGGAGTACGCGATGATGCCGTCGTACGACCAGTCGAGGTTGTTGGTCTCGGGGTTGAGCTGCTCGGGCTGCATGCGCATGAGCAGCACGATGGCCTTGGCCTTCTCTTCGAGGTAGCCCTCGTCGTGACCGAGGCCGGCGAGCTCTTCGGGGATCACGTGGAAGGCGGATCCGAGGGTGACGTCGGCCGCGCGGATCGGACGACCGGAGGGGTCGTGCGACAGGCGCATGCCTTCTTTCCACATCGTGTGGCTCAGCATCGTCACGGGGTCCTGATCCTGCGGTGCGAGCCCGCGGAAGAGGGTGATACCGGGAATGATGGATGCCGCCAGCGCAGCGAACATCGAGTTGCGGATGATCTCGCGACGACCGAAGCCGGAGTCCTTGTCGGCTTCGGCGAAGACGTTGATCGCACCTTCGCGAACCTCGTCGCGCCCGCGGGTCGCGTGGCGATCCTCGATGTACTCCTTGTCGGACATGACCGACTTGCCCCAGTGGATGGTGCCGATGCCGATCGCCAGCAGCGCGAAGGCGATGCCGAGCCCGATGAAGAGGTTGTTGTAGCGGATGTCGATCATCGCGCCCGACTCGATCGGGAAGATCATGTAGGCGATGCTCGCCCAGATGCTCGCCGCAACCGAGACGTAGAACAGGGTGTAAACCGTGCGGACCGCACGCTTCATCTCCTGCGGGTCCTTGTCGGTCATCCGCTGACGGTGACCGGGCAGCCCCGGGTTGTTTACGGCGTCGGGAACCGCGACGGCGAGGCCCGAGCCGGGCTTCCAGGAAGCCCTCTCGTGCTCGAGTGCGTCGTCCTCGTGTGCCATGGTGCTCCTCGTGCGTTTACGTAATGTCGAAGACGACGGTCAGTTGGACTTCGCCGTGATCCACACGGTCAGGGCGATGAGTGCCCCGATACCAAAGATCCAGATGAACAGACCCTCGGAGACCGGGCCCAGCGACCCGAGGGCGTAGCCACCGGGGGAGTCGGTCTTCTGCACGTACATCAGGTACGAGATGACGTCGCGCTTGTCTTCGGGGGTGAGGTTGAGGTCGTTGAAGACCGGCATGTTCTGCGGACCCGTGACCATCGCCGCGTACATGTTGACGGGGGTGACCGTGTGCAGGTCGGGTGCCCACTTGCCCTCGGTCAGAGCGCCGCCGGCGCCGGCGACGTTGTGGCACATGGCGCAGTTGATGCGGAAGAGCTCGGCTCCGTGGGAGAGGTCGCCCTCTCCGTCGACGAGGTCATCGGTGGGGTAAGCGGGTCCGGGGGCCGAGGACTGTACGTACGCCGCGATGGCGTTGATCTGCTCTTCCGTGAACTGCACGGGCTTGACCGGAGCCTGCGGGCCCTGGGCCTGCAGCGGCATGCGGCCCGTCGAGACCTGGAAGTGCACCGACAGTTCGCCGACGCCGAACAGCGCGGGTCCCTGCTGGCTGCCCTCGAGGTTGAGACCGTGGCAGGTCGCGCAGTTGGCCTGGAAGAGCTTCTCGCCCTCTTCGACCGCGGTCGCGGAATTGGCCTCGCTGACGGGCGTGGTGGAGGTCGCGGCCATCGCGGCCGAGGCGCCGGCATAGGCACCTCCGGTGAGGAGGAGTCCGATGCCGATCAGCGCGGCGGCGGCCAGGGGGCTACGGCGCCCGGACGACCGACGAGTCTTCTTCTCGCGTGCCATGTGGAGTACAGCTCTCTTACTTGAGGAAGTAGATGACGACGAACAGGGCGATCCAGACGACGTCGACGAAGTGCCAGTAGTACGACACGACGATCGAGGTGGTCATCTCTTTCCGGCCGAAGTTCTTCACGGCGTATGCACGGCCGATCACGAGCAGGAAGGCGATGAGGCCACCCGTCACGTGCAGGGCGTGGAAGCCGGTGGTCAGGTAGAAGGCGGAGGCGTAGGGGTTGGCGCTGATGGGCATGCCCTCGGCCACCAACGTCGCGTACTCCCACACCTGTCCCGACACGAAGACCGCGCCGAGGATGAAGGTGAGGTAGAACCACTCCACCATTCCCCACTGCTTGAAGCCGGTGGCCTTGCCCGTGCGGTACGGCTGGTACCGCTCGGCGGCGAAGACGCCCATCTGGCACGTGACCGACGACAACACGAGGATGAACGTGTTGACCAGCGCGAAGGGGACATTGAGCAGCTGGGTCTCTTCGGCCCACAGGGACGCGGAGGTGCTGCGGAGGGTGAAGTAGATCGCGAAGAGGCCTGCGAAGAACATGACCTCGCTGCCCAGCCACACGATGGTGCCTACGGCGACCGGGTCGGGTCGCTTCACGGCACGCACGGCCTGGGAATACGTCGCTGAGGTCGTCACCGTTCCATTATGCGCGATCCGCGGGCCCGATCATCCCATCCCCAACATGAGTTATTCCATCGTCGAGACTTAGGGAAGCCTCAGAATCCGCAAGGAATCCCCGGTACGGAGCGGGTTCGTGCTGCCGCCGCCGGAGGCGCGGATCGCGACACGGCGAGACGACACGCGTGTGAAAGGATCGTCCCATGGCGGAACGCTTCACCTGGCCCGATCTGCTCTCCTCGCTGCTGGCCGGCGACGACCTCAGCGTGTCGGAGTCCACATGGGCGATGAGACAGGTCATGGCGGGCGAGGCGACTCCCTCGCAGCTCGCCGGGTTCCTCATCGCGCTGCGCGCGAAGGGGGAGACCGTCGAAGAGATCGTCGGCTTCCGTGACGCCATCCTCGAGGCGGCGGTGCCCCTTCCCGTCCGCGCGGAGGTACTCGACATCGTCGGAACGGGCGGTGACCGTTTCGGCACCGTCAACGTCTCGACGATGGCGGCCATCGTGGCCGCCGCATCCGGGGTTCCGGTCGTCAAACACGGCAACCGCGCGGCGAGCTCGTCGTCGGGGTCGTCCGACGTGCTGTCATCGCTCGGGATCGCGCTGACCCTCGCGCCCGAGAAGGTGGCCGAGACGCTCGATCGAACCGGCATCACCTTCGCTTTCGCGTCGGCGTTCCACCCCGGGTTCCGCCATGCCGGTCCGACACGGGCCGAGCTCGGCGTTCCGACGGTCTTCAACTTCCTCGGGCCCCTGTGCAACCCGGCCCGCGCCGAGGCGAACGCCGTCGGGGTGGCCCACCTCGATCGCGTGCCGCTGATCACCGGAGTCTTCCGCACGCGCGGCGCCACCGCACTGGTGTTCCGCGGTGACGACGGACTCGACGAGCTCACCACGACCGGGCACAGCCGCCTGTGGGAGATCAGCCGGGGCGACGTGCACGAGCACGACCTGGATCCTCGCGATCTCGGCATCCCCGTCGCCGACATCGATGACCTGCTCGGCGGGTCACCCGACCACAACGCCGGGGTGGTGCGGCGCGTGCTCGCGGGCGACACCGGACCGGTCCGCGACATCGTTCTGCTGAACGCGGCGGCGGGTCTGGTGTCGTACCGCCTTTTCCAGGATGCGGCCGAGGTGCAGCGTCCGATCCTCGAGCGTCTCGCGGATGCGCTCGCCGACGCGGCCGGAGCCATCGACGACGGGCGGGCGGCGACGAAGCTCGACGACTGGGTGCGGACCTCGAAAGAGTTGTCGGAGTAGCGCGTGGATCCGCTCGAGGCGCTCACCGAGATCGCGTACCTGCTCGAGCGGGAGAGATCGTCGCGCTACAAGTCGAAGGCGTTCCGCACCGCGGCCGCCGCGATCGAGGGGCTCAGCGACGCCGAGTTGCGCGACCCGGCGCTGCGGCGGCGACCCGGAATCGGCGATTCGACGTTCGCCGTCATCCAGCAGGCGTTGGCGGGAGCCGTGCCCGAGCGTCTCGCGACGCTGCGCGCCGAGTCGGCGCCGACGGGTGGCGCGGAGCTGCGCGCCAGGCTGCGCGGCGATCTGCACAGTCACAGCGAGTGGTCGGACGGGCTCACCCCGATCGAGGCCATGGTGGAGGCCGCGCGGGGACTCGGCCACGAGTACCTTGCTCTGACCGACCACTCGCCGCGCCTCACCGTCGCCAACGGACTGTCGCCGGAGCGCCTCCGCGCGCAGATGGACGTCGTCCGCGGCCACCGTGGTGGCGGGTTCACCCTACTCACCGGCATCGAGGTCGACATCCTGGACGACGGGAGCCTCGACCAGCAGGACGAGCTGCTGCGCGAACTCGATGTGGTCGTGGCATCCGCTCATTCGAAGCTGCGCATGGAACGCGGGCCGATGACGAAGCGCCTGGTCGCCGCGGCGAAAGACGCGCGCGTCGACGTGCTGGGGCACGTGACGGGACGGCTCGTCGAGGGCGCGCGGGGCACGCGACCGCCGTCGGACTTCGACGCGGCGGCCGTCTTCTCGGCGTGCGCCGACTCGGGTGTGGCCGTCGAGATCAACTCGCGTCCGGAGCGGCAGGACCCGCCCGACGCGCTGCTGGCGCTGGCCATCGAGGCGGGGTGCCTGTTCTCGATCGACTCCGATGCGCACGCGCCCGGACAGCTGTCGCTCCTCGACTACGGCGCGGCGAGAGCCGAGGCGCTCGGTGTCCCGGTCGACCGCATCGTCACGACGTGGCCGCTGGAGAAGCTGCGGGACTGGCTGGAACGCTCGTGCTGATCAGCGGCGGAGCGCCGTGAGGGCGCGCGTCATCGACGAGCCGAGGTTCCACGTGTCGGCGAGGGCCGTCGCCTCGGCCTCGTCGACGGGACGGATCCGGTCGTCGTAGGGGGCGAATTCGAGTTCGCGGGCCACGCGCACGACCGTGGGCGCGACGTCGAGATAATCGCTCGCCGCGAGGATCTTGGCGCGCTGGGCGGGAGTGCCCGCGGACCCGTCGGTGGCGGCGGCCCGGATGCCGTCGAGGTCGCCGCACGCGGCCAGAAGCGAGGCCGCGGATTTCTCCCCGACCCCCGCCACCCCGGGCAGGCCGTCGGAGGGGTCGCCGCGCAGCACGGCGAAGTCGGCGTACTGCGCGGCGTGCACGCCGTACTTGCCGACGACGGCGGCGTCATCGACGATCTCGAGGTTGCTCATGCCGCGCGCGGTGTAGACGATGCGGATGCCGCGGTCGTCGTCGATGAGCTGGAAGAGGTCGCGATCGCCGGTGACGATGTCGACCGGTGCGTCGGCCCGGGTGGCGAGGGTTCCGATGACGTCATCGGCCTCGTGTTCGGCCGCCCCGACGATCGGGATGCCGAGCACCTCCAGCGCCGCACGGATCACGGGGATCTGCGCCTCGAGCGGGTCGGGGACCTCTTCGATGTCGGCCCCCGCGGGCACCGCCTCGACGACGCGGTGCGCCTTGTAGCTGGGCAGGAGCGCGACGCGCCACGCGGGTCGCCAGTCGTCGTCCCAGCACGCGACGAGACGGGTGGGCTCGTACGTCGTCACGAGCTTGCCGATCATGTCGAGCAGCCCGCGCGCGGCGTTGACCGACGTGCCGTCCGTCGCCTTCACCTTGTCGGGTACGCCGTAGAACGCGCGGAAGTACAGCGACGCGGTGTCGAGGAGCATGATGCGGTCGGTCACGGGTTCGATCCTGGCACGCGGGCACGGCGCAGGACCACGGGGCTTGTCGCACGCGGCGACTTCACCCGTCGGTGGGCGCTCCGCTCCGCGCCGAACGTGGACACAATGAACGCGTGCCCGGTATCCGCGACGATCTTCAGCGAGCCTTCCGGTGGCGGGGCGACCGCACCGACGAGTCGTTCGGCGCAGATGTCACCGGGTGGTGGCGCGACGCGGCGATCCTCGCGCGGATCGGCCCGAGCCTCGCGGCGCTCTTCCCTGACGGCGCCCCGACGGTCGTGATGGGACCGCAGTCGCGGGGCAGTCTGCTCGGCGTCCTCGCCGCGACTGCGCTCGGCGTGGGATTCGCGGAAGTGCGGAAGGATCCCTCCCGTTTCGTCGACAGCGATGCATGGTGGGAGACGACGACGGGGCCCGACTACCGCGACCGGCACCTGCGCCTCGGGATCCGACGAGCGCTGCTGCGGGCGGGCGATCGGGTCTTGTTCGTCGACGACTGGGTGGACACCGGAGCGCAACTGGAGGCGTGCCGTCGGCTGGTCGACGACAGCGGCGCCACCTGGGTGGGCGCGGCGGTCGTGGTGGACGCCCTGCAGCGACCAGATCTGCGCCGGAACCTGCGGGTGCGCTCGCTGTTGCACGTTCGCGATCTGCCGTGATCCCCGCGGCCTAGAGTGGCGGGATGTCTTTCGGGTCGGCATCCACTCGTCCCTCGGCGGACGCGTCGTGCCCGTGCGGGGACGGGGCGTTCGGGCGGTGTTGCGGTCCGATCCTCGACGGCGCGCCTGCTCCGAGCGCCGAGCGCCTGATGCGTTCGCGGTACACCGCCTTCGCCGTCGGCGATCGGGCGCATCTCACCCGGTCGTGGCATCCGCGCACCCGACCCGATCAGATCGACGTCGACGACGGCACGTCGTGGCACGGTCTGGTGATCGAGCACGCCGCGGAGGACGGGGATGCCGCGGTCGTGTTGTTTCGTGCGGCGTGGCATCAGCACGGGGTCGATGGAGAGTTGCGAGAACGCAGCCGGTTCCTGCGTCGCGGGGGCCGATGGGTGTACGTCGATGGCGACGTGGACTGAGGGCGTCAACCCCGCCGCCCGATGTCGGAGGTGCTGCGTAGGGTCGTTCTTGGATTCCCGGTGAGAGGACACGCATGATCCCCGACGCGCAACGCGATCTGCTCGAAAATCCGAACTACGCCAGCCTCGGCACCGTCCGCCCAGACGGCACCGTGCAAGTCAACCCGATGTGGTACGAGTTCGACGGCGAGCACCTGCTGTTCACGCACACGGTCACGCGACAGAAGTACCGCAATCTGCAACAGAACCCCTCGATGAGCCTCATGGTGGTCGACCCCGAGCATCCTTCCCGTTACATCGAGGTGCGCGGAAGACTCGTGGAGGCCGAGCCCGACCCCGAAGGCGCCTTCTACGTGCGTCTCGGACAGCGCTACGGCAACGCGCAGCAGGAGGCGCCACCCGATCGGGCGGACCGCGTGATTCTGAAGATGTCGATCGAGAAAGTAGGAGGACGATGACATGGAACGCATCGTGATCATGGGAGGGCACGGCAAGGTCGCGCTGCACCTGGCGCAACTGCTGGCCGATCGCGGAGACGAGGCCACGTCCGTCATCCGCAACGCCGATCAATCCGGTGACATCGAGCAGGCGGGCGGCACGCCCCTCGTTCTCGATGTCGAGAAAGCCGACGTCGACGAGATGGCGGAGGCCTTCTCGGGCGCCGACGCCATCGTGTGGTCGGCGGGGGCCGGCGGGGGCAGCGCCGAGCGCACGTACGCCGTCGACCGGGATGCGGCTCAGCGCGCGATCGATGCTGCGGCGAAGGCGGGCGTGCGGCGCTTCGTCCTGGTGTCGTGGATCGGGTCGACCCCCGATCACGGGATCGACCCCGACGATTCCTTCTTCGCCTATGCCGATGCCAAGCTCGCCGCCGACGACCACCTGCGAGCGAGTGAGTTGGACTGGACGATCCTCGGTCCGGGCACTCTGACGCTCGACCCCCCGACGGGCCGCATCACCACCGCGCCGCAGGGCAACGGCGAAGTCTCACGGGCCGATGTGGCGGCGGTCGCCGCCGCTGCGCTCGTGCAGCCGGCCACGATCGGTCGGTTCATCCGATTCGGCGCGGGCGAGACCCTCATCGCCGAGGCCATCGCCGACACCGCCATCCGCACGACAGGAGAACACGCATGAGCACCCTTCCCGAACGGGCGGAGACCTTCGCACGACTGCACGCCGCGCCCGAGATCCTGCGTGTCGTCAACATCTGGGACGTCATCTCGGCGAAGGCCGTGGCGGCGCTGCCCGAGACGAAGGCCCTCGCCACCGCGGGCCATTCGATCGCCGCGACCTTCGGATACGAAGACGGCGAGAACATCCCGCTCGACGTCATGCTCGACATGGTCGGCCGTATCGTGGCCGCGGTCGACGTGCCGGTGACGGCCGACCTCGATTCCGGCTTCGGCAACCCCGGCGAGACCACGCGCCGTGCGATCGGCGTCGGGGTGATCGGGGCGAACGTCGAAGACAAGGTGCAGCCGCTCGCCGATTCGGTGCGCGCCGTCGAGGCCGTGATCGCAGCGGGCGAGGCCGAGGGCGTCCCCTTCGTGTTGAACGCGCGCACCGACGTGTTCCTGAAGGGCGGCGACCGTCCGCTCGACGACAAGATCGCGGATGCCGTCGAGCGTGGTCGCTCGTTCCTCGCCGCCGGTGCCACCACCGTGTTCGTCCCGGGGAAGCTGGATGCCGAGACGACCCGCCGTCTGGTGGAGGGACTGGGAGATCGCAAGCTCAGCGTCATCGGCGTGCCCGGTGCGCTCGCGGCGGCCGAGTACGAGGCCCTCGGCGTGGCCCGCATCTCGTATGGCCCCCAGACGCAGCGCGTCGCGCTGACCGCGCTGCAGGACCTCGCCATCGACCTCTATGGCCACGGTGTCATCCCCTCGACGGTGCGTGAGCTGAACTGAGCGGGCGTTCGGGGCCCGGGGTGCCGCGCGAAGCGGTCTCCTCGGGCCCCGGGCGTGCGGGGTTGCTTCCCCGAGGTTGTGACGTGCCGGGAGTCGTCGCGTCGGGCGGGCGGTGGTGACGGACTCGTCCGCGCGGCGCCCGCACAATGCCCGCCGTCGGTCGTCACGCCCGCCGTCAGTCGTCGCCGGGGCTGTCGTCGTCGACGACGATGACGCCGTCGGGCACGGGATCGCCCAACAGCGGTTCGGCGGCCAGAGTCAGGTCGATGGTCGCGCGCAGCAGCCCACCCAGTGTCGATGAGCGAAGCAGATCCATCTGATCGAGTTCTCCCAGCGGTGCGATCGCGGCCAGTTGCCACGCGCGGGGGAGCGGCTCCTCCGACAGCTCCACCTCGGGGTCCCACCGCGTACCGCCGAACTGCCCGGCGCGGGCGAGAACGCGTCGGACGATCCGTTCTGCCTCATCGAGTAACGGTGCCAGCGCGTCGTTCCACTCCAGATCGGGCAGCGCCCGCACGTCGGCGCGGGGGTAGGGGTCGTCGTCGAGCCACTCGACGATCTCGAAGCGCTCGGTTCCGCGCGCGACGATCTGCATCTGCCCCGCCTGTGGGACCACGTGGCTCAGCTGCGCCATCGTGCCCAGGGCGAAGCGCTGGTCGCCTCCACCGGTCTCGGTGCCGCGCTCGATCAGTACGACCCCGAATGCCGGGTCGGTCTCATCGAGGAGACGGCCGAGCATGACGAGGTAACGCTCCTCGAAAATCCGTAGCGCCAGGGGCGTGTACGGGAAGAGGACGGCGCCGAGGGGGAACATCGCGGTACCCATGTCGCCCAGTCAACCAGCGCGCAGAGTGGTGAGGGCGCGCGCGGGGAAGATTCGCAGCAGAGGACGGGAGCCGGTCAGAATGCGTCGCCGCGGAGCGTCTCGTGCACGCGGTGCAGATCAGTGAGCATCGACCCGACGAGCACCCAATGCGCCGGCGACGGCGTCTGGATCTGCAGGGGGCGCGTGAGGGCGGGTTCCTCCGGGGCGGACGGCTCAGTGCCACGACCGGGGCCGGTGTCGAGTCCGAATGCGAGGCGAACGTCATGGGCCGCGCGATGCAGTTGCTCGGCGATCGCGCGCACGGCGGGTTCGTCGACGATCGATGCGTCGTAGCCGTCATAGACCGCGCGGGTCATGCCCACCGTCTGGGTGACCACCGGGGTGAACCGGTCCAGCAGGTCGTCCATGGCGGCGAGGTCGGTGCGGTGGCGGCGGCTGCGGGGGTTCAGGGCCAGCGAGTCCTCGCCGTCACTGAGCGCGTCGGCCGCGGCGTCTCGAACCGGCCGCAGTAGTCGCGCCTCGAGCAGGAGACCCTCGAGCGAGGCCGGGGTCTGCGGAGTCTCGAGCGCGTCGGCGAGTCGCTCGAGTGAGGCGGCGAGTTCACGTCCGAGGGTGTCGACCTTCTCTCGCGCCGGAGGCACGAGCACCGGCGGCACCAGCACCGCGTTCACGACGATGCCGATGGCGGCACCGATGAGCGTCTCGAGCACGCGGTCGAGGGCGTAGTTCGGGGTGGCGGTGCCCAGGGCGAGCACCAGCAGCGCGCTGATCGCGATCTGGTTCGTCGCGCCGGGCGAAATGCGGGCGGCCCACGCCACGACCAGCGCGACGCCCGCCGAAAGCAGAGCGACCCACGGCTGAGAACCGAAGGCGAGCCCCAGCAGCGCCGCGATCACGACGCCGACGATGACGCCCACGCTGCGCTCCACGGCGCGGGTGAATGACTGGTTGACGCTCGGCTGAACGACCAGGAGGGCTGCGATCGCGGCGAAGATCGGCGGCGGGCCCTGCACGAGCCAGCCCGCGAGCAACCAGGCGGCGACGATGGCGAGGGCGGATTTCGCCACCTGCAGGAGCGGGACGCGGCGCGGCGTGCGCACATTCAGGCTTCCGCGCATCTGTCGCATGTCGGGAAGACGCATGGCTCACCCCTTCCGCGCGACGATGTCGTCGGCGTTGTCGGCGACCCACTCCATGAGCGGGATGACGCGGGTCATGAGGTCTCGGCCGCGGTCGGTGAGGGCGTACTCCACGCGCGGCGGCACCTCGGGGTAGGCGGTGCGGGCGACGAGGCCGTCTGCCTCCAACGTCTTGAGCGTGCTGGCGAGCATCTTCTCGCTGATCCCCGCGACGTTGCGACGCAGGACCCCCCAGCGTTGGGTGCCGTCGGAAAGGGCGAGCAGCACGAGCACACCCCACTTGCCCATGACGTGGTCGAGCACGGTGCGGGTGGGACACCCGTCGGTGAAGATCTGCGGATCACGACCCCGGAGATCGGCAAGACTAACGCTCATGTGAGTACCTAACCAGAAAGTGGGTACCGTCGTTCCGGAATGCGTGCGCGTGGCGCAGGTTTAACCCGGCGTACCCATCGAAAGGACACCCCGAATGACCCTTCTCGTCACCGCCGCCTCCGGCCAGCTCGGCCGCCTCGTCGTCGATGCACTGCTGCAGCGCGGTGTGCCGTCATCCGACATCGTCGCGGGCGTGCGCACCCCCTCGAAGGCCGACGATCTCTCCGCGCGCGGCGTCGGCGTCGTGGAGCTCGACTACGCCCGTGCCGAGACCGTCGCACCTGCCTTCACGGGTGTCGACCGCGTGCTGCTCATCTCGGGCACCGACGCGGATCGCGTCAGCGGCCACCGCAACGTCATCGCCGCGGCACACGATGCCGGCGTCAGCCGACTCGTCTACACCAGCGCCCCCCGCGTCGACGAGATCGACTACGCCCTCGGCGCCGACCACAAGGCGACCGAAGAGGCCATCGCCGCTTCGGGCCTGTCGGCGACGGTGCTGCGCCACAACTGGTACACGGAGAACTACCTGGATGCCGTGGCCCGTGCCGCCGACACCGGTGAGATCGTCGCCGCGGTCGGCGATGCACGCGTCGCGAGCGCGAGCCGTCGCGACTACGCGGAGGCCGCGGCCCTCGCCCTGACCACCGACGACCTGGTCGGTCAGACGCTCGAAGTGGGAGGGGACGAGGCCTGGACGTATGACGAGCTCGCTCAGGCGGCGACCGAGGTGCTGGGTCGCCCGGTGACGTACACCGCGGTCACGATCGAGCAGCTCACGGCCGGCCTCGAGGCGGCCGGACTGGACGCCGGGACGGCGGCCTTCGTCGCGGGCATCGACGACGCGATCGCACGTGGTGCCCTGTCGCAGACCGACGGGA